>NZ_PYNY01000013.1:0-104735 GCF_003026135.1 Photobacterium sp. GB-36 | reverse complement strand
TTACGTAACTTTCAATCAACCTATAATTCGGACTGAATTTACGATAATAAAACAATATATTCAATTATAAAAAGAAAAAAATAATACACCGTTTAAAATGATTGTAAGGAAAAGGTACTTATATTCTCTCCAACATCATGAATTACATATACTTAAAACTAAAAAAGAGCGACACATCGCTCTCTTATTTAATTAAAATATAATTTACTGCAAATTTATATTTCAATTTTAAATATAAAAAATATACCCACAATGAAATTACTTTTCGCCAACCAATTTCAATGGATTGGAATTGATGGGTAAGTAACGTAAAGAAAACATAGCGTCTGGATGGCAGGTTTTTTCGTTCAAAATGCCGTCGAGTTTTCCTTTACTTATACGATCAGCTTTGAAACTTTTATATGCTTTGTCTTGCACGAAGATTTCGCGGATAATGCCGACATTACAGTCTAAATCATTTAAGTATGCATGCCGTTCATCTGCCGATAATGCTTGAGTTCCCGCACCATTTTGTACGTAGACAATTAAACCCAAGTTTGTAAGTTGCTCTGTCCATAGCTTTATCTGTTTTTGAGGTAATTCACCCGATAGATAAAGGCTTATCATTAATGGCTGGTCATATAACTTCACTTGTTGCGCTAAGATCTCTGCCAACTGTTCTCTTTGAGCTGGTGTTTTGAAGTCATAATCGCTTAATTCCAATGGTAAATATAACCCTTGGACTTTATTAGCATATACCTTTAACCATACTCGCCATTGTAAATAGGATTCATGTAACTTATCGAAATATTGCTTTAAATATACTTTTTGTGCGGTTTGATCTGTATGTATTTGTCGAAAATAATTGGGATCTGAATATAAGCCAACCCATAGCTTTATATTGTTGTCTTGAAGTACTTCCATCCGCTTAGCAAGCCAACCATGTGATTCACCAAAAGTTTCATTGCCATATTGCGTCCATTGGATAACAACATTTTGAACGCCTAGCTTTTTTATTTCAGTTCCAAAATGCTGCCATTGCTTTATTGAAATATCGTAGTCTTGATTGAGTGGTTGGTAAAAGATGCTGAGATCGTTTTTCTGGGCTGTGTTCTGGCAACCGATTAAAAGGAAAAGGAATACCGTACTAATGCAGCATCGTCTGATTTGTTGCGTTGTGAACTTTCTACTGTATGTTGCCATTCAAGACCTACTTCTGAATCTAGGTTCAAGCCATTGTATTTTGTGTTAAACAATTTAAAGTTCCAACTTACTCCCAAGCCAACAACAGTCGATATGTCTTCACTGTCGTCGGCCCATTGTACAAATGTATATGGAGTAAGCCTTTGCTGGTATTTCTCTTTAATTTTAAATGTGTTACCTATTTCGTAGCGAGCAAACAAAATATAATCATGTAAATTATCAACGTAAATTAGACCATCAGCATAAAGACTTTGATATAGCCACTGGTCAGGCTCTGGCTTCCAATCTTTTGACCATTTATCATTTGATAATACGTTGGAACTAATACGAAGGTAAGGTCGTGTTTTACGATCTTTTCCAATAACTCGCTGACGTATGCCTGCTTTTAAGTAGCTGTTATGTTTAGCAAAGGGCTGAATTTGATATGATAAGTCTATATCGGTGATATTGTCCGATAACTTATCTTCAAATCCCCCATTACTTAACGCCGCAATAGAAAAAGCAGAACGTGGTAACCAAGGTTTTTCAAAATAGTATTTGGCTTCTTCGTATAAAAAGTAATTGCCTGTGCTGTTAGTTAGTCCAGGTATCGCATTTTGTTGATCTGTTCCTACCCAACCAGAAACATTGTATTTCCAGCCTAGATCAATATTCTTATGTGAGCTTTGTAAGTACGCTAATAATTTCGGATTAGCTTCTTTTTGTTCAAGTACTTGATCAATCGCAGACTTATAAAGCTGTTGTGCATTGCTAAGATTGCCATTTTTATATTCGAGATCAGCATATTGAGAGATCATATCTACATTTTTTTTGTGCTTCGGATAACGATATGCACTTTCAAATGCACGTAGTGCTAACTGTGGATCTTTTTTATAGGTTTGATAGCCCAGTAATGCACTCGCATTGCCCGTTTTATCATTTTCAAATAGTTTGTTAACTAATCTACTATCGCTAGTTGTCACTATGTGTTCGGCTAGATACTGTGTTAATACTGCTGATTGTGTGTGATCAACTCCCTGCTCTATACGTGCAATCAATATTTCTTGGTCTTCTAACCTTTTAGCAATATCAATGCCTAACTCCCACCATTGTACATTTTTTTTATCAAAGTCCGATTCTACCCAAGACTGATTAGCCAGTGTTGGTTGTCCTACCTTATTAAGTGTATGAATAAAGAGATAACGTGAATATGGCGTAAGCCCTTTTAGGTCAGTACTGTTACGCACCGCTTTAAGCCAATATGTCGAACTGGCTTGATATTCGTTTGCTTTTGCAAACCATTCTGCTAATAGTAATGCTTGTTCTTTGGTGGGTTGTTGCTTAAGCGAGGATTGGTAATGCTTAGCTGCCTTCAGCGGATCCTTATCAGCAACACAATATGCGATTGCTTGTTTTAAAAAGTCATCATTAGTAGATAAGCCTTCAATCAAATGACATTGATGCTGCATTCCCCAAACTTTAGGTGACAATGTCACTATTTTTCGGTTGGCGGCTGCAATACTCTGTGGTGAGAATAATCTTACGTTACGTTGCGTTATATTGAGAATGTTCTTAACAAACATTGGATCAGCGAGTAATTTTCCTTTCTGTTTTTTCAATCCATAGTTAACCATCGAAGCTGCAATTTCATCCCCATTTGGCGACTGTAACGCATTAAAAATAGCATGGCTTAAATCGCTATTCTGATGGTTGTTTTTATAGTTGATAAAAAAGATCTGAGCAGATTTATTATATTGATTTACTTGTGAATAGGCATAAGCCAAATCACGTGATAATGATGGTGATTTATAGCCATCATCTTTTAATTCGTTTATGATTTTCAACCATTTTTCTTGTTGTTTATAATGTGTTAGTAACACCTCTTTTTTCAACTTTTTAGCACTTGCTGTATTAAATTGGGTGTTTTCAATTTGTGTATATAAATTCAATTCACTTGCCAGTTTAATCCACATTACTGAGTCAGTTTCTGGCTTACAGTGTTTAAACTGAAATCGCGCTAGTTCTGCTTTATTTGTACTGATCTTGGTAACTGTCTTTTTTAGACAATCAGACATTACCGAAAATTCTTTAAGTGTTTGTTGATTTAATAAATTAAGATAATCATGCTGTTTGGCAAAAGATTCTGGTAGCGCATTATTATCGTGTAATTTATTGAGCTCAATTTTGGCTTTACGGTATTGATAAGTTGATAATAGGTACTCTATATACTGGTTGTAAAAGTCTTTATAACTACTGTCTAATATTATCTTTTCCGCATATTTTAATGCTTGAGTTTCATTGCCATTTGCGAGTGTATTCAAGGCTAAATACTTTAAATATGTTTGGTTGCTATGTGATGACTCATAAAGTTTTTCTAGCAACGGCTGGGCTTTTTCATGTTTTTTTATTGCATAAAGGTTATACGCTTCAAAATGCAAAGTCGCTAATGATTTATATTTATGAGGCTTACTATACGACCATTCGACTGCAGTTTCTGCATTATATTTTTTTAACAGTTTATAAACATTGTATATAAAGAACTTTTTCATCTGTTTAGATGTTAATGTACTAGCAATACGTTGTAATTGGGTATCCGTATAGATCTTGCCGTTGTTGGCATCGTCAAGCCAAACATTAAGAATGTCATCCCCCCTTTTACCCTGCGGAATTTTAGTTAGATACTTGAGTTGAATGTTGATAGGTTGATCGGCTTTGACTGCTAGCTGATAACCAAATTTTAAAAAAGGAATATGGGCTGGAACAATTGCTAATGCATTATTTAGCTCTTCTAATGCCGCATTGTATTGTTGATTGTTTTGCATTTTAAACGCTTTATCAACATACGGGTATGTACGAAAATGTTCAAGATCAGACAAATTAGTGTAAATATTGTCATCCGCATCAACTCTGATACTTAATAATGTACAAACGCTTGCGATTAAGGCTTTTTCGATATAATTCATTAGTACTGTTTACACTCATTAATAAGGTTATCAACATTCATTTGTTGGTCGACTTGTAATTCAAGTGCTTTATCAATTACTTCTTTGGTGACATAGCGATGATTAATCAAAAATTTTCCGAAGCTTTTTTCATGCTCGTTTTCATAAGCAAGAATTGCTTGATGTAATACAGCAGGTTCAATTGCCCTACTCATTAACAAACACTGCCCCAACTGACTTTGTGTTGCATAGTATTTATCAATCAAAGGCTTATATTTGGCTTTTGAGTATTTATGGTGACCGACCATGGTCTTAATTATGTGATAAGGATTGATCCCTTTTTGTTCTAAATACCAGTATCTTAGCCCTAGTGTCACTGCACCATTGGTGGTGATCACTGATTTAACTGGGCACTTTAAACGTCTCGAAATTGTTGCTTTTGCGACAGGGCTTAATGGCATTTCTTTTCCTAAAATCAAAGTATTACCATCTTTCCGCAAAGGTAGTACCGAGTATTTTAAGGCCAGTTTTTTAGGTAATAGATGTATGAGTGAAGGATCTAATTCAAAGGGATCACAGTGTTCAAATTCTTCTTCAAATTGTTCTGCAATCGCCTGACTTAAATCATCATTGCTGACTATCCCTTGCTCAACTAAATACGAGCCTATCAAGCGATTTTTAGGCATATCAAGAAGGACACTTGTTAGCATCTCTTCTGAAATTTTCATGTTACGTTTTAATATCTCACCAAGTGGTTGCTTTCGTGAATCATTAGCAAGAGTTGGAAAATCATGGGTCGTTTTATCCCAAGCAACACGATGAACATCACCTTGTTGAATTACTTGACGAATCGCACGTACATTAGCTGCAAAGTTAATCACCGTTCCCCAACATAAACGTAGCAATGATAGGAAACCTTCAAAGTAACCATAATAGCGGCTAACAAAATAAAATCGTTGTAATAAGCGGTTGATTAGTAGGAAAGTGTTAATCACTAATAGTACTTGAGTCACTTTATTATCAGCAATAATTGACAAAAAATGATAACCATCTTTCACAAAGTAAGAATAAATACTGAGCGCCACTAATTGAAGGAAAATAACCATAGACAAAAAGCCTATCGTATTATTAATAAAGCCTCTTCTATCGCGCCACAAAAAATAATTTAACTTCCAGTCATTGGTCCATTTTTGTTTATTAAAGCCCTGAAACACGATACCCACTATCCAACGGCTTTTTTGACGTACTGCAGCGCTAAAGGTTGTCGGAAAATGTTCACGCACACAAACCACACTACCATCGTGCAGGGATACGCCTAATGACGATTCTTTTAGTGTTGGTTGTTCTTTATCAATAATAGGAAAACGTACAAATATCTCGCTCATGCCCCACTGTTTTAAGCGTAAGCCTATCTCATAATCCTCAGTTAATGATTGAACATCGAACGCTAAACCATCACCGGTAACCAATAGTTTTAAAATTGCTCTGCGACTAAAACAGGTACCCACACCAGCACTAGGTACTTGCCCTGCAATAGATTCACGGACAACAACATCTTTGCCATGTAATTCTGCAAATTCGTCCGCATAATGCCCTGGCGTCATTTGATACCATTTGCGGGTATACGGATATACAGGTAACTGAATGAGGTCTTTTTCAGGCAATAAGTAGTTGTAAAGACGTAATTCCATTGGCGATACAATGTCTTCAGCGTCATGCAAAATAAACCCCGAAAATTTAATCTTTGCCTTTTTCTCAAATTCAATAATTGATGAGATAATATTATTTAAGCAATCAGCCTTGCTAGTCGGTCCTGGCCTTGCACACACAACTTTATGCACGTTAGGAAAACGCATGCAAACTCGATCAACATCAGCTTGGGTTTCAGGATCGTTCGGATAAGTGCCTACAAATATTTGGTAATTTTCATAATCCAAACTTGACGCGGTAAGCTCAGCCATTTTGTCAATAACACCAAATTCCTGCCAGGCTGGTACCATGATAGCCAGTGGTTGTTCGTCTTTTTGATAAAGATCATCCACGTTTTTGCGTGTGTATTTTTTATAAACGGTTCCTTTACGCCATAAGTGACGCACCCAGTAATAAATATCAACAAATAGATCATCGATACCGCAAATACATAAGATCACCATAGTCACAAATAAAACGAGACGTAATCCATATAGGTAATAAATGAAAATATCGAACATATCCATAATTAGAACTCTTGCACTCGTTGGAGAATGATTTTGGATGCATTTCCTTTACCATATGGATTAAAGCAAGCGTCTGATTTACCAATAGATAATAATGTTAAGGCCGCATCTACAATAGATTTATAATCTTTTGCTCCTGCAAGTTTTGATAAACCTAAATGTATTGCTTCTGGTCGCTCTGTCGTTTCTCGTAAAATCACAACAGGCGTGCCATAAGTCGGTGCCTCTTCTTGAATACCACCAGAATCGGTCATAATTAAAACAGCAGAAGCTAATAGTTGCTGAAGCGCTAGGTAATCTAACGGCTCAACAATGGTAATATTTTCAATGCCACTTAAGTTATCTAATACAGCTTGCTTTACTGTTGGGTTGGGATGCACGACAAAGACAAAATCTAATTCGGGCTTAATTGAGGAGAGATGTTTAATTGCTTGGCTGATTGTGGGAATGGATTGCCAATTTTCACGACGATGAGTCGTAACTAATACTGTATTGCTCACCGTAGGGGTCACTAACCCTTTATTTATTAATAACTTTTGTGCATCAATTATAGTGTTGCCCGTTACAACGGTTGTATCTATATTAATCCCCTCTGCTAATAATGCTTTTTGTGCAATTTCAGTAGGGGAAAAATGTAAATTCGCAATACGAGCGACTAATGTTCTATTAGATTCTTCCGGAAATGGATGTTGTAAGCTGCCAGATCGAAGCCCTGCTTCAACGTGTCCAATACAAGGTACTTTTGTGTAATACGCTGCCAAAGCCCCAGCAAGAGTTGAGCTGGTATCACCATGAACCAAAACGCAATCGTAGCTATTTTTTTGCAGCAACGGTTGAATATTTGTCATTAAGCCAGATAAAAGATCAACTAATGTAGTACCAGTTGGACGTTGAAATATATAATCAGGTTTAATATCAAAGACTTCAAATGTTTGCTCTGCAAGAGAATCATGTTGACCAGTGTGACACCATTCAATAGCTTTATCTTGGTTTTTAAATTCAGTATACACCGGAGCCATTTTTATTATTTCAGGTCTTGTCCCTGTAATAAGTAATGTTTTTTTATCCATAATACTCACCCATTAATAAAATAAAGCGTAATATTCTATCCATGTAAAAACAGTGGTTACTAATTGAAATAATTACATTTACTTTCTTTAACTTGTATAAACCGTAAACCTTTAATTTAATTAAATGTAATAAAATCTTAATATAAAATTCATATAACTTTACTATAGGTATCAGTTAAAAAATGAGTTGATTTAATCGGACTTCTAAAATAACACGAGATAAACTTTATAAATTATTAGTATATTTATAGTTTCTAAATGAATAATTTCAAATCTATATTTCAATTTTTTATTCATATACATATAAAAAAAGTGCCACTATATCAGCAGCACTTAGTTCACTTTATTTCATTAATCGTCTAATCAACTAATCGACGTATTTGCCATAGACGTTTACGCCAATAGGGATGATTAATATTGGATATAGCCACACCGCGTGAACTTGTTGCATTCACAAAACGTCCGTGATCTAAGTAGATTCCAACATGGTGATGCCAGCCACTGGTTTTAAAGAAGACTAAATCACCATAGTGAAGGTTTTCTTTTCTAACTTTATAACCTAATTTTACTTGCTGTAATGTGGTTCTTGGTAAATGTACATGATAGACCTCATTAAACACTCGACGAACAAATGCTGAGCAATCAATACCATGATGTGAGTTACCACCATAAAGGTATGGCGTATGCGCCCAATGTGAATAAGCATGCCAGATCTTAGCACGCCATTTTTGAGACAGCCTCAAATTCCTGACATCAGACCAAAATGATCTGTGATGTACGTAATGCCCTTTCAAGGTGTAGTAATCGACAGGAATTCTATACCTCCTAGCACTAACATGATGCCTTGAGTGACTATCATGGTACCTTGAGTGACTATCATGGTGTGAGTAATGCGATTTATGCACTACATGATGATTTGTGCGGTGGTGTGTTGAATGTGCATGATGCGTTTCATGCTTCTCACTATGTTTTGGTGTTTTGCTATGTTTATGTTCAATATTATGACTGTAATGGTGAGTAACTACATGATGATGAATATTTGAATGATGTTTTTTATCAAGTTCAACATGATGTTCAGAATGCGTATGTGCGAATGCTGTTATCGGTAAAGCTATTAAGGACAATAATAACGTCTTTCTTAATTTAGCTTTTAATACGTTTTTAAGGCGATATGAAGACATGAGTGATGCTGCTATGTTTTTATCGTCTACTAATATAATCGCTTATTATTGCAACTTAATAAGCAAGATATTGCTTTTTTCGATAGTTAGTATTATGACTTTGATTCTATAGAGAATAGACAGTTATAAAAACAGATATTAGATATTACTAACTTTTTATTTTTGAAAAATAAGCTATTAGTCATCACTATGAATAGTCTACATTGATTATTTAGCAATAATTCGATTTTATTTACAGAAATATGCAGCTATTTATCACACAATCATTCACCTTATGAATGGCTCTGTTTATATTTAAATATATTGATTATCGTTTTGTTGTCATTTATTGATAGTGATTAAAATGACAAGAAAAGCACCTCATTTATTATACTCAGTAATTTAATAAAGTTTATTATTGCTTAATGGAACTTCTAAAGTATTATCTTGTTTGCCATTTGGCATACCTATCATTTCATCGTAAGCACTTTGTTGCCTAAGCACCCAGGTTTTTACTTTTAATTTCCTGCATATTTTTTGTATTTCTAATATAGAAATCGCTTTGATGTAATCACCTTTTTCATTAGTAATGTAATGCTCTTGTTCATCTATAACCACTGATACTTGATACAATGATAAATCTAACGAATGAACAACCAATTTATCAATGTAAAAGAATTTTTCTAGTTTACTTAGTGGCATCGTCATCATGTGTCTCTTCTCTTTGTTTTAAACATTAAGTGTAATGACTGTTACGTACCAAGTGAGAAAAAAGATTATTTACTTCGTAATGTTATATACCCAAGCAACCTCAAGGTGCAGTGTTCAGCGAGACGACCTTAGCTCTGAATCAGGCATATTGAAGTCGCTTGGGTATACATTGTTTTAATCATACAAGTACTCTAGATTGATGATAAAAGTAAATGTGTGTGGCTTATTGCGATTTATCGGCCAATCATTGGAAGATATGAACCATCAGTTTGCTGTGTAAATAGCCAAGTCTTTATCTTTCACGGCAATACTGGGATCCCTCTTATAGATGCTTGCAGGCGATGTTTGTATCACACCGGCTATATCAATTTCAGAATGCGTTCAATGCTTGTTAACTTTCTTACCCACCACTTGAATATTGACTGGCATGACGATGTCACTCACCTTGCCCAATTGTTTTTATATTTCGAACCCGGTATTCATTACAGCCAATTCCAAATGCAAGCTGGTGTCACAGGTATTAACACTATTCGTATTTATAACCCGACTAAACAGGCACAAGAACATGATCCTGATGGTGAGTTTATCCATAAATGGATACCTGAATTAGCAAATATCCCCGTTCCTTTGTTATTTGAACCTTGGACGCTTAAAGAATTAGAAGTTGTGATGTACCAACTAGATAACAACAGCCGTTATCTTTCCCCCATTATTGATCTGGCTCGCAGTTCCATAAAAGCGAGAGAACGTTTTTGGGGATGGCGAGCCCGTGATGATGTTAAATCAGAGGTAAATGCGATACTTAACCGACATGTAAGAACTAAAAACACGCAGTGGCTGTTTTTAGCTTTTAATTGTCAAAAGTTATAAATTCAGCAATAAAATTATTCGTTATAGTTTGTAACAAGTTAGAAAGATAATAAATCTGTAGAAACGCTGAAGCATGTGGCACTGAATCACAAGTAGTCCCAGGGGGAATTATGATGACATTTTCAAAACAACTAGAAAAAATGCGTACTCAAGATGGTTTCATTGCAGCACTTGACCAAAGTGGCGGCAGCACACCTAAAGCATTAAAAGCTTATGGTATTAATGAATCAGACTACAATAATGACGAACAGATGTATGATCTTGTTCATGCCATGCGCTCTCGTATTATTACAAGCCCAGTCTTCACTAGTGATCGTATTATCGGTGCTATTTTATTTGAAAATACGTTAGACCGTGAAATTGAAGGCAAACCAACTTCACAATATTTATGGGAAGAAAAAGGTGTTGTTCCCTTTTTAAAAGTCGATAAAGGCTTAGAAGATAAAGCTAATGGCGTACAATTAATGAAACCAATGCCAGAGCTAGATCAACTCTTAGCTAAAGCAAAAGCTAAAGATGTATTCGGCACTAAAATGCGCTCTGTGATTTGGGAAGCCAATGAACAAGGTATTAGAGATGTGGTTGCACAGCAAATTCTATTTGCTCAACAAATTATCAATGCTGGTTTAGTGCCTATTATTGAGCCTGAAGTGAGTATTGATAGCCCAGAAAAAGCGCAGGCTGAAATTATCTTAAATCGTGAGTTAATGTCTCAATTAGATAATTTACACCCTAGCCATTACGTTATGCTAAAACTCACACTTCCAGAGCAACCTAATTTATACGCTGATACGATCTCACACCCTAATGTAATTAGAGTGGTTGCTTTATCAGGTGGTTTTCCACTTATGAAAGCGTGTGAAAAGTTATCTGAAAACAACGGTATTATTGCAAGTTTCTCTCGTGTACTTACCGATGATTTATATGCAGATCAGCCTCAATCTGAGTTTGATGCTGCTTTGGCAGAAACAATCGAACCTATTTATCAAGCTTCCCGCACCTAAGTTTGTAAGTAAATAACTTAGCTGCTCATGGTTAAGTTATGTTGGAATTAATTACTGCCACGGCGATCAACATGTTTGATCGCCGTTTTTTTGATCCTTCTTAATCACTTTCTATTTCTACTTTGTAAAAAATAGATTCTGATTTCCTTACCCGTTGTTTTTTTAATTTTAACTCCCCAACATCACAGTAAAATTATTCACGCCCAATGTCTGTATTTAGTTTTTTTGTGTCTTTAACTCTAAATACAGAAAAAAACATCCGCGATATAATACTTCTAACTTAAGAACAATTCGTATTTAAATGTATGTCGGTTTAATACTTTATTATTTTTAGTAAATCTTAATATCACTTTCATCTATTTTGAATTTTATAAAAATATATGTTTGATACTATTCCTGAGAATTAAACAATAAATCACATACATTATTAAAAATCATTGTATATTATCAATAATAATCAGGGTCTGTTATGCCTAATAAAGAACTTTTTTCTAATCTTTTAAATCAAGCTGACATTAAAATTAATGGTGACCGTCCGTGGGATATTATCGTTAACGACGATAAGCTTTTCGATAATATTTTATCTCAAGGAACTATTGCCTTTGGTGAAGGGTATATGGATCACCTATGGGATTGCCAAAGAATTGATATTCTAATAAGCAAATTATTACGTTCAAATATTGAAGAAAAACTTTCAAGCACAGATAAGTTTAAAATAGCAGCTAAAATTGGCGTATCTAAACTAAAAAATCTCATCAATCATCAATCTGTATCTCGTGTAAAAGAAGATGTTCCTTTCCATTATGATATTGGTAACGATTTATATACTAATATGTTAGATGATCGTATGGCTTATACTTGCGCATATTGGAAAGGAGCAAAGAATCTAAACGAAGCTCAAGAAAATAAAATGGAATTAATTTGTCGAAAACTGGATTTGAAACCAGATATGCGCTTGTTAGACATTGGTTGTGGTTGGTCTAGTTTTATGAACTATGCTGCTGAAAAATATGGTGTTATTTGTGATGGCTTAACGTTATCCCAAGAGCAAATGAAACTAGGTCAAAATATTGCAGATAATAAAGGGCTACCTGTAAGAATTATTTTAGAAGATTATCGTGAGTATCAGCCAGTTCAACAATATGATCGCATTGTTTCTATAGGCATGATTGAACACGTAGGTCCTGAAAATTATACCGAGTTTTTTAATTGCGCTAATCGTTTTTTAAAAGATAATGGTATTTTCCTTTTACATACTATTGGTAGCCCAGTATCAGTGAATCAAACTGACCCGTGGATTAATAAATATATTTTTCCTAATGGTGTTGTTCCATCTATTACACAATTAAGCAGTGCGCTTGAAGGAAAAATGAATATTGAAGATATTCATAACTTTGGTCCTGATTATGATCAGACATTAATGGCATGGTGTGAAAACTTTGAACGTAACTGGCATAAAATATCTGATCAATATAACGACCGTTTCTATCGTATGTGGCGTTATTACTTATTAAGTTGTGCTGGTGCATTTAGAAGTCGTGATTTAAACCTATTACAATTTTCACTAACAAAAAATGGTTGTGAATTACCATTACATGTTCGTGCTGCGTAAACAATTACCGATAATTTTTAGGTTAAAATTATCGGTATTTTTTAACTAAAATGGATTTAACCATGACTGGAAAACATATCTCATATTGTCGTAATAATTTTGAAGCTCTTTGTTCTACAAAAAAAAATATTTCAGATATCGCACTTGTTACTGAAGGTGGAGGCCAACGAGGTATTTTTACTGCAGGTGTTTTAGATGCGTTTCTTGAGCATGAGTTTAATCCATTTTCGTTATTAATTGGTACTTCTGCTGGTTCATTAAATCTTGCCTCATATATCTGTGAACAAAAAAAACATGCTTATCGTGTGATCACAGAAATCACCACAAAGAAGAAGTTTTTTAGCTATTCCAAACTGTTTTCAAATCGAGGTGGTATGGATTTGGATTGGTTATTAGAACAAACCCAAACCACATTAAAGTTAGACTGGGAAACGGGTCGCCGTAATATGCAAAATAAAACGGTGCTTGCTAGTGCTTCAGGTATTGATCACCATCAAGCGGGATTTTTTGATTTAAATTCTGACTCATGGGATCAACGCTTAAAAGCCTCTTGTGCTATTCCTGTATTAAACCGTCAACCTATTTATTCTGATAATCATTATTGGGTTGATGGTGGCCTTAATGCTCCAATTCCAGCTAAAGAAGCCTATAACCGTGGTTTTAAAAACATTGTTGTTATTCGCACTAACCCTATTGGCCTTAGCGCGAATCATGAATGGTTACATAAAGTAAAAGCAGGCTTATCAAAAACTAAAGCAGCAACATTAATTGATATGCTGTTATTACACGAGAAAAGCTATAGCGAGAGTGAACACTTTATTGCCAACCCTCCTGATGATGTTAATATTTATGAAATCTTCCCGCATAAGCCTTTGAAATCTAAACTTATTGGTAGTGATATAACTTCATTAAATCACGATTATGAACATGGTAAACATTTGGGAATATATTTCCTTAAGACGATGATGTCTTATTGCCAGTGTACATGTTGTAAAATCGCGTAACGGGTTATTTACCTTGTATAACACGAGTGAGTTTAGGTGCCATCATCAATGTTATTATGGCAATAATACCCGTGATAACGCCGATTTCTTTAAACACTACACCATAAATTTCTAGCGTTGTATGTGGATCGGTTACCCCTTTAGGTGCGGCTGTTAATGTTGCCACCCACCCTGCAATAACCGCTGCAGTTGCTGATGTTAAAAACCACATCCCCATGGCAAATCCCATCATCCGTTGTGGCACTAATTGGGCTATCATCGCAAGCCCTAATCCTGAAACTAATAGCTCACCAAGAGATTGCAATAAGTAGCTAAGTATTAACCAATTTGAGCTCATTATACCGTTAGCATCTGCATAATGGCTGCCTAAGGTTAATATAAGAAATGCACAGCTACATAACACCATACCTAAAGCAAACTTATAGGGCATGGAAAAGTTTTCGCGCGTTTTGTTATATACCATGGCGAGTATAGGGCTACAGATCATGATCCAAAATGGACTGAGTGCTTGAAATTGCTCTGGCTGTACTTCGATACCAAAGATCTTATGGTGAATGTTGTGTATAGCGAAAAAATTTAACGACGTTGGCATTTGAAAATACAGAACAAAGAAGACGATTCCTTGTAGCATAAGTACAAACGCAACCATCATCTTTGCGCGCTCTAATCCTGTCGTTTGTAATGCTTCTTTGAAATATAAGGTAACAATGGTGACACCCACAACGGCAAGGATCAGGTGAGCATAAAAGATATGTTGCAACAAAAATGCACTCACAAACGCTAATAGAATAGTTCCTATAACAACGATAAAATACTTACCGTAATTAACTGGCTCTTTGTCTGGTTGAGAACCAATGTTCTTTACTAATCGACGGCTAACAAGAAAATTAGCGATGGTGATCAATAAACCAATTGAGCTTACACCAAATGCGATTCCATAACCTAGATGCTCAGATATCCATGGGGTAAGTAATGTAGAGATAAATGAGCCGAGGTTAATCGCCATATAATACATGGTGAAAGCACCATCTAATCGTGGATCATTTTTTTCATAAACTTTAGCTAATAAGCTGGATGGATTCGCTTTAAATAGGCCATTACCAATAGTAATAAACCCCATCGCAATATAAATCAGTTCCTTGCTATTAAATTCGCCTGACGCTGAAATACCCAGTAGTGCATACCCTAACATAAGCACAATTGCACCCAATACGATGGTGCGTTTTGTACCTATAATTTTATCACCAACCCAGCCACCAATAGCAATAGAGCCAAACACCAATGCTGAAAATGCGCCAAATAAGGTAAATGACTCGGCTTCTGACATGGCAAGCACATCGACCAAGTAAACGGTAAGGATGGCTTGCATGCCATAAAAACCAAAACGTTCCCAAAACTCGATGGAAAAAATGAGATAAAACGGCTTGGGTTGTTTAAAAACATTAAGTTCTGACATGTCTATTCTCTTTATTTTTATGCATTTTCAGTAACCGTTCCAACATAGTATTTTACTTAGTAAGCGCTTTTTATGTTGCGGCATTATTTTAAATTTTATTTATATATGACACCTTCACTATAGAACATTCTTGCTTCTATACCTCAATTCTTAATTATGCGATTTGTGATTATTTATTGCTCACTATCCTTTCTGTAATTGATTCTAAGCACAATAAGTACAGGAATGATTGATGAAGTACACGATACTTTTTGTGTTATTAGCTTCTTTAGCCTACACAGGATGTGGAGGAGGAAGCTCTGATGACACAACAAATACAACTGAAGTTGATACACCAACGGCTGAGCTCCCTCCCCTTGATGAACAACTTCCCAGCACACCAGAGAACGAAACTGAACCTACTGATGATCCTGAGCCTAAATTTTTGATCAGTGATATCTCAAGCGGTTATTACGATAAGTTGTATGACGCGGTAGGTAATGAGTTAACGCTAGATAAAGATCAGGTTTTATCTATGCAAGACGCATTAGTTGATGATGTGTTACCTATTTTGACAGAGGAACAGCAAAATACATTTAACGAAGCTTATAAGGCATTTGAAGATCTCGATGAAAAAAATGAGGTTGATAAGGTCTTATTTTCTAATAGCATGATAGATGCCATGTTAAGCAGTGCAGATAAAGCGACACAAGATAAATACCTTACTTCGTTTCGCTTGTTCCGTAAACAGACCCATCACCTGTTCCCTATTTCACGCTTAGGTGATTACAGCTGGCTATTTGAGTTTCTAAATCAACGCTCTTGGTTAACGCATATTATATTGATCCCACCAGAAACGACTGACGATTATGCTGCGACTTGCCGTGAAAATAATGTCCCTATTCCACCCGATTGGGGCTCTGATTTATGGGTACACCAAGGTACAGCAACCACTGATTTTCTTGCTAGCCGAAGAACTGAAGTTTATGCCTATGAAGATCCTAGTGTTGCAGGAACCTGTATGGCACTACCTCGCTGGAGTTTAGGGGCTTCAGGCAGTGAATATATACAATTTCTTGGCATCATTTGCCAAAGTAAAACCACAGGTAAAGCGTGTTTTTGGGATAATATCAGTAAAGAAACAGGCGGAAGAATTACAGGTGGTGAAGATTTAACGTTTAAAATTTCGGATATTCAAAATGGTGATAACCTCGCTGAAAACTGTACTAACTGCCATAGAGGTAAGAACGTTTTCTTAATTCACCCCGACACGCCAATTGATATTTCTGATGATTACGACATTGATCCTAATGTTCGCTATCAGCCGATCTCTGCACAAGGCTGGACAAATCCCCCTGCCTTTGCTGAACTTGGCGATGGTGCATGTGCGAGTTGCCATGAGATAGGTGGTATCTCCTTTGATTATTGCAACACAGTGCTAAGAAGTGCAGCTAATCAAACCATGCCTGGCACAGCTATTTCTCCCGATCCTGCGGGTTGGGTCGGAGACGATTCGTTCTACGGTAACCATATTCAAGCAATGATTGATGCAGGCTGCCCAGAGTAACATGATGTACTCACTACAACAGGTTGCTTTGTAGCCTTTTCAATTAAAATTCCGAGCGTTAAAAATATAACTCATTTCAAAGCAAAAGAGGCCGCTTAATGGCCTCTTTTCTATATTGCTGACTTAACCGCCAGCTAATTTTACTGTGTGACCTTTTTTCTCAAGGTGCGCTTTAATTACATCACGCTTATCACCTTGAATTTCAATTTTTCCATCTTTTACTGAACCACCACAGCCACATACTTTCTTCAATTCGGCAGCAATTAACTTTAGTTGGGTGTCCTCAACATCTAAGCCCGTGACAATAGAAACTCCCTTGCCTTTACGACCTTTAGTTTCACGCTGAATACGGACAATACCATCACCTTTTGGGCGAACGGGTGCTACAGTTTCTTCTTTAATTCGACCAGTTTCGGTTGAGAAAACTAAACGACTGTTATCATTCATTGTGCAATTAGTCTCATTGTTTACGTGGTTATTGTGAATAAGCTTTCAAGTTCACATATGAATCTTGCTAATTCGCTTTAAGCTAATATTATCAAGAAAAGAACACTAAACGGAACAGCTTATGATTCGGAATGTTATATTTGATTTTGGTGCAGTGTTATTTGAGTGGGATCCACAGAAAATAGTAGATACTTTTACTCAATCTATAGATGAGCAAAATATCCTAATGAAACAAGTACTCGCCCATCCTGATTGGTTAGCGCTTGATCGTGGGACTATGCTTCTAGCAGAGGAAATACCTAAATTTTCAGCAAGGACAGGGATTTCATGCCAACGGATGGAAGATTTCATTAACCATATACAATTAAGTTTGGAAAAAATACCAGAAACTGAGGCATTATTTTTTAGAATTCTAGATAAAAACTACCCTACCTACTACCTAACCAATATGTGTAGTGCTTTTTTTGAAACCTTGTACGAAAAGCATCATTTTATTTCATTTTTTGACGGTGGTGTTGTTTCAGGAAAAGAGCTAACTATGAAGCCAGAGCCTGAAATCTTTGATCTTTTGTGTCAACGTTATCATCTTAATCCCCATGAATGTCTCTTTATTGATGATCATTATCCTAATATCGAAACAGCTAAATCACTCGGGTTTAATACGGTGCATTTTACACCAACGCAAGACTGTATAAGAGAAATAGAAGAAGTACTTGCAATGTTTAGCCCTGAAATCCAAGCTTTTTAATGAATTTTAACAATCACTTGAACCAATAATGGTGTATCCAGTCTATTATCAGTAAATAGATATATTATTTGTTTCAGGAGTATGTGTGAAAAACATTTTTATCTCTGCGGTGCTTTTGCTTGCCTCAGGAACAACTTTTGCTACACCACAATGTGATGGAAAATCCATTGTGGGCCCCGTTGAAACGATCAAAGTAAAAGATCTTGGTATTAATTATAAAGCCCGTATAGATACAGGAGCTAACACAACATCTATCAATGCTTACAATATCAAAATCGACGGAAAAACTGAGAACGACGACAGTAAGCAAGGTATGCATAATAATTTAGGACGCAAGATTACTTTCACAACTGAGAATGAGCTTGGTCAAGAAGTCACGCACACCGCTAAAATTATTAAAGTAAGTAAAATTCGTAATGCGCAAGGTGTCGAGCGTCGTTATGCCGTTGTCATGGATCTGATTTGGAACGGTCAGAACAAAGCAATTCCTGTTAACTTACGTGATCGTAGTAAATTAGAATACAAACTCTTAATTGGACGTAACTGGCTAGAAGGTGATTACCTTGTTGATGTTACAAAAGAAGATGCTGACGATTAGATAATAAAAAACAAAGAGTAAGTCATAACGATTAAAACAAAGCCTGCTGAATTAGCAGGCTTTGTCGTTTATTGCGCTTTAGATTGTTTCTCAATGACTTTATCAAGGTATTGCTTAATGGATGTCGCATTACCCTTTAATAACTGCCCTCTTAAAAGCAAATACCATTCGTTAGGCTTACCCGTATCATTACGTATGATAAAACCACGATAGTTCTCAGATGAACCTTGGGAAACGGGCTTTGAGGATTGAGATGAGAACTTCTGAGGATGAATGAATGTACTCATGTCCAACCACCAATCAACACTTTTTTTAATTTCAGTCAGTGTGCCGCTGATAGGGTTACCTTTAATTGCTGATTTCCATTCATTGGTAACGCCCGTTGTATTTTCAATAGTATATCCACGGTGAAAAATCCGTTTTTTCATACTGTTGATCCTTGTCTTACTTTAAGTCCAACATCATGATAACAAGGTTACCATTTGTTAATAAATGCTCTGTAATTTAAGCATGATGTTTTATTGATGACTAGTATTTTAATGCTACTAAAGCGGTTTATGTTTAAAGTTTGCATACTTTGTTCAATATATAGTGTTATAATTTACTCTAGATATAAAGTTATAGTGCGTTAGGTGTTAAGTAATGGCGAAAAAAATTCCAATTATTGATTGTGATGTAAAACGTGCCAAAAGTATTACTCAGTTTAAACAAGTGGCAGATAACATTGCTATTTGGCAATCACTTACCCACCATAGTTACGCTAAAAATACCTTGGTGGCGTTTAAAAATGACTGGAACCACTTTTTAATGTTCTGTGAAAACAATAAGGTATCAGCATTACCTGCAACAGCCGAAACAGTGCATCGTTTTATCGAAAAAATGGCAGAGTCACGTAAATTAGCCAGCTTGAAACGTTACATTGTCACTATAGGGCTTATTCATAAATGTCATGCCCTAGCTAATCCATGTCAAAGCCAAGAAATTAAGCTCGCAATGCATAAGCAGCGGTTAGATAAACATGATGACTACACCCATGCACAAGGCTTTAGAGATAATCATTTACAGGCATTACTTGATATCTTTGCCCTATCAACAAAACCCAAAGATGTCCGCGATATGGCCATTTGGGCTATTACCTTTGAGGCAATGTTAAAACGTTCAGAAGTCGCAGCACTGACAATAAATCATATTGAAATAGAAGATTCGGGCTTAATCAATATCACTGTAAACGATAGGATTATTGCCCTTAGCGATTTAGCCTCTAAAGCGGTTCAACGCTGGTTAACACTCGGCATGATTATGGACAGCTTTGTATTTAGACGTATTGATAGACACAGTAACATTGGCGATAAACCACTGGATCACTCATCAATTTACCGTGTTTTCCGTCGTGCAAGCCAAGAGTTGGATTTACCTGCTGATGTCATTTTCTCAGGACAATCACCCCGTGTTGGTGCAAGCCAAGATTTAGCCGATTCTGGTCTATCTATTAGTCAAATTCAGCATCAGGGACGTTGGCGAAGCCCTGCTATGCCCGCACAATATATTGGCCAACGTGGTAAACGTGATAATGAATTAAAAAAATTCGCTAAGAAAAACAGCGATAAATAACTTCACATCCACCAGCAAAAAGCCCGTAAACTTGTTCATAAACATGTATACGGGCTTTATTTTATATTTAGCTAAACGTGGCGATGATTACTTCGCTGCGCTCTTAATTGCTTGTTCGATGAACTCAGCAAATTTATGTCCGTGATGCTCTAGCATTTTCGGGAACATAGAAATTGGCGTCATTCCTGGGAAGGTATTGATTTCATTCAGTAGGATTTCGTTGTCTTCACTTAGGAAGAAATCAATACGAGAAAGATCTTTTAGCTTCATTTGTACAAACGCTTTACGAGCATAAGTGCGGATCGCTTCAATCTGCTCTTGCGTTAAGTTCTCTGCTTCAACCATGGTGGTTGATACACTATCAGCGCTGTATTTTTCTTCGTAGCTGTAGAATTTATCAGTTGGGCAAGATACTTCACCCGGCTTGGTGATCACTAGCTCGTCACCGTATTGGTAAGCAGCAATTTCCAGTTCACGTGGACTAATCGCTTTTTCAATAAGTACTTGATCAGAGTAACCAAACGCATTGTTAACAGCATCTGTTAGTTCTTGTTCAGTCGTTACGCAGTAACAACCAACTGAAGATCCCTGACAAGCCGCTTTAACAAAGACCTTGCCCCACTTTTTAAATGCTTCAAGCGCTTCTTGATGTGCTTCTTGGTTGTTTTCACTTAGGAAAATATAAGGCGTGTTAGGGATGTTTAGTGCATCAAACCACAGTTTAGTTGTGATCTTATTAAAGCAATTTGTGCTTGCTTCTGCTCCACACCCTAAGAAAGGTAGACCAGCGATTGTCAGTAAAGATTGCAGATCGCCCGTTTCACCTGGGAAACCATGAACACAAGGAATGACATAATCGATCACTACTTCTTGATCGCCAACAATCAATGTTTTGTCTAAATTTAACTCACAAGAACGATTTTCAGCGTCTAACCAGCCGTCATTTTTAGTCATCTCTACTCGAGTATAAGTAACACCGCTGATCGTTTTTAGTTGCTCTTCAATAAAGTTTGCTGATACGAGAGAAACTTCATGCTCAGCACTACCGCCGCCGCATAATAATAAAACATGGATAGAGCTCATCATCATCCCTTGTAAACGCCGCTAGCTTTAGATGTCGCTAACGTGAAAATAATTAATAACTTTGATACAAATAGAACCAATGCAAAATCGTCAAAGTCTGTGTGAATAACATAGTAATCAAAAAAATCGATACTGTGCACCCTCTGCTATCGCTAATCGTGATTTATTTTAAATTTGACTCGTTACTTGCTTAGTAAATCAACGCTTCTAACACCGTGCTTACATGTATCTACTGGACTTACGGCAATAAAAAAGTCATTTACCGTAATAAATGACTTTTCATCAATATAATCTGTTATGTGAAATGCTTAACGAATACGTTGTAATGTTGGATATTGTGTTGCTTCAATATCTGCGAGGTTACGAACAAATGCGCCAGATTGAACCACTTTTTGAGGCATAGCTGCCAGTGCTGCTTTTGCAGTTTCATAATCCTTGTAATGACCATATAACAAGGTATAGACACTACTACCATTGATCATCTTATCATTGAGCCATGCGGGTTGATCGGTGGGTAACTGACTTAAATAGGGTTTAAATTCATTTGTTTCACGCATGGCTAACAGTTGAATACTGAACCCTTTAACGGCTGTGGTTTTCTCCCCTACTGCCGCTTCTTCTGTCACAGCCTCTTTGCTAACTGCGTTTTGTGTTTCATCGATTGGCTGTGTATTTGGCGTGGCTTCTGTCGCTTGTTCATTTACAACTTCAGGTTCTGGTGTACTTTCAACCGCCATTTCTGCCGCTTGTTCAGCCGTTGTTGCTGCTGTCGCTACATTCGCTGCTGCTTGTGGTGTTGCCTCGACTACATTTTTGTTCTGAGTATTTTGAGCAACACGTTGGGCTGATACTTGATGGTCTTCACCCACGATATCTACCATATCATTAGGTGTTTGAACCTTAGCATTATCAGCTTGTGCTATATTTTGCTCAGGCTCTATTGCTGTCGTCTGCGTATTTGGGGTTTCAGTTGTTGTTGGTACAACAGCAGGTGTTGTTTCTGTTGGGAGTTGTTTTTCACTAATGGCGACAGATTCACTGGATAAATATAAAGGTTCAGACACAACACTTGGATCGACTTCCGCTACGGTATCGATAGGTTTTATTGTTTGTTCTGCATTAGATTGATTAATTGTTTCAACCGGTGCTTGAGTTTGCGGTGTAGACATACAGCCAGTAAGTGCAGCTAGCATACTGATAGTAAATATTTTTTTCATGATTGGATTCAGACCTAACGAAAGTGTAGCAACTACATTAATGATATTCTGCCGTGCCTTTATTCACCAATCAACAGTAACCTTCTATTAATAGATTCTTTATTAAGTAATTGTTTTAAAGGTCACGCTAAAAAGGAAAAAAGCCCCCTGCATTATACAGAGCGAAATGTTAGCGATAAAAAGAATTAATACGGTTCAGTTGATTATAATGTTGCATTGATGCCTAGCCTTTACTCTCGATCACCAGCTACATTTGTATTTGTTTTTCCACCACCGCCAAAGTACTCAATATCAAATAAGTTCTTCAGATTTAAGCGTAATTCAACATCGGTTTCAGTAGCACTCATACCGTCAGATATACCTGAGTCAAAACGTATATATTCATTTTAAGCATCGATATTTTTTCTCATGAAAGGTATTTTTTTAAAGCAGGTCAATGAAAAGCTATATTGACTAAATAGTTATTTAAGTCAGCATCTTCATTCAGTAAACTGACGTTATTATTTTGTATTGTGTTTTATTTTGGAGTAGATATGGCTGATCCCCATATTAAATGTGAACTTGATGTATTAGATAAGCTCACTGTTGTGCTTTACCGTTCTGCACTAACGATTGCTGCACTTATCATGGCTATTATTGGCTACGAAACGATACCAGCAACGCCATTCTTAATTATTGTCGCTTTATTAGCTTCAACAACCGTCCACATTTATGACAAACGCTTCCGCTGGTTAATTCAAGGGGCTGGTTTATTTGCTGCTATTTGGCTAATTGCTGGTTTATGGCAACCGTTAGCATTAGGTGCTGCTTTATTTGTGTTTAGCGCACTCTCCGTCAAAGAATACTTTTGTTTTCAAATTAAAGCATTGCTGCTTACCCCTATTGTATTAGCTGGCTTTTGGTTCTGTTTTATCTTTAATGTTCCCGCCGGCGTTATTGCGTGTGCAATGCTTGGCGCAATCTTATTAGGCGTAGCTGCATTTAGTAAGTGGCGTATGCCATTACATTTTGATATTGGTGATAAAACACGTTATCAAGTTTAAGCAATGACATTTTATTGATGATAACAAGAGATCATAGTGATCTCTTTTTATTACTGCTTAGCCAACTTTCGAATATGTTTCTGTTCATACATATTCTGATCTGCAATGTTGAGTGCAGCTTTAACACCATCATCTAAGGTGCTAATACCATATGAAAAGCTCAGATATAGTTCTTGAGCTGAAAAATACTCTTCAATACTAGTACGTATTTTTTCCATTCTTTTACTTACAACATCAACGTATAGACTATCGAACAGTAATATAAATTCATCGCCGCCAAAACGAATCATGACATCATTCGCACGTAACATAGTTTTCAAAGTGTAAGCAAAATCACGTAGAACCTCATCGCCTTTACTATGTCCGTACGAGTCATTAATAGGTTTAAAACCATCTAGATCAATAAACACTAATTGTTGGCTATGTTTAACATAGCTTGATTCTAAGTAATCTTTTTGAAAGCAACCCGTTAAATTATCAATCGAGATATTACCGTTATCTTCATAGACACTACAAATCACAAAGTCTTGGCCAAAGTGGGTTAACTTTTGGCGATAAGTCTGAAAAAACTGACTACCATTGTCTGTTTCTACGGTTTCATTTGATGTAATGAAACAACTATTACCATTAAGTAATTCTTGATCTAGCGCTAAGCAAGTACGGTAATCAGGAAATATTCTGCATACCTCATCAACAGGTACATCAACTAAATCCATATTAAGGTAATCAATATGCTTTTGATTGTTATAAATCGCATTACCGTTATTATCACGAATAATGACAAATGCATCACAGGTACTAATCAGTGATGACATCAGTAAAGATGGTGCACTATTACAGTTTTCTAAGATCTGTTTATAATTCTCGTTGATCCTTTGTTGCTCTGCATAAACATCAAAACTATTGGGACTCACACCGATAATATTATAGTGATCAATTTGAGTTAACTTTTCTATCGCCGCTCTGGCTTCTAGTGGGCTTTTAGAACGATTAAGTTCATAAATCGCCTGATCAAGTGCTAAACATAAAGACTTTTGCCCTTTTTCATTAACTGACAAGGACTTTGTAGGTTGCAATTTATCTACATGTAACGGTTTGGAAAAATAGAAACCTTGATATTCCATCTCTCCAAACTGCTTTAGCAAATTCAACTGTTCAAAGGTTTCTATTCCTTCAACAATAATTCTTTTACCTAGAACTTTAGCTATTTTTTCATAAGTTGTTCTTACTAACGAATAGGCGACATAGCTTTGATCTATATTCTCAATTAATTTTCTATCTAATTTAATGTAATCGACATCAAGATGAATCAACATCTCACTATTGATATAGCCTTTGCCGTAATCATCCAGCGCAAAATTCACACCAACGGCTTTTAATTCAGCAATTGCCGCTTGAATTTGACGAAAATCATGACACTTATCATGGTTCGTTAATTCTAATATAACATTTTTCTCAACAGCGAAGATATCTTTACATTGTTTAATAAACTCAAAGTTAATCAAACTGTTAATTGAAATATTAATCGCAATTCTTATCTTTGACGCACAGTGATTAACTCCACGTTGCTCAAGTACCTGACGAATAACCATGAGATCAAAATTCACAGTATCTTCTACAGCATTGACATAGTTTTGAATATTAATCGATTGTTCGGCAGCACATAATAGCGCTTCATAAGATGAGATTTCGCCGTTGATATATCTGGGCTGATAGTGGAATGTAAATTTAGATAGCATATTTATTATTCTTTCTTGTTCTATATTAATGAATAATAATTCAACAGTTAAAAATACTCCAAAAAGAAACTGTAACAAAATCTATATAAAAACAATTAGATAACTTATTGATAAAAAATAATGTTAATTGAATGAATTGTGTAATTATCTAGTCAAGTATCGATATTAATGATCCTCTTAGCTTTATCTCTTTATGAATTTATTACGTTCAGATCACAGCTCTTTGGCTAGGTTTTCCATCTTATCTGATTCAGGTTTATCCTATAACTAGCTTATCTATTAACTATAAAGGATATCGATCATGGATGGGATGAGACGTTTGCTCAAACCAAAATCAATTACCGTTATTGGCGCATCAGATAACCCTTCGCGTGCCGGTAATGTGGTTATTCGGAATCTCTTATCCGATCAATTCCGTGGTCCTATTATGCCTGTCACACCAAAATATGATGCGGTAGCAGGTATTCTCGCTTATCCTGATATTGCTAGCCTACCGCGTGTCCCTGATTTAGCTATTGTGTGTACTCGGGCTGAGTTAAATATTGATATCGTTGAACAACTGGGTAAGAAAGGCGTTAAAGCTGCTATTATTCTTGCGGCAGGAATGAATAATCCACAGTTAAACCCCGCCCCTTTTACGCCAAACCATCAGCCAAGCCTTGAAGATCAAATGTTGGCGAAAGCCAAAGTATATGGAATGCGATTAATCGGCCCTAATAGTATGGGATTGATCTTACCGTGGCTAAACTTGAACGCATCGTTTTCTCCCATAAGTGCTAATAAAGGAAATATTGCCTTCATCTCTCAATCGGCGGCTGTTTGTACCACTATTTTAGATTGGGCAAAAAATAAGAGTATTGGATTCTCTACCTTTTTGTCACTCGGTGATGCTTGCGATATTAACTTTGCGGAGTTATTAGATACCTTATGCCAAGATTCTAAAACAGAAGCGATTTTGCTTTACATTGATTCGGTAAAAGATGCACGCCGTTTTATGTCTGCCGCTAGGGCCGCTGCTCGTAACCGCCGAATACTGGTGTTAAAAAGTGGCCGAACCCAAGCCGGTAGCTCTGCTGCACATATCCATACCGGTGGTGATATTGGCTTAGATGCGGTTTATGACGCTGCGATTAGGCGATCAGGTATGTTACGCGTAAACAATACTCATGAACTGTTTGCTGCGGTTGAAACACTTGCCCACTCTGTGCCGTTACGAGGCGAGCGCTTAGCGATTTTAACCAATGGCGGCGGGCCTGCAATTATGGCTGTCGATGCGCTTTCAGATCGCGGTGGAAAACTTGCCCAACTCAGTCCTGAAACCATTAATCGGCTTTCTGCTGTGTTACCTTCATCTTGGTCTCACTCTAATCCCATTGATATTATTGGTGATGCTGATATAACGCGTTACCAACAGGCAATTAAGATCTTATTAGACAGTGATGATTTTGATGCCTTATTGATCATGCACAGTCCATCTGCTATTGCGCCCGATACAGCGACCGCTGAAGCACTCGTTGACACTCTCCACCAGCACCCTCGGACTAAACGTTTTAATATATTGACTAATTGGGCAGGTGAAAACGAAGCGGCTATAGCACGAAGAACCTTTACAGAAGCAGGGTTTCCTGCCTATCGCACTCCTGAAAGCGCAGTCTCCGCTTTCATGCATTTAGTCGAATACCGACGTAACCAAAAGCAACTGATGGAAACACCGGCTTCTGTTGGCTATGACAATCATAATTCACATCAAGTCCATGAATTAGTGAATATCATGCTGACCAATAATATTCATCATTTAGAAACGCATGAAGCTCGCCCGATTTTAGAATGTTATGGCTTTAATACTCTACCAACATGGATTGCGCTTGATGCTGTTGAAGCGGTTCATATTGCTGAGCAAATAGGCTATCCCGTTGCGGTTAAGTTACGCTCTCCTGATATACGACATAAATCAGAAATACATGGCGTTGTTCTTCATTTACGTACCGCAGCAGAAGTTGAAACCGCAGCGCAAGCTATCTTTGATAGGGCTACTATGCTTTACCCCACTGCGCGTATTGATGGATTGTTAGTACAACGTATGGCAGATCGTTCAGGGGCACAGGAATTGCGGATCGATGTACATAATGATCCGATCTTTGGCCCTGTGATCTTAATGGGTGAAGATAATGCGCATTGGGATATCCACCGTGACGCAGCAGTAGGTATACCACCATTAAATATGGCGCTGGCTCGTTATATGGTGATCGATGCTCTAAAAACAGGAAAAATCAAACAGCGCAGTGCATTAGAGAAAATAGACATTCCTGCTTTGTGTAATTTATTGGTTAAGATCTCACATTTGATCATCGATTGCCCAGAGATCAAAGCCCTTAATATTCATCCATTATTAATCAGCGGTAGTGATCTCACTGTGTTAGATGCCTCAATGGAGATTCAATCTTTCAGTGGTGATAAACAAAAACGCCTTGCGATACGTCCTTACCCTAAAGAGTACGAAGAAAGTTGTGTGCTCAAAGATGGTCAAACCTTACTATTGCGCCCTATTTTGCCTGAAGATGAACCGTTACATAAAACCTTTATGTCTAAGGTTTCGGTTGAAGATCTTTATAAACGCTTTTTCTCTGATGTCGGCGAGCTAAACCATGAAGCACTCGCTAAGTTTACGCAAATAGACTACGACCGTGAGATGGCTTTTGTTGCCGTTGCACAAAATGCCAATATCAACCCAGATACAAATGAGAAAGAAGATGTTGTTTTAGGTGTTGCTCGGGCGTTATCCGATCCTAAAAACCACGATGCCGAGTTTGCGATTCTAGTACGCTCTGATATGAAAGGATTAGGACTTGGCAGTATCTTAATGGACAAGTTAGTGAGATACAGTAAACAACGTGGATTGCAATATTTAACGGGAATGACGATGCCGTCAAATCGCGGGATGATCCATCTTGCAGAGAAAGTCGGTTTTAGCATTGATGTACAACTAGAAGATGGCATTGTGGAAATGCTACTTCCACTTACTGACAAAAAAGATAGCTAAGCTCCGAGGCAGCCATTCGATGAAATCATCAAATTGCTGCCTTTTTGATTTTATTGCTTATATTCAACATCTAACGTTAAACTTTAAATTGACGAATTATATAATGTAGCTGTGATGATAAATCAGATAATTCTTGGGTGGATTTAACGGTTTCATTAACGCTTTGAGCACTTTGCTGAGAAATCATATTCACCGTTTCCATGTTTCTATTTATTTCTTCAGTCGTTGTACTTTGCTCTTCTGAAGCATTAGCACTTTGTGTATTCATATCGTTGATCTTGGCTATAGATTCGCTGATCACGCCAAACGCATCTCGGGATTTCGTCGCATTCACAACACTTTCTTTCACAAAGTTATTGCTCTTATCCATGCTGACAACTAGTTCGTTAGTGCCTAGCTGCACTTTTTCAATTAATACTTGAATTTCTGTCGTTGAATCTTGCGTGCGTTTTGCTAACTCTCTGACTTCATCAGCCACAACAGCAAAACCTCGCCCTTGATCGCCAGCTCGTGCCGCTTCAATTGCAGCATTTAAAGCCAGCAAATTCGTTTGATCTGCGATGCCGCGAATAACATCTAAAATTCCACCTATATTTTCAGTCTCTTGCACCAATTGATTTAACCGTACTGAGGTGAGGTTTATTTCTTCATCAAGTTGATGGATACCTTCTATTGTATCTTTAACAATGATAATCCCTGATTGCGCTTCCCTATTTGCTTCATTAGCGAATTGAGCGGCTGAAAAGGCATTCTGTGCAACTTCTTGAACTGACATAGACATTTGATTCATCGCCACTGCCACTTCATCTGTCATATGTTGTTGTTCTTTCACACCTTGGCTTGATTGCGTCGTTATCGTGGTTAAATTATCTGATGCATTTCCAAGTTGATCACTCGCATTACTCATTTTTAAAATGATTTGTTTTAAGCTATCTGCTGTTGTTTGCAACGCAGTGAGTAATACACCTACTTCATTATTACCATTTGGCTTGATTTGAATCGTTAAATTACCGTTAGCGAGCTCTTTTGCGGCAACAACCGCTCGTCCTATTGGTCCAGTGATGGTTTTCGAAATAATAATGCCAATAATCAAGGTAAGAATCGCTGTAATGATTCCCCCCCAAGTAATCACTTTGGTTGCTAAATCCGCAGCATTTTCTGCCGATATTTTACGTTGCTGCATTAAGTCTTTTTCAACTACGATGATATCATTCACTTTAGTACGCAGTTCGTCCATGTAGATCTTGCCTTGCTTCGTTGAAAGCTCTTGGTATAAATCTTCCATCACTTTGTAATCAAGCCCATTTTTTATCAGCTTAATTGCAACCTCAGCATAATTATTAATCCAAGCATTGACGTTTCTATCTTCAAACTTGTTGAATTTAAATATATTTTCTAACTCTTTCTTACCGATGTAATACGGCTCAAGGTAAGCTTCATCTTTATTAATGATATAACCACGTAATCCTGTTTCCATATTAATTAACGCTTGGAGTACATCAGTGCTTTTATAGCCAAACTTTCTATCTTTTACTTCAACTCGAATCTGATCCATAAGCTTCTTCCCCATTCCAGAAGCTAATAGTTCATCGATTTCAATGGCTGCATTCTCACCACTTTTAATATCTTTTCGAAGCTTAATGATATTTTCTGCATACTTTTGCCAGTTCATCGCATCACTCTCGACTTTATCAAACCGTCGTTGTTGTGTTGGATTATCACTGGTCAATTGTTTAACAATATTAAGATCTTTTTTGAACCTATCTTTACCACTCACATAAGGTTCTAAATATTCAGTTTGCCCACCAATAGCAAAACCGCGCAGTCCTGTTTCTTGATCAATCATCGCACTAACAAGCCCATTCGCATGATCGATAACTTTATATGTGTGTTCTACTTTTTTGGATGTTTGCTCCATTGTATTAATTGCATTCCATACAATGGTAAATAAAACGCCAAGTAAAAAAATAACGAAGCCATTACTTATTAGTAGCTTATTTCTTATTGAAATATTGGAGATATTCATAATGTATTAGCCTTTTATTATTGAGTAATAACGGCAGATATGACGGCGATCACTTCAGTTAACCCAAAATGTCCATAGCTTGTAGCCTTATATAGAATAAGCAATTAATTGCACTTAAATTTATAAACTACAGTAATTTGTTTTAAAACTGAGAATATCAAACGTATTGATAAAATTATCTTTAAAGCCGTAGCATATTTAGCTAACAAAAATGCCTTATACACTATAATTTTCACTTTAAAGACAGTTATCCGAATTATGTGAGGTGTTACTGTGTATAACTATCTAAACACTGAGGGATATAAAACACGTCATTATTTATATTTACTCACCACTATCATGAGCTTTTTGTTTCTATCGCATTTTACTTACGCAGGAACGACCAAAAATATTGGTACCAACATTCCTCTTGATGATCAGTACGGATTAGCACTTGAACCTGCTCCAACTATCACTTATCGCTTTTTACCACCAGCAGCTGGACAGCAACAAATTGAACAATTTATAGAACAATCTCCTGTACTCGACACCATCAAACAACTTAGCCAACGTCGTTTTATTTTCTCACCCAGTTTACAGGTTGTGTTCGGTTCTAAAGATGGCCCACTGTTCGATCCTGAGAAAAATTCGATCCACATTCCCTATCAATTTGTCATTGAAGTCCGTAAACGTTTTAAAAATAAAGGCTTGATCAACAATCAACGAGAGTTAAATCAAGCAACAGAAGATGCATTATTACATACCCTACTACATGAAATTGGTCATGCTTATATTCTTGATAGAGCAATACCCATTTTAGGCAAAGAGGAAGATTCCATTGATAACTTTGCGACTATCCTATTACTTAACGATATCGCAAGAGGAGATGAAATAGCGATGAACTCCGCCGATTTATTTGCGTTAGAAGATCTGGATATAGACAGTTTTGATGACGCGGATTTTGTCAGCGAGCACAGTTTAGACTTGCAGCGTTACTATAATATTTTATGTTTAGTGTATGGTAGTAACCCTAACCGTTATCAACGTATATTCGATGAGTTACCCGTCTCTGAACGCCAACAGCAAAAAGAGCGTTGTCCTGAATATTTTTCTGTCATTAATCAAGGCTGGTTGCATTATCTTGCCGAATAACGATAAGCAAGCTGATATGAATGATATATTCATTGCAAATCAATATTTAAAGCTATAAATAACCCAAATATGACAAAGCAAAAAACAATCACTTTACTATAGGGCTATAATCTTTAATATCAATAACATGATAACGATTTACATTGTGTTGTTACACTTTTACGGATGAGTTTGTATTCTATGTCGAATGGCAGTCAAAAAGATAATAAAGCAGAAACAAACTCAGATATAAGTAAGAATGATCATACTAATGCGGTTTCGCAGCCTAAGCGATTCCGTCGCTTTCTATTTTGGACGATTTTACTTTTCACAACGCTTCCGCCTGTCGTACTTTCTATCTGGCTGAACAGTAAAGGGATCCACCTTAACAGCGTTTCAGGGTTACATTTCAAACATGGTCTTTCTGCCAAGAAAATCTCTGTCAGTATTAATGATACAAAATTAGAGTTTAACAATTTATCTCTTCAACGACGTCTCGATAAAACCAGTGGAGAAGTGTCGTATCATATAGTGGCAACAAAAACGAAACTGGTACTTCCTCCTGCAGCAAAATCAATGCTTAAAGAGAACAATGTACAACTTAACTACATACACTTTTGGGATGCTGATTTTAAGTTTACGCATTTTAAGACACCTTTTCGTTTTTCAGCCCATGCGCGAAAAGTAACAGCATCAGCGCTGCATACTAACAGTGTAAGTGGGTGGCCTAACGCTATCCAGATACTAGAAGATGTTAACGTAGATTTTAATAGTGATCCTGATATTGCATTATCTGGCACAGTAAAGCACGGTGTGATAACCCTGTTTTTCCCTGACTATAATCCCTCTCCTCATTATCGTTTACCTTTTAACGATGGTGATTTTTCTATTGCTTGGAAGAAGGATTCAACTCCACTCAAAATTAATATTGGCTCTTTGGTTCCAGAGTGGGAAACCTTATATTCAATTTTAGAAAAGCAAATCATCACGAAAATGGCTTTCGCGATTGATTTCCATGATCCAATAGACTCTATGGTGTTAACCACTGATAAATTTCATATTGAAGAACCTAAATATTTGCCGCAATTTGTTGAGCGTGCCGATATTAATAATAAGGGCTACCACTTAGGACAAACCATTGCCAACCTTGCGCAATTGCCGATGCACAAATTTAAAGTGAAATCTTTTACTTACGGTGATTTAATTTTAGATGCGAAGGTGGTTTTAGAAACACCACTCGCAAATACAGAAGGTAAGACTGAACAAAAAAAGCATAAAAAGAAAACAGCTAAAAAACTGGCGACACAGAAACAAATTGATAGAAAAAAGGCAATAGATCAAGCGAAACAACAAGCAAAAGATCTTAACGTCACAGAAGAAGCGCGAACAAAAGCGAAATTTATTGTTCGTGGTAAAGCACTTGCGCCTAATCCCTACGATCTTGATGTGACAGTTCGTCACTTAACTAAAATTGATGCATGGGTTAATACCCACCTAACACGCAGTGACGGTAACAACCTTTACTGTGAATCTAAAATCCTCTTTAAACAACCATTACCTACTTACTTCAATTGTAATGCTAACTTCAAAGACACCAAAGAATTTACAGATCGTCTAGGCCTAACTGAACTGCCTAACGCAAAGATCAATGGCCCACTGCGCTTTTGGGCTAAACAAACATCAGCTCCTATTGATGCGCCTAAGAATAAAAGCATGCTGCTTAACAACAAACTTGCTACCGCTTATTATGATGTAGGATTTGAATTACCTGAATCTTTTGAGATCGCCTTAAACAAGTACGCTCTCCCAGCAGGCTTATTCAAAAAATTTAATGGTGAGCACGCAGAACAACGTAAAAACAAACAACTTGCTGATGTTAAAATGATCAGTGATGGCAAAATCGAATTTAACGTGAATTTCTACGACAAGCTACTACGTGTCAATTTGAAAGATGACAGTAAAAAAATTAGTTTTGTTAATAAAAAAACGCAATCGGCTATCAAACTAAATTTTAAAGATCTCAGCTGTCTTTACCCTAATTTGCAATGTCATATTAATGCAGAGATTGAAGCTAAAGCCGATAAGATTTATCCCATGCCTAATAGTTTGATTAAAAACTTCAATTTTCGCACCAACATGGTAGCAACATGGGCTAACAACCTCTTAGTCGCAAAAATGGCTAAGAATAATATTTCAATGGATAATGTTGATGTTCAAAGTATTCCTGGCTTTCAAAAGAGCCAAAGTAAGAATGTTAACTTCCAGTTAGATTCATTAGTCGGACTCTATACACAAAATAAACAAGGTACTATTGGTACATTTACCATTTACCAACCAGCAGAAACAAAGGCATCACTGAATTCTGAATTTGTAGTAAACCGCCAAGAAGGAGCTCATTCAGATGAAAACAGGCATCCATCATTAAGTCGCTATCGCGCAGATCTAGGGATCAAAGTTAATAATTTTTATCTTAGCCAAGATTTGAAATTAGACGATGACACGTCATTAGAAAACGTGAAGCCTAATACGGATAGTACAAATAAAGATCCGTCATCTAAAGTGTGCAATCCTGTCATGCGAAGTATTCCTACTCCACCGTATAAGCATAGTCACGCATACAGTGTTGAAGCGTTAATTAAAGATAACGTCTACTCAGCGACGGCTCTACCACAATTGAATGTTTGTGCGGGAGCATCACATTTCACTGCGCCATTACGTAACGAAATTGATAATCCAGAGGCTTTTTTAACCGCGTCTATCATCGATACATCAGATAATATAAACCACAATACAGATAGTGACGTTATTCTTAAACCACTGATCATTAGGTCTGATTACGGTATTGTATTTAATGTTCAACGTAATCAATTAAAACTGGGTAAAATTTACAGTGATGGCCACGTACAGTTATTAGGCAATGAGTTAACCCTCAACAATCAATTTAAAAACAGCAGAAAGGCTTTATTTGCAGATATTGATTTACACGCTAACTTTGACACTGGGAACTCTCACATAAAGTTACAACGTCACACATTTGATTTTACACCAGAGCAAGATCTCAAAAGCTATTACATTCCTATATTGCCGATTGATTTAAATATTACCCATGGTCAGTTAACCACGAGTGCCGATATTCATATAAATAAAGATGCACAAATTACAGGCTCTATTGAACTATCAAGTAAAGGCATTACAGGTGCGTATGAAAGTTATCGCTTTGGTAACGTTGATAGCAATGTAGAATTAACGCTGATTGATTCTAATGTGAAAACACAATCACCGCTGGAAATCTCAGCCGATTATCTTGATCTGGGTATTCCGATGTCAAACCCTCGTTTTGTTGCTGATTTTGATACCGCAAAACAGTATTACCATATTGCACACGGTTCAACTGAGCTTTACGGGGGAAATGTCACTATTACACCACTCACTATCACTAGCCTGAGTAATATTAAAGAAGTTCCTTTAAAGGTAACGGGGATTGATTTAAAACGTGTCATGGCGATTGCGGATCAAGACAATATTGAACTAACAGGAAAAGTGGATGGTATTATTCCTATTGCACTTGATAATCGCAGTATTGTGATACGTAACGCTTCGCTCGATACCCGTACACCCGGCGGCGTATTACGCTACATTGAAGGCTCAAGCCTTGATAAAAAAATTAAAGAGGCGGGCGCGTCAAGTCCGCTCAATATTGTAAAGGTTTTAGAAAATTACCATTATAATAGTATTGCTCTTACCTTTGATTACGCTAAAAATGGCGACCTTTCATTAATAACAGAAATCAAAGGTCAAAGCCCAGACTTCCAGAACGGACGTCCGATCCACTTAAACATTAATTTAAATGACAATATCCCTAAATTATTGCGCTCAAAAGATTTGATTTATTCATCACATTTAGTCGCTCAAATCAAACAACAACTTGGCATTCAAGAATAAGAAGACAACTACCAGATATGATTACCTATAACAAACATTGCCAAAATCAAGACAATAAGAGTCGCTCTGATGGTCATTTTTCAGCAGTAAAAGCCGCTTTTCTGCTATTAGGCCTTTCGAGTATTATTGTAATCAGTGGCTGTACACCAAAGGTTGAGGTTGCACTTTCAGAAAAGCCGATCGTTATTAACCTTAACATCAATATTAAGCATGAAATCAATGTGAAAGCCGATCGTGAAATTAATGAGCTATTCAATGACAAAGATATATTTTAAATTCGTTCTGAGTGTACTTAGTGGGCTATTGCTATTGTCGTCAGTGGCTCATGCATTAACGTTACAACAAGCTAAACAGCACGGACTGATTGGTGAGGCAAATAATGGGTATGTGGCCAGTGTACAACCTACTCCTTCACCGTCTTTACGTGCCTTAATTGATTCCGTGAATAGCAAACGCCAACAAGGCTACTTGCATATCAGCAAAAAAAATAATCTATCATTAGATGAAGTGAGTAGCATGGCACAAGAAAAAGCGGTAGAGAAAACTTTACCGGGACAGTATTTTCAAACTAAAACGGGGGATTGGGTTAAAAAATAAACCCTTACTTATGTTAAGTTTTTCTTAACCCCACACTCAGTCTATTTAACTCTAAACTGTTCAGTATTCAGCGTATAATATTTTTAATTATAATTATATTTTTATCGCTATTACTATGCCCATCATTGATAACCTCAAACGTCTACGACCAATAGACGCGATATTTATTTGTACTGCGTTATTATGTTTACTGCCTATTATCAGTTCGCCAATCGCTTTAATCCTTGGTTTTCTTCTTGCCAGTTTTGGTTTAGTCCCTTCACAATTTAATATCGCTGCCCTAACCAAAAAACTTTTATCTTATTCCATTATAGGTTTGGGCTTTGGTATCCATTTAAATGAGGCAATTGAAGCCAGTAAAGCTGGATTAGGTTTAATCATTTGCTCTATTTTCTTTACGCTACTTCTAGGCTGGATTGCTACTCACTTTTTATCACTAGATAAGAAAACCGGTCATTTAATTGCCTCTGGTACTGCAATTTGTGGTGGTAGCGCTATTGCAGCGGTTTCCCCTGCTATTAATGCAAAAGATGAGCAAACATCACTTGCCTTAGCAACGGTATTTGTCTTAAACGCTGTCGCACTGTTTGTATTCCCGGCTATTGGTCATTTATTGGACATGAGCCAGCACGCTTTCGGAACATGGGCAGCGATTGCCATTCACGACACTTCATCTGTTGTCGGTGCAGCTGGTTCTTACGGGGATGAAGCCTTAAAAACAGCAACAACGTTAAAGTTAGCGCGTGCATTATGGATCATCCCTGTCGCTTTTATCAGTGCTTTAATTTTTAAAGGGAACAGCAAGAAAATCGCGGTACCTTACTTTATCGTTTTATATTGTGTTGCTATTTTAATTGCGCACTTTTTACCGCAATTTCAATCTGTTTACGATGTGATATTTACAGCTTCGAAACGTTTGCTGGTGGTGTGTCTATTCTTAATCGGCTCTGGGATCACTGTTAATAAGCTGAGAAATGCGGGTCCAAAACCGATGTTATTAGGTGTGCTACTCTGGCTTGCTATTGGTATATCCTCATTAATATATATCGAAATGTTTATCCCTTAACTTTTCGCTATTGTCTAAACAAAGAGCCAGACTATATGTCTGGCTCTTTGTTTTTATACGCTGGTTAGCAGCCTTGAGTATTACATTTCCATAATTGGACGCCACATCTCTTCTAATTCTTCTTCTGATGGTATAGCACTATGCTCGATTTTTTTTACTACTCGACAGGGATTACCTACAGCAACAGAGTCTGCAGGAATATCTTTCGTTACAATACTACCTGCACCAATGACACTTCTATCACCAATAGTAACCCCGTCTAATATTATGGCTCCGGCTCCTATCCATACATTATCACCAATAGTGATAGGATTAGCAGCGGCAATAGGTAAGACTCTTTCAGCAATATCTAATGGATGACCTGCTGTACTAATAACCACATTCGGTCCAATTTGAACGAACTCTCCAAGCATCACTGGAGCAATATCTAAAATTTTAACGCCTGCATTAAGAAAACCACCACGTTTGAAATGTATATTCTTTCCCATATCACAATAAAATGGCGGAAGAATAGTAACGCCATTTACCGAACCCAATAACTCAGACAGGATGCGATGATATTTTTCGTCTTCTGATGGTCGAGCATGGTTAAAGTCATACAGCTTTTCTTTAACACTTTGCTGAAATTGGACAAGTTCTGGGTTGATGGGTAAATGTACGGAGAAATCTGATAGTTTGCTGCTCATCCTTGCCTCTAATACCAATAGACATTTCAATATAATAAATAAAGTATCTGATGGCGCGGCTATTTTATATAACAAGAAACACGGATAAATAAAAAAGCGGCTATCATTTTGCCGCTTCGTGATAGAGATCTTAATTAAAAAGGATAAATACAATTTTGTTTATTCAGGTGAATATAACAACAAGTCAAAACGGCCGTTACCATGAAGAATATCAAGATCAGGCTCATCCGCAATTAAATCACGAATAGATGGGCTTGCAATAATCGCACGCTCTAGATCTTCAATCGCTTGCTCTTCAATCCCTAATCGAGAATAAGCACAAGCACGCTGATAAAGTGCAGGACCATTGGTGTCATCTACCTCCAACACTCGATTACATAAGCTCAGCGCCCAATGGTATTCCTTAATTTCCATTGCCGCATCTGCTTTATAGGTTAACGCTTCAAGATCACCGGGGCGAATAAGTAAAATTTCGTCATACACGCCAATACGTTGTTCTGGTGTTTGAGAACTTTGCGCACGTAACCAAAGGTTATGAATTTCGTTAATTTTCTCAATTTCTTTATTATTTTCACTAATAATGCGTGTTTTACGTTTTAAATCTCGTTCAAGCGCCAAGAACTTCTTCTCATATTCTTGGGCAATCTTCTCTAATCGTTTATCCGCCATTTCAGTGGTGTTACTTTTGAACTCACGAAGAGACTGCCAGCCAACAAAAGCGATAAGAGATGCGACACCTGCAATAATGTAGAAAAAGTAAGTGACGGTGACATTCGCATAATTTAATGACTTATCGGCAACTGATAATTCGCGATCGGTAATTTCTATCACCATTCGACGTTCAAGATCTTGCTGTGATTCACGTAAATCTTTCAATTCATCAAGAATATAACGTTCCATGAACGGCTTTTCTAACATGTCCGTTTCTGAGTATTTTTTTTCACTTGCCTGTACAGAAAAACAGAGAAGTAGAGAAACTAATAGCCCTATAAGCAAGCGCATAAGTATTCCTTTTACATAGGTAAACAGTACAACTTCTGAAACCATAGCAAATGGAGGGACTAAATAGCAAAAAGTGAAGGTAAATTGCTGAAAAATAGGTATATAAGCAGTTTAATAGAAATATATCGAATAATTAATCATCACTTTCTAGTTTTGTAATGATTGAAATAAGACCATTTACTCTTCTAAAATGTAAATCCCCTATTAAAAAACTAAATAGAAGTTATCAATAAATCAACATTACGAACTCACAGTATTATGGTTCAATTTCAACCCGATCAGATCTAGATACAGTTTGAATTGCGTGATGTTTACTCTCATCAACTTTAAGCCATACCACTGTAATAAGAATAACAAAGGCGATTAAATCGCAAATTGCACTGATTAATCCTGATGTCATTAGCGAAGCAACTATTAGCCCAATCGCAATCAATGCCGCTGTAATTCTAAGCTTTTTATCATTATTTTTATCTAACCATTTTTTCATACTTCACTCCTATCTGCTGATTAATAGTAATAGAGTGATGAAGGTTGAAAAATATCGATTGAGTATTTGATAGAGTAAAATAGTCTATCAAATACTCGTTATTAAATGTGAGTATTAAAAAGCAAACATACTATTTGGCTCTTACGATACAGATAGAGCATCAACTCGGTTAGCGATTATTGCTTATAGCAACGCTTTAATTCACTAAAGCGATAGAAATAGCTCCCAGCCTCAATAGGGTGACATGATGATTTAAAGCCAATTTCTTTCTCGTTATAAAGCATTTTCACAAGCAAATCATCAGCTTCACCACGATACACATCCCACTGAATATTACTGCTATAAGGTGCTACCCATTTACCGTGCCAATCATTGTTGTCGTAGCTAAAGGTCGTTTGAGGATCAACACCCTCTTCACTACCTTTCAATTGCATATTGGCAGCAAAAGGCATGATAGTTTCAGCATGGGCAAAACGTACCTTTAGTGCCGCCTGCTCATTACCTTGTTTAATTTTTTCGATTTCATTGAAAAAGTCATCAACCAATACCGATGCCATCTTGTAAGTAATATCAGTATTGTTAAAGCTTGGGCCTTTTTCATAAAAATCTTCACCATCTAATACATAGCTTAACCATTGAGTTTCTTCTGGAGTAAAGAATTGCTCAAAGTGCCAAGGCTCTTCACCTGCTTCTTGTGCCATACCTGGCGCAATTAAGTAGAGGTTAAACAAATGTATTACTGCATCGACTTCATTTTCTGCCAATAACTCATCAGGCTCTTCTGTTGAATAAAACTTCAGTTCACCATTTACTATTTGTTGTACAAACTCAGGACTATAGAGACTTTCTAATACTGCTTGTGCTACTTGATGAGATTTCTCGCTATCGAATAAACGATCAATAGCCGCTCTTAATGCAGCGTCGTGATCAACATAGTCATTGTATTCTTTGTTTTCTTTATGGAAATACAACTGCGCTTTGTTAACTTTTGGTTCTAACAGTAAATCGGCGAGATCTTGGTTATTTTCTGTCAAACCTTCAGTAAAAGCATTGGCACTTGCCAGTGCGCGATCTTTACCTGAATATTCCACCACAACATGACGTTGATTTTCTATTGCTTGATCAACCAAAGAATGATTGCGCTGTGCTGCACGCTTACCAATCGCCACCAACTCATCATGGCCTAAACCAGATAAATTACCGTAACCTAACGCTTCGTTAGCTGCAGTCATACGTTCGATTTCAGCACCGAGCTTTTCACCTAATGGAGTAAGCGCACCTTGCTTTTGTGCCTCACGCCAAATTTGCATTGAAATATCGTCATATTTAAAACTGGAAAGTGCACGGGAGCCATGACGAGAGACCAACTCAGAATAAACTAACTCATAACCTTGCGGTGCTTGTTGGTAACTACCGCGTTTCTGCTGTGGCGCATAAGTTGTTTTTGTACCAAATTGATACTCAGTAACGGGATCGGGTTTATCATCTGAATGACAAGCTGTGATCCCGATAACGCCCAGAGCACAACACAAAGCAAGATAACGCATATAAAACCTTAATATTCGTGTAAAAACGCGAGATTAAGCGAGTTATGTGACAACTTATCTTCATTTAGGTCAGGCTTTTGTCAACTTAAAACTATTCGCCGCGACAGAGGTTTAACATTTCGCAATCGGTAATTCATCAAGTCGTGTAGTCCACCGATTAGAACGATGTGCTTGCTTCATATGCCAGTTGGAAGTTGCAATAACAGAGGCGGGTTTAATTCCATTTTTAAACTTCGCATTCATCATATCTGTGATTGCCATTAACTCTCGACGTTTAGCTTCATCATAGGCACTGGTATCAAACATATCTAATTGAAAACTATTGTTTTCAGCTGGCGTCAGTTCATCTAATATCACACCAACTTTTTGATACTCATAGCCTTCTTTATAGAGCTGTTTTAGCTGCTGTATTGCGGATTCAATAAACTTATAGTTATCTTGGCTTGGGCACATAAGTGCCACTGCGCTACTACGGTTTCGCTGTGGGAGTTGTTTATAGCGATTAGTACGTAAGAACACACCAACAATATTGGCTTGGCTTCTTTGTTTTCGTAGTTTTTCTCCCGCTCGTTGACAATGAAAAGCCAAAGCAGATTTTAACTCTTCAAACTCGGTAATGCCTTGCCCAAAACTTCGACTCGATAAAATTTGTTTTCGGGTTTCATCAATATCCCCAGGCGCAATGCACGCGACACCTTGCAATTCCATTATTGTTCGTGCAAGAACGACATTCCATACTCGCCGCATTTCTGGCGCGCTCTTTTGAGATAGTTGTAATGCATTATCAATACCTAATGTACGTAACTTCGTTGCCGTTTTTGCCCCTATTCCCCAAATATTTTGAATATCTGTACGGGCTAATAACCATTCTCTTTTATAATCACTGTCAATTTGAATGACACCATTCACCTGTCGCTCATACACTTTGGCTGCATGATTGCCCAATTTAGCCAAGGTTGCTGTAGCACCAATCCCTACACGAACAGGTAATCCAATATTTTTATAAATAGTGTCTTTAATTTCGCGACCATAATCTTGCAATTGTTCTAACTTAAAACCATCAAGACGAACAAAGGCTTCATCTATTGAATATTGTTCAACACACGGAGAAAATTTAGATAGCTCTTCAATAAAACGACGACTCATATCGGCATATAAGTTGTAATTTGAACTACGTACCTGAACGCCTTTCATACGGACATCTCGTTCAACTTTAAACCATGGCGCACCACGTTGAATGCCCAGTGCTTTCGCTTGATCAGAAAGAGCGACACAACAACCATCGTTATTTGAAAGTACCACTAAGGGCTTATTCACTAACGTTGGATCAAACAACTGTTCACAAGAACAATAGAAACTCTTGGCGTCTACCAATGCCCACACTTGATCGTGTTTACCTGTAATAATTTCAGATATTGTCATTTCAAATACAGCATTAAAGTAAATTGTGAATATTACGGGTCACGACACCAAAAATTTCAGCATCTTGAGGTAGAGGAAATGATTTCATGGCTGGATTTTCTGCTTTTAACCACCAAGCATCATTTAAACGAATTAAACGTTTACAGGTAAATTCATCATATATGCGTGCAATAACTATTCGCCCAGGGATCACCTTTTCAGCCCGATCAACCACCAGCAAATCACCATCAAAAATTCCAGCGCCAATCATGGACTCACCGGATGCACGCAAAAAGAAAGTCGCATTAGGATGGCGGATCAAATACTCATCAAGATCTAAACTCTCTTGATGTCCATCAGCGGGAGATGGAAAACCACACATCACTGATTCAATAAAATACGGATATGCTGTCATTAAACAGACCAAAAACACTACTGTACATTTATACAGTTTAATACGATTGGTACTGTAAGGTCACTTTTTTTATTGTTTTTTCTCTTACTGCAAAAATCCATTATTCATGAAACATATTAAAAACTAGTAAATCAGTATTTTAATCGAATGAAAAATCATCAAACAGCGTTTTTTATACTATTTTAATGCGGAGAATATACCTTTATTGGATACAATGAATCAAATAAATTCCGATACTGAATATTGACGCCTATTTCTAGGCTTTCGTCGATATAGTATCTACTCTCAAAGATTATGGAGACACATATGACGTTGCTGACTCGTAAGGCAGTTACTCTTTTAGGCCTATTAGCTTTATCTGGTTGTGCATCTTCTGACAGCCCATGCGATTCAGGTTACCTTATGCCATCAAAAATTGATGGTGCTAATTTTCAGTGTGAAAAACCAACTCATACAGTCGTTCCTGAAACAACAGTAACGCCACCGCCAGTGATTGATAGCGATTATATCAACAACAATAATGCGCACCTTGAAGATGAGACATCAATGACTAACGACCAAGCATTTGGTGATATTTCTCCTTCTCGTTACACAGTACAAATCTTAGCACTAAGTGAAGAGCGTAATTTACGTGGTTACCTACAGCCAATTACAGGTAATGAGCCAATCTGGGTTAACTGGAAACATGTCGACGGCCGTAACTGGTACGCTGTCATTTATGGTAACTTTGCAACAAAAGATGAAGCTCGCCAAGCTATTCACAGTCTACCTGCATCTGTTCAAGCACAAGGACCATTCCCATTAAGCTTTGCCAAGGTGAAAGCTGACAAAGAAGGTCAGGTATACCAACTACGTTAATCAACCTTTGATTACGCAATAAAAAACCAGCACTTAGGCTGGTTTTTTATCGTCTATATTTTTTAACAGAAATAAAAAACCAGAGTCATACTCTGGCTTTTTTGCAGTGATTAAATAGAGAGCTTATTCGCCATCTTTACTCACGTCTGTATTGCGCTTTTTCTTCGGCATAAATACGTCGTTACCCACCGCTTGGTTTTCGTAAAAACGTTTATCCACTTTCTTCTTAGCACGTGGAGCTTGCTGCTTCTGAGCAACCACTTTATCGCCTGTTGGTTTCTTCTTAATAAACTTCTTCTTAGGCGCAGGTTTCAACCCTTTAAACTTACCTTCTAACCCTTCGATAGTGGTAAATTCAATCTTCTGCTTTAAGAATGCTTCAACGTTTTTAAAGCTCTTCCAGTCTTTAGGGCCAACCAGTGATACAGCATCACCTTTGTTACCCGCACGACCTGTACGACCTACACGGTGGACATATTCTTCCGCGTGTTTAGGCATATCGAAGTTAATGACCAGTGATACGTTATCAATATCTAAACCACGAGAAGCAATATCCGTTGTAACAAGGATCTTATGACATGTGCGCTCAAATTGGCTCATGATGCTATTACGTTGGTTCTGGTTTAAGCTGCCACTTAATGCAACGGCTTTTAGCTTGCGCTCGTTTAGTTCAGCGGTTAAACGATCAGTATCAGCACGGGTTGCAGTAAAGATGATAACTTGTTTGTAATCTTGGGTTTCTAAGATTTTATCCAGTAACGCTTGTTTATGATCTAAGTGATCACAAAGAATAAAGCGTTGTGTAATATCTTTATGCTCTTCTGCTGAGTGGCCAATCGAAATACGCTTCGGGTTATCAAGCATTTCAGATGCAATTTCTACGACATCTGAATGGTCTAACGTTGCAGAGAACATTAAGGTTTGACGACGACGGTGGTTAGCCGCTTCGTTAATACGACGAAGTTGTGCTTCAAAACCTAAATCAAGCATACGGTCTGCTTCATCAAGGATTAGCATTTCTAAACCGTCAAGGTGCGTACTACGGTGCTCTAGGTGATCAGCTAAACGACCCGGTGTTGCAACAACAAACATAGGGTCATTACGAAGTGCTTTAACTTGATCATTAAAGTTTTCACCACCAACAATCAAGGTACCGTCATAAGGTGTACCTGCATTTAATGTACGTAATTGCGCAAAAACCTGTTTAGCCAATTCACGCGTTGGTGTCAGGATCAATACTCGAGGATCACGGCGTGTAAACGGCTTACTACGATACATACGTTGCATTGCAGGAAGCAAAAACGCCAATGTTTTACCGGAACCCGTTTTCGATGAGGCTAAGATATCTTTGCCTGCGATAGCAACAGGAATAGCTGTTTGCTGAATTTCGGTTGCTCGATCAAACGCCAAATGATTGATTTTTTTCAGTAGGCGTGGGTCTAATCCAAGATCTTTAAAATGCAAAATGACGCTCCGGTAAAAACAACTCTTTGGATAGAGTTTACAGTTAACTATGATGAATATCACAATAACGTGAAAAACATTAGCCGTTGATTATAACACAAGTTCTGATTAAGAAAGCATATTTACCTTTTTCATTTTCTCATAAAGCGGCAGATAAAAGCGAATTGGAAAGCAATGAGCATTTAGTCTAATCTAGCGAAGATTTATTCAATAAGGATGTATGATGTCAGAAAATAAATTCCCATTATGGTTAGCCGTTTCCTATACCCTCTTTTTCATCATTTTAGGAATAAACCCTGCTTTTAGAGAAGTATGGATAGCAGAAGCCATTCCGCTGATTATTATTTTTGGAATACTCATTTTCACTTTCCGTTACTATCGTTTTAGTAACCTTGCTTACGCTTTAATGGCAGTATGGTTAGTACTACACAATATCGGCGCTCACTATACCTTTGCGAATGTCCCATTTGATTGGTTTAATGATTTAATTGGTTCCCGACGTAATAATTTTGATCGTCTTGCCCACTTTTCAATTGGCTTTTATGCTTTCCCTATCGCTGAATATTTAGTGAGAAAAGACCATTGTAAGCCGCTTATTGCCGGTTTATTTGGTTTATTTGCTGTCATGGCGATTGCTGCTGGTTATGAGATCATTGAATGGTGGTACGCTGCAAGTGCTGGTGGTGAAGCAGGCATTGAATTCTTAGGCTCTCAAGGAGATATTTGGGATGCTCAGAAAGATATGTTAGCTGACACCTTAGGTGCCGTGTTTAGTTTGATCTTATTCTTTATTTTTAAAACCTATAAGCAAACCGAAGGTTAAAACATCTGCTGTTAAATGCTCATATCAAAAAGGCGCTCACTTCAATATAAAGTGAGCGCCTTTTGATTATTCGTAATTCAGTGCTAACGCTAATTATTCAGAGTCTGGATAACCATTTGGGTTAGTCGACTGCCAGCGCCAAGTATCTTGTGTCATATCATCTAAGGTTAATTTCGCTTCCCAATGTAACTCTGCTTTTGCTTTTGCAGGATCGGCCCAACATTCAGCAATATCACCAGGACGACGCGCTGCAATGCGGTAAGCCACTTCCACACCTGAAGCATTAGAGAATGCATCAACCATTTGCAGTACGCTGTTACCTTTACCTGTACCTAAGTTATAAATGTGTAAACCTGCTTCAGAGCCTTTATGGTTCAGTGCTGCTAAGTGACCATCAGCAAGATCAACGACATGAATGTAATCACGAACGCCAGTGCCATCAATCGTTGGATAGTCATTGCCAAACACAGATAGGAATTCACGGCGGCCAACTGCAACTTGAGAAATAAATGGCATCAAGTTATTCGGGATACCTTGTGGATCTTCACCCATAGTGCCTGATTTGTGCGAACCAACAGGATTAAAGTAACGCAGTAACGTAATGCTCATTTCTGGATGAGCGTGTTGAATATCGGCCAAACACTCTTCAACCATTAACTTACTACGGCCATAAGGGTTGGTCGCACTGGTTGGAAAGTCTTCTGTAATTGGTACAGAAGCGGGATCGCCATAAACCGTTGCTGATGAACTAAAGATCAATGCATTCACACCAGCCGCACGCATAGCTTCAACAAGCACTAATGTGCCATGAACATTATTATCGTAGTATTCAAGAGGCTTCTCTACTGACTCACCCACTGCTTTTAAACCCGCAAAATGGATAACAGCATCAATTTCATTTTCAGCGAAAACTTTATCTAAAAAAGCACGATCGCGAATATCCCCTTGATAAAAAGTAGGTTTAACGCCAGTTAGGTTTTCAATACGACCCAATACTGTTTCTTTACTGTTATACAAATTATCGACAATAATTGGTGTCATACCTGCTTCAATCATTTGTACACAAGTATGACTGCCGATATATCCCATGCCACCAGTAACTAAAACACGCATAGTGTCTCCTAATCCTTAAAATAGAGGCTATCACATTCATACAAAGCTATATTAAGCCGTCATATTAAATGGATAATCAATCAGTTGACAATAATTATCGTGATTCATCACCATAGTTTCAAGTCAGTTATGCTTAATATTACCATCGAACGCACTTAATCTTTATTATCTATGTTTACAATTACAAACAATATCTTCAGTTTTAATGACTTGCACCGCTGTTATAAAACACCGTATTATTATGCAGTGCTTTTTTAACTATCGAGTCACTATGAAACGTTTATTTCCTATAACTATGATGGTATGCAGCTTGCTACCTCTTCTCAATGGCTGTGAAGTGGTTCAATGGAAAACCGATCATGATCAAACCGTACTACATGATGATGGTTTTACTAAACATTCCCTTGCATTAAAAGAAGGCGGAACGCTGACTTACTGGGAAGGTGGACAAGGTGAACCTTTATTATTATTGCACGGTTTTGGCGGAACAGCTGCGGCAACATGGAAAGCTGAAATGCTTGAGTTAAGCAAACATTATCGTGTTATCGCGCCTGATTTATTGTGGTTTGGTGAATCAAAAAGTAAAGCAGAAGCACGTTTAGCGACCCAAACTCAAGCAATATGGCAACTTGTTGATCACTTAAAACTACAAAAAATCAATGTTGCTGGTATCTCTTACGGCGGTTTTATTACTTACGATATGATGACGACACCAGAGAGGATCAATAAAGCCATTATCATTGCTAGCCCAGGCCCGCTTTTTAGCGATAATGACTTAGCTGATTTGGTTAAACGTGCCAATGTGAATACACCAGAAGCGTTATTTGTGCCGAATGGTGCTGACGGTATTCGCCGTTTATACGACAATGTTTTTGTGAAAAAAAAGCCAATGCCGGATTTTGTTGCAGAGCAAATCTATCAAGGCTATTTTTCACAATGGAAGCCAGAACGTACCAGTTTGATCCAAACACTGCCATTAGATCGTGATCGAATTCAGCAATTCGATCCTACTCATTTGCCGAAACTCATGCTCATTTGGGGTGAAAAAGATAAGATATTTCCATTATCTAATGGCATCAAACTCAGCAAATATACTCAAGCACCCATCGTGGTTATCCCAAATACTGCACACGGTGTGACTAATGAGCAACCCCACCTCACATCTGAACTGATTAATAACTTTTTACAACAATAAATCAGTGAGCAGTAGTAAATAAGAGGGAAGATACATTCTTCCCTCATTATCACTGGCTTCTTACGTTATTAACACGTTAGACAAAATAAATCATCGTTTCTATTCTTTATTGTTCTTGATAAAACTCGTTACATTAAATTTCAAAAAAAATTAGACATAGAGTAAAACGCTGCTATTCTCGCACAGTGCACAACATGCTGTATTCTTTCATTCTGTGCGAAGGCGTTTCCAACTTATGACGACATTAATCAAAAGCAATCAACTCCACCCCACCAATTTTGCTTATATCGAACTTAGCGAAAAAACACTTAAAAAACAGCTCGCATTACTTTTCCCTTTTTCTGGCGCTATTTGTGCTGTCATCGCATTTACTTATTTTGTTTCTGATGCTGAGTTTTATTTCACGCTTGTCGGTATCGTTGGCATGTTCCTTTGTTATAGCCTTGCTCTCCTCAACCGCTCTATTTTTTCAGCGAAAGTCTTATTCTGGATATTCTTGATTGCGACAACCTTAGTCTGTGCTAGTGGGTTTTATTTTGAAGGTGCACGCCACATCAGTAACACAATTGGATTAACCATTCCTCTGTTGTGTTTTTTCGCTTTAAGGATAAAAACAGCAGCATGGTATAGCACTCTATTTGGTTTTATCTATATCGTTCTGAGTATTTCTGAAATTTCCAATAAACACTTACAAATATCATCGGCATTACAAAACATCAGTGCTTATTCAATAATTTTTGTGATGGCATTTTTACTTTCTCGCCATCGCTATGATGCCATTATGCAAGTTAAACGTACCACAACGCATGACTACTTAACTGGGCTTCTAAGCCGTGAAGGCTTCATCCCTCTTTATCTTAATGAGTCATCTCGTTGTAAACGCTATCGTCGTGATATATCGATGCTACTCATTGATATCGATAATCTTCGCGACATTAACGATCGATACGGACTCGATGTGGGTGATAAAGCTATTATGATGCTGGCAAAATGCATGAAAGAGACTTGTAATGCCGATGTTCAAATTGCACGATTAAGTTGCCAAGAATTTTGTATTCTTATACCTAATGCAGATCTCCAAAAAGCAGAGTTTATAGCCATTGCATTACGCAATGAGGTCGCTAAATGGACTTTAGAGTTAGAATCTGGTCATAAAATTAATATGACGATCAGTGTTGGTATAACCACCGTTGAACATCAAGATTTTAGATATGACTACATTAAAGCAGAGAGTGCATTGATGCGTGCGAAACGTTGGGGATATAATCAAATAGCAACCAATGAATAAAGGTGCTAAAGCATGTCTTCTAAAATACTGTGCCAATGGAAATGTTTTTCAGTTGAAGAACAAGCGCACGTACTGCCGAATAATAAACAAGTAACATTTACATCAATTAAGCATCCTGGGGCTGTGGTCATTATTCCTATTAATAGCCAAGGACATCTTATTTTAGTAAACCAATATCGTCCTGCAATTAAACAATGGATTTTGGAATTTCCAGCTGGAACAATAGAGCCTGATGAAGATATTTTTCTTTGTGCGAAAAGAGAGCTCGCTGAAGAAACCAATTTAAAAGCAGAAAGCTGGCAATCATTAGGCGAATTACTACCAGTACCTAGCTTTTGCGATGAGATCCAACACCTTTTCGTTGCAACAGATCTCACCCCAACAATTGGTCAGCTTGATGATGATGAGATTATCGAAGTAGTTACCCTTTCGGTCACTGAACTCGAGCAAAAAATTGTAAAAAATGAAGTTAAAGATAACAAAACCCTGTCTGCTTTTCTTAAAGCACGTTTAGCTGGTCTCCTATAATATTTTGCGCTGAAAAGATTTCAGCGTAAAAAACCATATATGGAAAATAACTACCCATACATACTGATCGTAGTTCTCACAGTAAAAGATTATAAAGAATGCTTTTTGAAGTGATAGTTCATGTCTTTCCTACTCGCATTACTATTTACCTTATCCTCTAACCTCGATAATTTTGTCATAGGTTTAACATATGGAGTTAAAAGTGTAGATATTCCTCTTTCATCGAATATCATCATTTCATTTATTACCACTTTCATTACCTATTTATCCATGCTGTTTGGTCAACTGATCACTCACCTTGTTCCTCACAAATTTTCGAATGAATTAGGTTCAATCATTTTTATTCTAATGGGCGCTTGGTTTATTGGTTCAAATTTTGTTAAAAAACAACAAATAGAACAAGAGAAACCCCGTGACCTAAGCATCAAAGGTGCGGTTATATTAGGTTTTTTACTTTCAATTAATAATATTGGAGTGGGTATTCTCGGTAGTATTACTCATCTAAATATCATGTTAGTTGTAGCATTAACCTTTATTACTGGTGTTGGATTAACCTATGCCGGTAATAATTTAGGCAATTATGTTATTGGTAAAGTGATTGGTAAATATAACGACATCATTTCTGGCACATTGCTTATTGGGTTAGGTGTACTATCTTTGCTTTTCACGTTCTAACCAATAAAAAAGCCCAGTACTAAACTGGGCAAAGCAGTGCTAATTATATTCTTGTATAATACAGATTGAATAAGTAGCGACTACGTCATAAGCTGTGGACGCTTAGACTAGTTGAGTATTGCAATTAATCACTACATTTTATTTACAAATAAATGAATAAATAGCGATAATATCCTAGTTTATAGTTTTACTTCCCAGCGTTGTAGTGGCTGTTTGGTATCAATACCGCCACGTCCCCAACGATCAAGGCTATCAATCACGATAACTTTGGTACCAGTAGAAACGAATGCTTTCATATTTTGACTTAACGCTTTAGTTGTCAAAATAGTTAGTGAAGGATCTTCTTTTAACACTCGACTTAACTGCGCTTTATCGGCATCTGTCCATTCCAATTCAGGCTTCGTCATACGCTCAACAACAAATAGCTGATTACCTGATGCAAAATCTTCTAGCTCTGCAGAGAGTAAGACAACAGCATTAACATCGGCTTGCATAAGAGTGTCTTGTTGACGATTAATCAACTTACGAACATCTATCATTAAAGCTTGTTGATTTTTTTCAATTTGCTGGGCTTTTTCAGGCCATAAACGCTGGAGGTCATCGCTTACAATTGCTGCCATACGCGTTAAGTTAGTTGGGTTTAACCATGCATATAACGATGTAGTGCCATCAGGTAAACGTAATGCAGCAACACCTTGTGCGCGTGGCGAAATTGCTTGAGAGGCATCAATTTCAACAATATTAATATTGCCCTCACGAGCATGAATAAAGAGCGGATCATTCGGCCAAATGGCGCCTAACGTAATCACAGCTTTTGCAGTTTTACTTGCGTTTGAAGCAACATCCCCCCCCTTTGTTGAAAACCAGTTAGGTAAACGCGTTACACCGTAGCGTTTAGGAGGCAAATACTCTGTCGTGATCCCTGTCTCTTTAGTCAGCTCTGTCGCTAACATATAAGTCACAGGCGTTGCTGTTAAAATGTCTTTGGCGTAAACAACACTTGTTGGCAATAAAACGGCAGCACTTAAACAGGCACCGAATAACACAGTTTGCGTTTTGCGCATGGAGATAGAAAATTTATTCAACAAAAACATGTGGTTTCCTGATTAACTTTTACGAATAATGCGGTACATCGTTGCTGACATGAAAAAGATAGCAGAAACAATAATAATCGCAGCGCCTGATGGAACTGGAAGTTTTAATTCCATTGGCAATACCGTACCAATAACACAACTTATTGTGGCTAGTAGAGCCGACAATAAAACAAAACTGCCCATATTCTTGGTTAATAACCGCGCCGTTGCGCCAGGGATCAATAGCAACGCCCCAACCAACACTGCTCCAACAATTTTCACAGATGCAATCGTGACCAGCGTTATCATCATCACAAAGAGGTAATCGTAAAAATTGGTTTTGTAGCCCCGAACTCGCGCAATATCAGGACTAATACAGGTTAATAAAATCCGATTAAACGTCGGTATTAAGAGCAGTACAATTAAGGCACAACTGATCGCAAGAACAATCAAATCTTGATCTGTTACCGTTAGGATTGAACCAAACAAGACGTTTTCTAACATGTGAATATTGATCTTACGTGCTACATACATCAACAATGCAGCACCAACCGCTAATGCTAACGCGAGGAAAACACCGACTAATGTGTCGTAAGGTACATTGGTTCGATTTCGCACGAAATGCAGCAATAAAGCAAAAATCATGCAGAAGCTAAATAAACCAATGAATGGATTTTCTGGCGGCTCGCCTAACAATACACCTAAGGCAATACCCGTTAGAGCGGCGTGACCGACAGCTTCAGAAAAAAAAGCTAAACGTTTAGCTATCACTAAGGTACCTAAACCACCTAAAAGAGGCCCAAGCAACAGTGCCGCTACGATTGCATTAACCATAAAGGCATAAGAGAAACTGTCACTTAACCAACCAGCATCAACACCGAGTTGTGCCCAATGTCTTAATAGTTCCATTACGCCACCTCTGATTGATTAGACGCAGAGACTGCTGGCTGTGAATAATGATTAAACAAACGTTCAATCTTCTCTGGTACCAATACTTGACTATGATCACCGCTATCAACTAACACACGATTGACCACATGAACTTGCGCTTCTAAACGTCGAACCGCTGTCACATCATGATGAACCGCTAATACAGTTTTACCTTGGTTAACAAATTCATGGATAAGCGATTCTAAATAACGCACACCCTGCTCATCCATACCCGTCGTTGGCTCATCAAGTACCAGTAAATCAGGATTATCTAATAGTGCTTGAGCAAACAACACACGCTGCTGTTCACCGCCAGATAATTGCCCCATACGACGATCTGCACGATTCGCCATACCGACACGATCAAGTTGCGTTAATGCGATTTGTTTATCTTTCTGACGTTGGCACCAAAACAAAGGTGAACGGGTTTGATTTAATAAGATAAAATCCATCACGGTTAACGGTAGACTTTGTTCAAACATTGCTTTTTGTGGCACATAACCAATCGTACCAGCTTTACCGTTATTAACTGATTCATCCCATAAAATATCAATTTGCCCACGAAACGGTGTTAAGCCTAAAATAGAACGTAGCAATGATGTTTTACCGCCACCATTAGGTCCCATGACCACATGGCATTGTCCACCGTCAAATTGATGAGTGATTTCAGATAAAATCTGATTAGGACCGTATTGAAGGTTAACGTTAGTTAACTGAATGCTAGGGCCGATGATCATGCTTGATCCTTATTTGCAGCAAACTTGATTGCTTCAACTAATGTGGCAAGGTTTTCTTTCATCTCAAGTTCAACTTTCTTACCGTCATAGTCTCCATGTGTCATGTGAGAAAAACGGTATAACTGGACACCTGTTGCCTTTTCAATGGTATCGACATAACGATTAGGCATGTTTAATTCATAAAACAAAACGTCAATGCCTGATTGTTTAATTTTCTCAATGGTTTCTTGTAGTTGGCTTGCACTTGGTTCTACACCATGCGCAGGTTCAATCACCGCAGCAACATCAACACCAAACTCTTGCAATAAGTAACCATACGCATTGTGCGTTGTCGCAACTTTCATTCCCGCTGTATCTAAATCCCCCAGCGTTAACATTGCATCACGCTTCATTAAACGAAACTGTTTGGCATAATCACGGGCATTTTTTCGATATTCAGCGGCGTTGTCAGGATCAATTTTCGCTAATGCATTAGCAATGGTATAAACCTTCTGAATCGTGGTAGATAATCCAACAAACGTATGGGGATTCACAGCGCCATTACCAACCGACTGTCCCATCGCAGGCAACAGTGGCACATCATTATTAGCTTCAATGACAATCAAATCATCACGATCTGCTGCTTGAATAACTTTCAACGCAAAATCATCGTGACCAATACCATTAACCACAATGATATCCATCTCTTTTAGACGTTTAAGATCATTAGGTTGAGGTAAATAGTTATGGGGATTAAAACCTGCATCAACCAATGGCAAAATTTCTGCTTTATCACCAACAACCGCTTTTACATAACTGTAATAAGGCTGCAAAGTAATACCAATGGTCTTTTTATCAGCAGCAAAGCTATTCATACTCACAAGCAATGCTATGGCAGTAAGGCTAGATTTAATTAATTTATTCATTGTTATCTAAATCTCGGTACAGTAAAGATTAACGGCAAGAAAACCAAAGCGCCGTTATTAGTGATTGTGTGATCCGTTGTTATTAGGAGAATCGTTAAACACAATTTGCGTCCAACCATTATTGATTAAATGTTTGCCATCAAAATCGCGTAATGTATTGGCATCAAGTAAGCTCACATTATCGTTCATCGCGAGCCAAATATCGGGAGACGCTGAATGACTATTAAGCACTATCGACATCGCGCCTTTATCATCCGACCTCACACCTTGATAGATAGCATCAGTTATCAGTGCCCACTGATGACGACCTTTTCGCTCCCAACTTTTATCTGTCACAAAAGGAGCAATCCAAAACTCTTGAAGCTCAGAGATTTGTGGCCATTGACCAACAGCAGCACTTAACTGGCTATCTTGATATAAGTTACGGATTTCTTCATGAGCAAGCCGTAATTCCGCAATCATAGCGATTTCTTCAGCGGCTAAATCAGTAATTGAAATTTGATGCGAAAGCAGTGCCGATTTGGGTTGCTTGGTTTGGTGATAAGGAAGTAAAACAAAAGACACCAACAAGATTAATCCAATACATAAGGCGACCCACTTGCCTTCTCGATCTCCATTATCAGAGCGAACAGTTTGACGGATCATTTTTCTTTTATCTCAACAACATCGACTTCAACAGGATTCTCATGTCCAGCATCAAAAACCAAATAAAAGTCAGTATCAGGCTTGGTGAACTCAGCGATTGAGCGCTTATCTGTCATGCCTTTCGCGATTAAGTTATCGTCGTAATCAAACATATCAACGTTGTATTCCACTGCGGTACTGCCATCACTATAACCGGCTTCACACAACACTTTATCGGCTTCAAACCAACAACTCATTAGTGGAAAATGAGCAAATGCTGCCGTTGAAAAAGTCCCTAAACAAAGTAAAGATGCCGCAATAATGGATGATTTCATTGTCATAAAAACCTCAAACAAGCCCAAAGACAGGCTTAAAGAATGCAGAGATCAAGGCGTGATGGATTCACGCCTTAACCAGAAGTTGTATTACTGAAGTAAGGTTTCAAAAGTTAAGTGAACATTGACGTTTGCACGGTCGTACATAGGATCGTTTTCAACCATACCTTTATAATTTGACTTCATTAGGTAACGCCCCGCCACTTCTGGAGTGAAGGTGATCTTGCCGTCTTTATCACTTACCACATCAATTTGCTCTTGGTGGTTACGGTACAGCGTTCCTTCACGTGTAATGTCCGCCGTTACTCCTGCTTGCGGTTTGCCATTAAAGAAAAATTGGAAGGTTACTGGCTCGCCTTCAACAATGTCCGATGGGTGTGTAACAGGTACCATTTCAAGATATTTACCTGTCAGTTCCATCGCTTTAGTTGATGGTTTCCCAACAGTCACATAACTTTCTGCACGGGTATAACTCACCTGAGTGACAACGTCACGCGACTTTTCCGGGAGTATTGTCATACGATCCGCTTTATTCGCTTCCATACGTTTTTCAGTATCACGACGTCCCGCTTTGTAGAAAGTGTAGTATCTAGGTGTCTGATTAATTTGTACTTTATGAGTACCTTCTTCTTCAAAGAAGAAATCAAAAATCGCACGACGTTTACCACGAATGGTGAAATTTGGGTAAGCAATACGCCCATCAGGCATAACAACTTGTGTCGTTTCAATGCTTGCTGGCTTATCAAAAACAAATGTTCCGTGTGACGCTGTCACATCAAATGACAGCCAATCACCACCCTCTTTGGAAACAGTGAAATGTGAAGGTAATACCCAACGTGGGTGTGCTTGAGCGACAGATGCCACACCTAAACCCGCTGTCACTAGACATGCTAAAGATAGTGCTTTTAATTTATTATTCATGATGACAATTCACTTAGAGTTTGTAGTTAATCTTAATAGTGCCAGTTTCTTGTGTTGGTGCTAAAACATGGCTAACAGCACTTTCACCGAGCGTTAATTTCTGGCGTAAATAGTTACGTCCGCCATGTTCACGTACCACTTCAACGTAAAAGGTATAATCCCCTTGCTCTACACGGTTGCCTTTATCGTCTAAGCCATCCCATGAAAAACGGTATTCACCCACCGGACGTGTGGCAGATGTAACAGCATCAACAAGTTCTCGGTCATAACGCCCCACTTTGCGCCACCAGCTACGTAAATCTTTCAACCATTCGTCTTTACCGACCCAAAGCTGCATCGTTCTTACGGGTTTACGTTCACTGTTTTCAATCCACACTGCGACATAAGGACGGGCATACATTGAGGTTTCAATTTTAGGTAAACTTAATTCAACATCTAACTGAGCGGTTTCTGGCAAAGGTGCCGCCCATGCCGTTGATAAAGGTGCCAGCAGTAACGTTGCCAGTACGGTCTTTTTTAATTTATTTTTAATGGTCATCGTTAACCTGCTAAATATTATGGAACAAATACAATGTAGATAATGGCGGTAACAACTGAGCCGAAACTCATCCACTTCATTGATGTATTAAGTGTTTTCTTTTTCGGTAGTAGCAAACACACACCCGTTAACACAAAACAGATCATCAAAGCCGCAGTAATATCAATAAACCACTTCCAAACCTCGCCACTATTACGACCTTTATGAAGGTCGTTAAGTAGCGCAATAACACCATAATTGGTGATTTCAATATTCGCTTGTGCGGTTGTCATATCAATAAAGACCACAGCGTTATAACCAGGGCCTTTGTAATCTAATGAGATCTCGCCTTCGACTAATTCGTCACCCTCTAGATCGGTAAAGATCTCAATACCAGAAGCCGTACCACGCACATCGGTATGTTTAGAGAGATAACTGATCAAAGCCGATTTGTTAGGTACAAACGGACCTTGTTCAGACGAAAGCGATGAAGTAGGTATGGTAATTTTTTGCTCTGTCACACTGGGTGTATCAGATACAAACAACTCAGGACGATTTAAAGTAATGCCAGTAATGGCAAAAAATAAAACAATCAATAACAACGCCATTGAAATGTAAATATGAAGACGACGTGCCCACAATTGGACATTTTTTTGCTTTAACACCATAGTAAAAAACTAGCTACCTACCTAGAATGGCAGTAATTTAATTGATAATCGTTCTTATTGGCATTCAATTTACATTGTTTACGTTAGTCAGTGGAGGACATTATGAAGGGAGTAATAAAACGCCAATCAAAACATATAACCAGTTGAATAAAAACAAAAAAGCCAATCAAACAAAGGTTCAACTGGCTTTTACTGCAACGTCTTTACGGTTTACGAACTCAACATCTTACTGCTGCTAAATCCATTAGGCGTTTTAATAAAACTAAATAGATATTGTTCTGATATTTTTTCTAAACAGAATGCCATGAAGTAACTTTAGCGCACGATATAGGCGCATTTTACAAGCACTAATTGTTATACATAAAATATCACTAATTTCTAATAATGTTAGATCCTGATAAAATCGTAAATCAATAATTTCTTTTTCACTGTAAGATAATTCATCGAGCAATATATCCATATCAATTTTATCATCTATATTGACCTGACTATAATGACTTACTGGCTCAATATTATTTATCGAAATGTTTTTTTTATTATATCTCATCTTTTTTGCTAAGTGAGAATAACAAACATTATCTGCAATTGTATAAATCCATGTTCTAAAAACACCTTGATGACAATATTTTGGTAGTGCTTGGTAAATCCTTAATAAAACATCCTGAACAACATCATCAATACTGCCACTATCATTTAATCTATATCTACATCTTGAATATAAAGATTGCCAATAATATTTCATTAACAATGAAAATATTTCATTCCTTTTTAATCTATTATTTTGAAAAACATAAAGTAAATCGCTTTCATTTGACAAACCATTATTTAATATATTCATTAGCATATCCGTATAGTAATTTTATATTATTTCAATGACAAAAAAATCATGTTAATCGCAATACATATTTACTATATGCAAAAAAAAACACAGACTTGTCTTATAAAAAAGAAAGTCTGTGTTTTAGCGTTTAGAACTTAATTTATTACTTAAGACGGTACGTTAAGCCAAAGTGGAACGTTGTATCGATATCATCATTTCGATTAGTGTTTGTTGTTCCATCATAGTCAATATTATCTTCAGTTTTAGACAAGCCGCCAGTTACAGATAAACTAATAAAATTAGAAACATAGTAACGGAATGTTGAACGTAAACTATTGGTCATCAAATCTTCTGATTTATCACTTGAAGCATAAGTGAGTAACCATGCGTTCTCCCAATCAATATTGTCACGCAGCTCATACGTTAAAAACATTGTATTGGTTGCGTTAAAGCCATTATTACCATCATCCAAAATGGCGGTTAAAATTGCTTCGTTTGAAAATTGGGTTTGGTTATTAATTGGATAATGGTATTCCGCTCCCACTTCAAGCGCTGGTTTGCTATCTGAACCATCATAGTTAGTCAATACCGCACCAGCACCAGCTCTGACTAGCCAGCCATATTTACGGGTTGAAATGCGCTCATTCATCAATACATCGTAAGAGTTTATTGCACCGCGTGCGCTCAGTTTATCACCTAATGCTTTACCAATATCTTCAACCCAATATTCGGCATAATCAGCAGAGCCATAACGGCTGCGATAAGCTGCTTCTCTTGCTATAACTTGTGCCACATTTTGATAGGTTTCTCGGCTAACATTTCCTCTTAATAAACCATGTTCTTGAAGAGATTGAACGACACGGATCGCTTTTGCCATTGGAGTTGCATTTACCACTCGCCCATAACCTAAACCTGCCGTTAACTTAGTAAAGGGATCTTTCATATCAGTCTGGGCACCAACTTCTGCTTTCCCATACCAAAAGAAATCACTTTTCTTAGGGCTAAAGTACATATCATTGGTTAGCGCAGATAAAGCTTGGTAATTTTCTTTACGTTCATCATTACTATTCGGGCCTTGACTGATGTTTGTATCACCGACGAACTCAATTCGCGTATTACGATTTGCCGAGGAAAATACACGATCATAATTTGCACTTACAACAGCGTTATAACTGGCTTGATCTTGATTTCCATCTCGTAAATCAAATTGCGCATCTAAATATGCATCCTCATACGCTGATGTCGCTTCATCATAATCAAACATGCTAATTTGTTCAGCCAAGGTGACTGAAGATAACAGCATACCAACCGCAGCAGACACCGCAGTAATTGTTGATTTCATGATACTACTCCTTTAATTGTTACTTTGTTTTTATTTATATTCAGTCCATGGCAATGCCCGGCTGTATTTACACAAACTCAGCAACAACTAAAAAAGTCACAATAAATTTTATTAATTTTTTACTTTCTCAAATATAAGAAATACGCATTGGGATAGATAATATGAATTAGAATTTAAACATGACGAAATTAATAACATTTAAGTATTGCTATTAATGATAACTATTCACTACACAGTTAGAATTGTTAATTCGAGAAAAAGGAAGTTATTATATAAACTTTGATGTGAACTTGATGTTGAACTCCCTTTCAAGCATCAATTTTAATATTTGTTATGAAGCACACGCCATTGACTTAAGCTGTAGCGTATTAATAAACAATCGTGGGTCAGCAATCTTTTGCAATATTAATTGAGTAGGTAAACAATCATCATCAACGTAATCAACATAATCAGATGCCGAATCAAAAATTAAAATATCCAATGCTAAGCGATCTAATCCGTATAAACCACGATGAATCATATCTGCTGAAAATACCAATAAATCACCTGCCGATAATGCAATCTTCTTCCCACCAGAAAGGCTATCATGGCTGACTTTGCCATTCACTTCTTGGCGAACATTGTATTCTTCTTCATTATCCCATCGCTTGTGCGTGCCGGGTATTATTTCCATACCGGGTTCATCAAATAAAGGGACACGAAGGTGCAATACTTGCGTTTCTAATATGACTCTCATTTGGTCTTCAATATCATAATCATATTGACAGTCACGGTGCCAAAAGTCTTTTTGTTGCGGGTTCACCGGATTAAAGAACAGTTGAGTATTCATGAAAGCAGGATTTTTAGGTATTACGGTATCAACCACATCCATGATTTTTTTTGAACTAATAAAGTCAAATAGTTCCGTTCTCTCTGCGATAGATAAATACTGGCTTCCAGTGATCAAAGATGAGTTAAATGCTTCTTCTTGATAGAACTCTTTGTTGTCAGCTTTCCATAATTCATGAAAAGTTAAAACGACTTTTCTGAGTGAAGTTATCTGATCTTCACTGAAATAATTGCGAATAACGAAGTAACCTAATTCTTCGTATTGCTGACTTAATTGTTGGCTATTGAATAACACTGACGACCTTCACATTCTCTATACCGTTGACTGATTACGGTATTCTTTGGCGAATAGTGCCAGACGATAATAGTGATAAGCAAGTATGTCAGAGTATTCTAAACGCGTGTTGTTTATTTAAAGAATTTAGAGCTTCTGAAAAAGAGATAATTTGATTATGTAAATGCACTATATCACGCTATCAATAAAGTACATTTACACACGGTGATACCCAAACCTTCTAAGCTGAAAGCGCTTTTCGAATGATTTCAGCCCCTGCATTTAAGGCTTCAAGTTTGCCTTGTGCGATATGCTGGGCTAGCGGTGCCATGCCGCAATTTGTGCATGGGTAGAGTTTATCAGCATCAACAAATTTAAGTGCTTTACGCAATGTATCCGCGACTTCTTCCGCCGTTTCAATTTTATCACTGGCAACATCAATCGCCCCTACCATCACTTTTTTTCCACGAATAAGCTCTAGCAAATCCATGGGTACATGAGAGTTATGGCATTCTAACGAGATAATATCGATATTAGATTGCTGCAGTTTAGGAAACGCCTCTTCGTATTGACGCCACTCTGAACCGAGTGTTTTCTTCCAATCAGTATTGGCTTTAATGCCATAGCCATAACAAATATGAACAGCAGTTTCACACTTCAGCCCTTCAATGGCTCTTTCTAAACAGGCAATACCCCATTCATTAACTTCATCAAAGAACACATTAAAGGCTGGCTCATCAAATTGAATAATATCAACCCCTGCTGCTTCTAATTCTTTGGCTTCTTGATTAAGGATTTTAGCAAATTCCCATGCCAGTTTTTCACGACTTTTGTAGTGCGCATCATATAGAGTATCAACCATAGTCATAGGACCTGGCAGTGCCCATTTGATCGGTTGTTTAGTTTGCTGACGAAGGTATTTAGCATCATCAACAAACACCGATTTTTGACGAGAAACAGGACCAACAACAGTAGGTACACTGGCATCATAACGATCACGGATTTTAACGGTTTTGCGGGTTTCAAAGTCAACGCCGTTGAGGTGCTCTATAAAGGTAGTTACAAAATGTTGGCGAGTTTGTTCACCGTCACTGACAATATCAATTCCTGCTTGTTGTTGATTTTGCAGTGATAAACGTAGCGCATCTTGTTTTCCTGCCGCTAATGCATCCCCTTCCAATTTCCACTCTGACCAAAGTTTTTCAGGCTCTGCCAACCAATCGGGTTTCGGTAAGCTTCCTGCTGTTGATGTCGGTAATAATGTTTTCATGATAGTTAACGTCCTATGTTGTAATAAATGATGAAAGCAATGTTGATGTTAGCTAGTCACGAAATTCGCTGACCATTGCTCAAGCACGGTTTGGTACGGTTTAATGAAGTGCTGCTCGGCAAATTTGCCTTGTTCACCTGCCAACCTGCTGCGCTCTTCTCGGTCATACACGATTTTGGTCAGTGAATGATCGGGGCACTTTAAGTTGGGTTTATAGGACTTTCCAGCCACTGCGTTTGCATTATAGATTTCTGGTCGATAGATCTTTTGGAAGGTTTCCATGGTGCTAATGGTGCTGATCAGCTCAAGGTTGGTGTAATCATTTAATAAATCACCAAAGAAGTAGAACGCCAAAGGAGCAACACTGTTTGCAGGCATGAAGTAACGTACCTGTAAGCCCATTTTTTGGAAATACTGCTCGGTCAATGACGACTCATTGGATTTATATTCCACGCCCAATACTGGGTGCTGATTTTCGGTGCGGAAATAGGTTTTGTTATCAGATACAGATAAACAAATCACCGGTGTCTTTTTAAAATTGTCTTTATATACATCAGAGTTAACAAAGCTCTGGAAGATTTTGCCATGCAGCTCGCCAAAGTTATCTGGAATACTAAACTGTGGCTTACCTTTATTATGGTTTTGCAGTAGTACGCTGAAATCGTAATCACGCACATAAGAAGAAAAGTTGTTACCGACAATCCCTTCAATACGCTGGTTAGTTTGATTATCAATAATGTGGGTTTTTAATACTTCAATCGATGGGAATGTTTGCCCCTGTCCTTCAATGTCGATATCAACCGAGACAATTTCAAGCTCAACAGAATAACGATCACCTTCGGGGTTATCCCAATTCGCTAAAGCATTAAAGCTGTTATTGATCATGTTTAATGCGTTACGTAAGTTCTGTTGGCGGCTTTCCCCTCGCGCTAAGTTAGCGAAATTGGTAGTAATACGTGTGTTGCTAGCGGGATGATAATTTTCATCAAGGCCAGTCTTATTTATTGTAAATGTAAAATCGTTATTCATGGCGACCGATATCCTATTAGCTGAAATAAATGATGACGTTCGTAGAAGCTGTCGAGTTGTCTGTATTTATTTATACGTAGAGTATTCGATCAATAAAAGCGTATTTCTTTCACTATCAACATGAAAAAAACTCAAGTGGTTACGTTTGAGTTGTTACAAATTTGTAAGTTATAGTTCTCATCACATAGAAAGGATATCTATTTTTATTCAATGCGTTAACCGCTAACCACATATAAGAAGACAAAGAAATGAATGAATTATTGTTAATAATATACTGCGCTTTACTTGGCAGTGGTGTTGGATTTTTGGCAGGATTATTAGGTATAGGAGGAGGACTTGTTATAGTACCCATTCTAAGTATTATCTTGCTTCATTTCGCCATTTTACCGCCTGAACAAGTGGTTATCGTCGCTATTGCTACTTCCTTAGCATCCATATTATTCACTTCAACGTCTTCTGCCATCGCTCACCACAAAAATGGCAATGTGCCATGGAACCTAGCACCATGGATAATGACAGGTGTTGCCTTAGGTGCACTTATCAGTGGGTTTTTAGCGGCTCTATTACCGAGTAATGTTGTTCGTATTGTATTTGCTGTCAGTGTGGCACTCATTGCACTGAAGATGTTTTATAGCAGTACAAAAAAAGAGACAGCAACAACACGTAACATGCCCAATAATTTTGTTCTTACCTTTTTAACAACAATTACCGGCGGATTGTCGGCCATGATTGGTATTGGTGGCGGCGCACTGTTAGTGCCTTTGTTAACCTTCTTCTCTCTCGATATGAAGAAAGCTATCGGTTGTGCTTCTGCTTGTGGCATTGTTATCGCACTCTTTGGCTCTATCGGTTATGTCAGCTCAGGCATTAGCTATCTTTCTCTTACTGATGGCTTTGCCGGTTTTGTTTATCTACCCGCATTATTTGGTATTGTTTGTACTTCTTGGTTTACCGCTCCGCTAGGCGCTAAGGCAACAAACTATTTACCTGTGCCAATCATTAAAAAAATCTTCTCAGCATTATTACTAGCAATGGCGACAAATATGGTGATTAGTTAAACCAAGCATGTGCACTAGAATAAAAAAATGAGTGGTTAACTTAGTGATTATTAAGTTAACACACTCATTTTTTTGATTAGCTCAGGATTAAATACAAATAAAATATTTAGCTAGCTTGTTCCATTTCACGCATTTGTGATAAATATTTTATCCAGCTCGATGCTGCCGATGAAGGCTTTATATTATTTGCCTGTTTGGCATGAATAATCGCTTTATCAAAGTTATTTAGCTTGTAATACGCACGGACTTTCGCCAACTCAACATCAGACTGTTTATCTTTACGCTTAACCTTATTAAGCTCAATTAACGCTTTTTGATATTGCCCTTCCTGCAACAACAATTGTGCAAGTTGCCAACGATAACGGTTATTACGCTGGGCTGCTTTTTCCCAAATATTGATAGCACTTTGCCACTCTCTTGCCATCTGCCAATAGTTAGCTTGTTCAACGAGCAACCTTGTATTAGTTGTTGCGCCTTCAAGCTCTGCTATTTGTTTAGCAGCACGTTCAGGAATACCACGCTGAGCATACAGTTGCGCTAGGCGATGTAAATCTTGCTGCGTTAACTTAACACCTTGATATTTTGCTAATTTTAATGTGCTCAATGCTTCTGCAGGTTTCCCTGCTTGCAATTGTATATTAGCTAATTGCTGCCACCAATTGAGCTTATTTGGCTCTATCGCAATCAAACGATTTAATGTCGAAGTTGCACCATTCCAATGCTTTAGTTGCAACTGAGCACCCAACTTAATCGACAACGGCGATATTTCATCTTTACGTTTATAGCCATCGTAGCGTTTCATTGCAGAAAGGACTTTTGACCACTGGCTCAATTGATAATGTGATTGGGCAATACGCAGCCATAGTTCATCGCCCTTTTGTGATTTTGGAATATGCTTTGTTAGCTGATAGTAATGTGGTAGTGCTTGGCTGTATTTTTGCTCAGAAAGTAAAATATCAGCCAGCATACGCTGAGTAACCCATGCTTGATCATCTTGTAATAAGCCACTTTTAACTGCTTTAGATAAATTGCTTATCGCTTTTGATGGATTGCCCTGCTGCCAATAAAACACGCCCAACATACGCTGAACAAATGCTTTGTCATAAGGCTCTATCGGCTTTAAAGAGACAAGTAAATCAATCGCCTGATTAACCTTATCATCAAGCTGTAAGTTATTCGCTTTTTGAACCTTAACGGCAATCGACTGCGACAATTTACCTCCCGCGTAAGCGGATGATAAAGGCAAACTCGCTGCAGCGGTTAAAGCGATAATAAATGCTAATCTTTTCATCATTTATTCAACTTAAATTCTAAACGTACCGTCTGACCAGGCTGTGATACAGCACTGCCATTTTGCACTTGTGGTTGGTACTTCCATTTACGCAATGCACGTATCGCTTCTTTATTAAATAAACGATTAGGTTTTGCTTCAAGCACTGCAATATCGATTGGTCGGCCTTGAGGATCAATCGTGAATTTCAGTATAACGTAACCTTCTTTACCTTGTTTTAGCGCGCGGGGCGGATACCTTGGCTCAACACGATACAATGGCATAGCTTGCTGACTCTGACCGATAGTCGGCGCACCTACCGCATTCGATGCACTGCTAAAATCACTAAATTTCGGCATCTTGATCGATAAGCCTGTAACCGCTGTATCCAACCCTAAGCTTGTCGTAGACGCAACAGGTTGAACACTTGCGGTTGCTGCTCTTGATGATACCGGCTTTGCTTCTGGCGGTGGCTCTGGTGTTTCAGGTGGTGGTGGCACCGCACGCTGTCGCCGTTGAGGTGCTTGCTCTTGTTCCATCATTACCATGTTGAACGCTAGCACTTCTTTATTATCAGGCTTTTGATGATTACCGTTATCTACCATCCATGCCATAAAAGTAAAAAGTCCTAACGCTACAGCAATAGCTAATGGAAAAGCCATTAAAAGACGGATCATTAATTTTTCTCCGCCGCCAATGCGATATTTTTGATCCCAGCTCCTTTTGCTGCATCCATCACTTTAACCACAGTGCCGTTATAGGCATGCTCATCCGCTTGGATCACTAAAGAAGCATCAGGTTGCTCTGTAAGCATATGTTCTAATGTTGCTTGAACACGTTCTACATCAACAACACGTTTATCAATATAAACGTCATTTGCTGAAGTAATTGCAACAAAGATCCCTGCGTCTTTTTGGCTTACCACGTGGCTTGCTTGAGGGCGGTTAACTTCTACGCCTGATTCCCGTACAAACGAACTCGTTACAATAAAGAAAATCAGCATAATAAATACGATATCGAGCATTGATGTTAAATCAATTTGTGCATCTTCTCGATTTGAAGAACGGCGGCTGAGTCTCATTGCTGACTCCTTAATAATTTTTCTAATTTAAACTCACGCATCTGACAAGCTTTAGATAAACGTGCGTGAACAAACATACCCGCTAAGGCCGCAACCATCCCTGCCATTGTTGGCAAGGTTGCTAAAGAAATGCCGGATGCCATTAAACGAGGTTGACTACTACCTTGCGTCGCCATTACATCAAAGACAGAAATCATCCCCGTCACTGTGCCAAGTAAACCTAGCATGGGGCAGATTGCGACTAATACTTTGATAAAATTTAAATTCTGATTAAGGGCAATTTTTGCTTCATTAAGCCAGCCATCACGAATTGCACATGCATGCCAAGAGGAATGATCTTTACGAGCCATCCAGCTAGTTAACCACTGCTCTTTTTGCTTTGGAAAATAGAAGAATAAATAAATCACGCGTTCAATAACCAAAAGCCAACATAGCGCAACAACCGCAGCAAGCCACCATAATATGGCGCCACCTTGCGCCATAAAATGAGAAAGCGAAAACCACCAGCCATGTAATACGCTGAAGTCCATTATGCTGCCTGTTCTGCTAATACGTTACGGTTAGATGTCTGAGAAGATTCGTTTTTTTCAGCTTGCTGAGCAACTAAGCTGATCCCTTGTTTTTCAAGGATCAATCGAATATTTTCAGCTTGTGTACTTAGTACATTATGAGCCAGCAATAAAGGCATCGCGGCAATCAAACCTAGAACGGTCGTTACCAATGCCATTGAAATACCACCCGCCATCACTTTAGGATCACCATTACCAAACTGCGTGATAACTTGGAAGGTTTCAATCATCCCCGTCACCGTACCCAGTAAGCCTAACATTGGCGCTAAAGCCGCAAACAGTTTAAGCATCGATAAGCCTTTTTCTAATCCTTGCTGCTCATCAACAATCGCTTCAAGTAAACGTAATTCTAACGCTTCTACGCTACGATTTTGCTCTTTGTTATACACAGCAAGAATACGACCCAGTGGGTTATTTCCAGCTTGAGTTGGATTTTTTAATTGTTGCTTAATTTGACGATTAATAATCGCTAATTTAACGCCACGGAAAATGGCAATACCCGCACCAATAGCTAATAGAAGTAGAATAATTTTACCGACCACACCACCTGCTGTTAAACGATCTTCCAGCGTAGGTGCATTGGCTAATTGCTCTAATATCACACCACGAGAAGGATCAAGAGCAATACTTTCACTACCTGCCGCCGCTATTGCAGCTAAATCTGAAAGTTGTGGGCCATTTTCAGGTTGTTGTTGATAAGCCGTTGCAAGATGGCGAGGGCCATCCCACTTTAAATAACCCTGTTCAGCTACTAGGCCTAATGCGCCTAAACGCAATGCTTTTTCTGTGGTTTGCTCACCATCACCATTAATAAATGGTACGTTCACCTTTGCCAACTCACCGCTTGCAACGATTTGTGATTCCATTGCTTGCCACAAACCTTTTAATTGTGGCATAGACGGCAGTGCTTTCGCATCAACGATTTGGTCAACAACTGGGATATATTTCGTCACATCAACACCAGTGACAGCGTAACCTTGCTCGGCTTTTAGTTCTTTTGCTGTTTGGCGAACGACACCAAATAACTCACCAAGGCTGCCAGAATCTAATTGAAGTTGCTGTTCTAATTTCGCGAGTTCTGCTTCATTGGTACTAAAACTTTGGCTCAGTAATTCTGTTTGTTTTTTTAACGCATTACGTTGCACTAATAATGCATCACGTTGTTGACGAATTTTCTGTGCTTCTTGACTAAATTCAGCTTCACGTTGCACATTATGTTGCTGCTGTGTGACATTTTCTTGTTTCGCTTGCTGTACAACCGATTCAGCAGATACTGTGAACGGAACCGATGCCATACAGAGTGCAATAGCTAACGCTTTTAATTTCATTATTTGCTCTCCACGTTAGCAAGGGGCGCTGAGATAGGTAAACGTAATAGGCTTGGTGCAATTTGCTTATTCGCCATTGCAAACGCTTTATCAATATTTGCAGCTTCACTTGTATCAAGTGCCTGCCACTGCTGTTTGTTACTGTTCCAACTCCAGTAATGACTACCGTTTAAGCTACGAGCGACAAATGCAATACGACCGAGATACAGTAAATCAGCCTCGATTGTTTTACCGTCTTCTAACGTAATTTTATCTTGGTACGTACCCAATTTCGTGCCGTAATCCATTTCAATCTGATAGGCTTCTAGAATACGACGGAATTTTTCTGCATCGCTAATATCAGCTTGCGACATCATCGTTTTCAACTTTTCAATACGCGCTAAACGCTGTTCATGTTTGATAGGCTTATCTTGCTCAACAACAGTCGATAAACCATCAATCATTTGGTACATCAAAGGTACAACACCTTGGCGCGTCTCTTTAATGTTCTCTATTTGTTCATGAATAGAGGCCATTTCTTGGGTTTGATTATCAACCATACGCGCAAGGTGATCGTGATAGACCGTCAGGTTTTTAAGCTCTTCTTGTAATTGCTCGATTTGTGCTTTCATCGCGATAGCCGAATCAGCATTACGATCAATCTTATCTTGGCTTAATGCTGAAGCCGTATTGGTTTTGTTTTCAATAGAACGTGCTGTATCAAGGCTCGATGCCTGTACCCCAGTTGTGATGCTTAAAATCACAACCGCTAAACTGGTTTTAATAAAATTCATAATCAAACTTAATAATGAGTAATCTTGAATCGCAAAAAATAAAAAAGTGAAGTAATAATAAAAAGTTAAATCGTACAACGACCAAAAATAGTGAAATAGCATTTAATCGCAACAAGGGGAAGCAATGGCTCCCCCTTAGTTACAATATTTACAAATTAGTATTTAAACTCAAGCGTAGCCATAAAGTTACGACCTTCACCAAGTGTTACACCCGTTGCGCCAACATAATCTTTGCTTGTTGAACCGCCACCAGCCATGTAATCAGTATCAAATACGTTTTCTACATTAATACGACCAATGATATCTAAATTATCATCGTACTTGTACGTGTGAGCCATACCTAAATCAACACGTGTATAGCCGTCTTTCTTAAAGGTATTCGCAGCATCACCAAAACGTGAACCTTCGTAAATAACACCAAGGTTAACATCGGTTGCCGGTGTTACCTTGTACGTAGACCAAACACTTGCAGCGAATTCTGGTACGTCAACAGGACGATTACCTTGGTACTTCTGATCTTTGGTGTATTCCGCATCAAGGTACATTGCTGACGCGCTCATGCTTAACTTATCTGTCACGTTACCCTGCAGCGCAAGTTCTGCACCGTTGTGAACACGCTCACCCGCTTGAGTTTTCTCGTACAGATCTTTACCTACTTGAACATCAATCGTCGAGTTCTCTTGCGTAATGTTAAATACTGCACCCGATACAAACAGACGATTATCTAGTAGTTCCCACTTAGTACCTAGCTCATATTGCTTACCACGAAGCGGATCAAGTTGTTCACCATCATTCACATAGTTCGTAGAGCCTGATGTTACCGTACCTTGCGGCTCAAAGCTTTCAGAGTAAGCTAAGTAAATTGAACCGTTTTCTGCTGGATGGAAAATCGCAGCCACTTTAGGTGATACTGCTTCTTCCGCCGCTTTACCTTCTTGTGTTTGACGATCAAAACGAACACCAGCAAGTACTTGCCAGTAATCGTTAATCGTTACCATATCTTGTGCGTAGAAACCCCAAGCATTATAAGAAGAGTGAGATTCTTTTGGCTTACCCGATTTGTAACTAGGTACTGGTGTAGATTGGTTTGGTGCTACTTCTACAGAATTAAATGAACGTTGGAAACGATCGTAGCTGTAGCCTAACCAGTTAGAACCAACGAGTAACTGGTGTTGCATGCCAAGTGCATCAAATTCACCGACGAAATCAGCGTAAGCGGTTTTAAATACCCAATGATCGTGGCGATCATTGCCACCTTGCTTTACTAAACCTGACTCTTCAAAGTTTGCAAAGTTCGGGTAACTTTCCACATCGTGACGTGTAAAGTCTTGGTAATTAAAACCTGTATTTAATGCCCAAACATCTGTTAGTTGCGCTTTAACATCAAAACCATAGTTTTCTACTTCATTATTAATTTTTGACCACTGTGCATCCCACACATGGTCACGCCCCAATACTGGCTTACCATCAACAATGTAAGCTCCAGAATCTACACTTCCTTTATCGTTAGTGCGATCGTAGTGTAGTGACAATGTCACATCTTCATTTATGTCGTAATCAACAAATAGACCACCAACAAAGCGATCGGTTGAAGGTGTTGAACCATCACCATACTTACGCCATAAATCATAATCTTCTTTTGCAACAACAGCGCGAGCACGAAGTGATTCGTCTTGATTGAGTGACCCACTCACATCTAACACACTACGTGTATGATTATTTGAACCAACATCTTGGCTAAAGTTAACTTGTGTTTCGTGAGTTGGTTTCTTAGCAACCATGTTGACTAAACCACCAGGTGCAGATTTACCGTAAAGAAGACCTGCAGGGCCTTTCATTACTTCAACACGCTCTAAAAGCTCAACAGGTTGACGGTAGTGAGACCAATGTTGGTGACCATCACGCAAGAAACCGCTACTGCTACCAAGTTCAAAACCACGTAGAGAGAAACGTTCACGGTTACGGCCTGTTCCACCAGCTGAAATACTTGCATCGTTCTGTAACACCTCACCTAGCGTGCTCGCACGCTGTTCATCGATAAGTTGTTCATCAATTACTGCAACTTGTCCTGGCGTCTCTAGCTGAGTCATCTCCATACGCATCGCTGTAGAGTTGGTATCGGCTTTATAACCGTAATCACGACCTGTTACGACCATGTGCTCATCAACTTCTGTTGATTCTGCATAAGCAACAGGGGCAGAAAGTACCGCACCAATTAACAACGTCAGCTGGCTTTTAGAAAACATATTCCTTTAACTCCAAAATAAAGATATAACCTGAAAGTGAAGCCACATCAGAGTTACTCTCAGCACCTATCACTGCTGAATAGGTATTGTTTGTAATAATATAAAGAGCAAATCATGGCTACTATGTGGTAAGTAATAAAGTGCCTACCAAACGATGAAAAGGAATATAAGTGATAACCATTACCATTTGCATTAAATTTACATTCTTTGCATTCGTAAAGATTTCTTGAAAATTTATTCGGGCTGAAAGCCGCATTTTGTTCGTTTTGCCGTCGTCTCTTTTTCAGTTGTCTTTATTAATCCGTACCCAATACTGTTTTTAACGAAGACATTTATCATTAACAGTCGTATAATCTGCCCGTTTTTATTCATTATTCATTTCGCGGTATTTAATGTGACTCAACTAAGTCTTGAAGCTATTCACCAACAACTCAATGAACGCAATTTTATTGCTGAAAAAGTCCGTCTTGTGACAGTAGAAGCAATGGATCCAGAAATGCTGGCAACCTGCACTGCAACTGAAAATGAAACCTTCTACAACAGCTATATGAATGTGATTTATTGCAAAGGTGAGCGTTACGTACTTGGCTATCGTTGTAATGAAGACACCATCGTTGACCAAGCGATTATTTTCAAAGATGGTAAATACTACGATCCAACACTTCAGGCAAACAGCGAAAGCTTCGAACCTTACCAATTTGCCGTGTTAGCTGAATTCAAAGTATTTGATATGATGAAGCACGCTAAAACGAACAAAGATTTCCCGCCTGATGTTGATTTCTTATTTACAAAGAAAAAACATTTTAAAAACGTAATTAAAGCGTAATTTTCGTAAAAAGCCGACTTCTCCGTCGGCTTTTTATTGTCTATTCATTCTAACTTGATCACATTGAGTTAACCTTCATTCGCAGTACAATAGATAAGAACTTTTCAGCGCGAAGGATTTGCACATGTACCTTGATCTATCCACACAATCTCCCACTGATATCTACCATTTAATGACACAAACCATTATCCCTCGTCCTATCGCATGGGTTCTGACAGATTCTGGTGAGCACAACTACAATCTTGCCCCTTTTTCTTATTTCACCCCAGTTGCTAGTAACCCACCATTATTGATGTTTTCTGTGGGTAAAAAACCGAGCGGAGAAATCAAAGACACTACGCGTAACGTTATTGCCAATAAAAAGATGGTGGTACATATCGCTAATATTGCGTTAGCAGAACAAGTCACTCAAACCGCTGCTACCTTAGAGTATGGCGAATCTGAGGTTGAACAGACCCAATTAGAGCTCACCTCTTTTGATGGCTTTGAACTGCCAAGGCTAAAAGATTGCCCTATTGCCTTTGGTTGTCACCTATATGAAGTGAAAGAGGTTGGGGAAACACCACAAAGCTTGATCTTCGCTGAAATTAAGCAGATCTACATTGATGACGAAGTTATCGATAGTGAGCAAAAGCGCTTAGTAATTGAAGCATTAAAGGTAAATCCGTTATCACGCTTAGGCGGCAGTGAATACGCAGTATTGGAAAAGACCTTTTCAGTCGCAAGACCGAAATAACATGGCTTCCAACTGTGAATTTATTTTCTCAGATTATACGCAAAAAAAAGCCTAGTTCGAAAACTAGGCTTTCATTGATTCATTAATCAACACTTATTACTTGTAGAATGCTTCTACCGTGCCTTTTAGTGTGATCAAGATTGGCTGACCACGGCGATCTAGTGCCTTCGGTGAAGGAATTTTCACCCAACCTTCGCTGATGCAGTACTCATCAACATCAAAACGCTCTTTGCCGTTAAGACGAATGCCGATGTCATAGTTGAAACACTCTGCCACGTGGTGAGGGCTACGAGGGTTACCTGAAAGACGATCTGGTAATGCTGGTTGTGATGTAGTATCTGTCATGATCAAAAATTCTATCGTTAATAAAAAACGTCGGTATTGTAGAGAATATAACGTTTACGCTCAATAGATAAAGAACCTATTTCTTTTTGAAGCCTTACCTACAACCCAGAACGCCTAAATTTTATTAACATCTTAGAAATATTCACTATTTATTACACTCTTATATAAGTGAATATTCACACTATCCCGATGCAATAAAAGCATACTCATTCATTTAATCTGAATTTTATCGCAACAACATTCCATCAAATGCAATGCCTTACATATAATAATAAAAAATGCTTATCGGCATATAGAATAATTTATAAATGGCAAATTTATATTACAAAGGAATGATTTCCATATAAAAATAGCCAAAAAGATCACGCTATACTTATCGTTCTTATGCGCATGCTCCGTCATTATCTCTGGTATGTATATTGCGTGGAAAAGTCCAGAGATCAGCGAAGATGCTATTTATGATCGCGCTATCGAGCAATTAATTTCTATCCGAGAAATCAAGAAATCTGAAATTAAAAATCATTTCGATACCACGGCAACATTACTTGCAACGTTGGCGTTTGATCCAAGTATCCAAAATGCGATAAGAGATTTTGAGCAAGCTAAAACATACTATTATTACGGATTTACGTTAATCCCCAATCCAGTGAGCATAACCTTTTGGCAAACCACTGTCCCGCACAAGTAAAATACACGCTAGTTGAAGAGCTTAAATAAGTAGATACCCTACTCATTACCGCATCTATGTATAACTTTAGGTACCTAGGCAATTAAAAACGGGTTAAGGATTAAATCTCGGGGATAATTTAGCACCGCTCTGAACTGACTGCGAGAATGTAAAACCACTAGATACAAAACTCGCAAACATCCCTTTATTTATGGTAAGAAAATACGCCGTAAAATAAGCAACTATGATCAAATTATTACTCACTTTTTAAACCAGAACCATTATTAGTAACGACTAGTCATTCCCATTCGGTTCGACATGTCGTCATCCATACGACCACCTTTCCATCCACCTTTACTAAGTAAGTTGAGAACATCACGAGCGTTATATTCATCGGCTAAAAAGAAATCGTAAGATATATCGATACGAATTTGGTGTAGTTCAGTATTATTTGTTAAATCCAGCGCATTAGGATCAGCAAACAAAGCGAATGCTATCTGTTGTTGACGTTTGCAAAGTGACTTTATATTGGCTTCTACTTGTCCAATCGTGAAATAATCACGGCTTCCGTAACCTTTTAATAAGATAGGCGAAAGGATCTTAATAACTTTTTTTATTCTACGGCGTTGGATATATCGAAACATGATCCCTCAACTTGCAATGTTATATATGGATAATTCGCTATATCCAGATACATTACAAGCATAACAAATCAAGTCAAACCCTGTGTTGGCTAGTTAGTCATTAATAACTAAAACTTACAATTTGTAACACTGCACCCTGTCGTAAGGACAATGCTAGATGCTAAACAGTAAGAATATCGATGTTAGTAATATAAAAAAGCCCCCAAGTAAACTTGAGGGCTTTTTTGTAGCAACACCAATTAATGTACCACTTCAGGAACAGGGAAAATCTTATCGTAAATCAGGTTATAAACATAAGCATAGATTAAGTAGAAAAGAACCATACCGATATCCAGTATAAATGCTTCCCAAATCGACACCTTTAATACCCAAGATAAAATAGGAATAGTGACAATTAATAATCCAGCTTCAAAACCTACACTATGTACTACACGCTGCAACGATGTTTTCTTAAGAGTTTTATAGCGTCGTACCATTAACTTATCAAACCAGTTATTATAAATGTAGTTCCAACCTGTAGCTAAAAATGAAAACGCAATGCCAACTGCTCCAACATGATCAGAATCATAGCCAAATTGACTCAACACACCAACTAAAAGCACTAATCCAATAATTTCAAAACAAACAGCATGACGAATACGATCAAAACGTGTTCTCATCATATACAACCTCAGTACAACTTTTTTATATTTTACAGATACCTAAAAGGAATATATGAATTATAAGCATTATTCTAAGGCTAACAAACTAGATACTATCCGAAAAACGGATAGTTATGCGATTATTTCATAAGATCAGCAGCCCTACATTGCGCTTTACCCATTAAATCTATCCTATTAACGACATGGTGCTTTGTCACTTTCTGTAAGGTATTTTTCTCTGTTTGTAACTGTTCAACTTGTTCTCGTAGCTTATCAATAAGTTCTTGAGAGCCTTGTTGTTTTGATTCATTTTGCTCTAATAATTTAAACAGCTCTGCTACTTCTTGGGCGTTTACATCACTTTTGTGCGTAATTTCATCAATTGATTTTTGGTGTTGTTCTAGCTCACTGACCAGTTGTTTGACAAAAGATCCCATCTCATCAGCCGATCCAGCTAAGCGATTAAACATCAATAAAAATTCACATACTTGTTCATTATGAGAAAAATTAGGGTAACGGATTTTATGATCTATTTCCGTCCAACCTTCCTCAAAAATTGTTCTAACCTGGACTTCAGTAAAAACAGTATGGTTTAACGGCTGTGAACCAAAGACATAATGTAATGACCGATATCCCGCAGGATGAATCTTAACTTCAACATCACTCGGTAATTCAGTAAAGACCTTATCGTCACCATTACGGACGTAATAAATTGGTGGCTCAGCATTTTTCCATTCTTGGCAGAGATAATCATGAACCGGTAAACAATCTTCTTTAAATAAATGCAGCGCACGTACACCTATTAAATCAGTCACAATACGGTCGTAATTAGTTGGGTTAATACCGACATATTTTTGTTTAAATGTGGGAGTATTTGCTTGGGTTTTACGAACAATCTTTTCCATTAAATGCTGCGGATCTTTTACCCGCCAGCGAACGGAATGTACATACTGACAACGCTGAATAATACGCGCGTACATTTCAGCCGTTTCTTTTAATTGTTCAATATTGGCTTCATGATTAAGACCAATTTGATGCAATGTCGGCCAATCAACCGAACTGGCTTGCCATTCTTGTTGGCTTATACGGTTTGCACTTAAAAAAGATGCTTCGGTTAAATCTGCAATGCTCATTACTGCCTACTCTCTTTACGATGAATAAGCGTAATTCTATTAATTATAATTACGCTCTATTATCCTAAAATATGCCTGACAAGCTTATTAAGCAAACTGTATTTTATTCGAAAAATGAAATCTTAAGAAACAAGCAAATAACTGAACATCTATATACAGCAACTAAACTATGACACTTGACTATAAACAGATTTAATATGGCTCTCGAAGTGATCTTCTACCGATTCTGCAGCTGCAAAATGAAAAAAAGCATATTTGGAAACCTCAGAAAAGACGCAATAAGGTTGACGCTGTCCCATATCAACATAAAGCTCATTTTTTGCTTCGCTATAACCCACTTTACGAATTGCGTTAGACTCAACAGTAATCCAGTTAATCATTATAGTGACTCCATTCATTCACGACTTTATTACTGGCTTTAGTTTGAAGAAAGGCTCGGCTTTTCGCCAGTACTCGACAAGCTAAATAAAGTAATTATTTTAAAATTCAGTGATGGATCACCCTGCACTATTGATGAATTTTATGATTAGAAAATAAAAAGCCGACAAATGCCGACTTTTGGATAATTGCTTAATTTACTTCTAGCTTAAGTATATAAGTGTCGCTCACTCATCAATCCTTTCCATAAGCTCACGCACGTTATTACCAGAATAAAGCTAAACGGTAACGCGGTAATCACCACTCCAGACTGCAATGCTTCTAATGCTTGAGCACCACCAACCCATAATAAAATAGCAGCAATAACACCTTCAATCGTTGCCCAGAAAATACGTTGTGGTACTGGCGCATCTAATTTACCACCAGCGGTTATACTATCAATAACTAACGATGCGGAATCCGATGATGTCACAAAGAATACTAAAATAAGTACAATCGAAATCACAGATAACAACAGGCTCATTGACATCGCATCAAATACATAAAATAAAGTAAGAGATAGATCTTGTAGGCCATGTAATCCCAACTCTCCTACTTTTGACGCTACTTGCTCTACCGCAATACCACCGAAGACAGAGAACCAAGTCATCGTTACTAATGTTGGAATAAAGAGAACGGCAAAAATAAACTGTCTTACTGTTCGTCCTTTAGATACTCGAGCGATAAAGATACCCACAAATGGCGCATATGAAATCCACCATGCCCAATAGAAGATAGTCCAACCATGACGCCATGTATCATCAGTACGACCAATAGGATTGCTTAGTGCAAAAAAGTTCTTCGCATAAGCCATAAAGGTATCTGGTAATGAATGTTTAACGACATCAAAACCCAAAATTGCTACTAAAACTAATAACCCAAACGCAATAACAATATTGATATTACTTAAAAGTTTAACCCCGCCATCAATGCCTCGTATTACAGAGAAAATCGCGATTGATGTAACAAAGGCAATAATACCGAACTGCAACCCTAAGCCGCCGTGAGTACCAAAAACATAATTAATACCACTCGCCGCTTGTTGCGCGCCTAATCCTAAAGAGGTCACTAAACCAAATAAAGTAGAAACAACAGCAAGAATATCAACAGCATGGCCTAACCAACCCCATGCGCGATCACCAAAAATAGGGAACAACAAAGATCGAATTGATAACGGCAAGTTCTTGTTATAAGTAAAAAAGGCTAACGCTAATGCTGCTACTGCGTAAATAGACCAAGCGCTGATCCCCCAGTGGAACACACTACCCGCCATCGCTAGTTGCTTAGCTTCCGGCGTCAGAGCCTCTACATTAAAAGGCGTCCCAAACCAGTTAGTGAAATAAGCCGTTGGCTCTGCAACGCCAAAAAACATGATACCGCTAGCAATACCTGCTGCAAATAACATTGAACTCCATGACAATGTTGAATGCTCAGGCTTTGCCTCTTTACCACCGATACGAATTTTACCTAGTGGTGAAAGCATTAAGAATATACAAAAAACTGCGAACGTATTAACAGCCCACATAAAGTAGCTATCAAACTGCTCCATAATACCGTTTCGCGTATTATTTAATGCAGTTTTTGCTGTCGCAGGATCGACAACTAACATCACAGCAATAAATAGCAAAATTAATATCGCACTAATACCAAACACCGGTTTGTGAATATCAAAACCCCAGCGCTGAATATTATCTTGTCCAACTTGATAATCCGTCGTTTCTATACTGTATTTACTACTTACTTTATCCGTCGAAGTATTCAAAAAATCCTACCTTGTTATGTAAACCTAATAATATTTATTTAGAGCACTAAACAATATTTCGCCGCAACCATAACAACAGAGAGGATAAACAACAAACAATAACAGCAAAAATGGGTTATAAATTACATAAAACTGACAAATAGCAGTGTCTTATTATTTTTTACACGAAGTATTTATTGTGCAAATAAATCATGACGATGACGGTTAACAAGAACACAGTGGTTTACAGCCCATTCATTATTGAATAGGCAATGATTTACTGTGCTGTATTTAAGGTTAAGTGGATATACACCCATTAACGCCCAGCAATGAATACGGGTTTTCTACTCTGCATTAACTTGAAATGGCACAAGCCAACACCTACTCCCCATATAGCCGCACTGATCCCTAACAAATGAATACCTGATAAAGTTATCAATAAAGTAAGTATCGCTGACTCTCGATATTCATCGGCAGAAAATGCATTAAACAAGCAGTTAATTAAGGTGGTTAATAAAGCAAAGCCAGCAAGAATATCGGCTAATCCCTCAGGCAAAGATACGAAAATAGCGACCACAATTGATGCCCAAATACCCACTAACATATAAAATCCACCAGCACAGATAGCAGCTTTGTAGCGATCACTATGCTTACCGTCAATATCGTCATTCATACAAATAGCGGCACTGATTGCCGCAAGGTTCAACGTGAAGATCCCACAAGGTGCAGCAATCATATTCACTAAACCTGTTCCTAAAAATACTGGGCGAACGGGTACTTTAAATTGAAAGTTTTGAAGTACAGCAAAACCTGCAATATTTTGTGACAGCATAGTTATTAGATATAAAGGAATAGCGATATTAATGATCGGTTGAAAATGAAAACTCGGCGTTAACCAATAAAATGTTGGCATTGCCATATGGATTGCAGCGGTATTTAAGGTATTGGAATACAGCGCAATACCTACAGAAGCAAGCAACGTCAGCAACATCGAATATCGAGCCATAAATCGTTTCGTGATTATATACACACTAAACAACACCAAAAACATGATTGGATGAGTGTCTATTTGCGTGAATCCACTTAAACAAATAGGCAATATGACGCCACACAATAACGCTGAAGTTATTGGCGATGGGATACGTTGCAACGCCAAAGCAAGTGGACGAATTAACCCAGAAATAAAGGTCAATAAACCACATACAATAAATGCGCCAATGACATCTGCCGCGCTGTACCCCTGCACAGCTGTGATCAAAAAAGCAGCACCGGGAGTAGACCATGCTGTTAATACTGGTACTTTGAAATAAAAAGAATAGCCGATAGTGGTTATACCCATAATTAACCCCAAAGCAAACAACCAGCTATTAATCTGCCACTGGGCTAACCCCATTTCTGTTAAGGCATGAATAACTAAAATAACAGACGAGGTGTAACCGACTAAAACAGCAATTGTTCCAGCTGAAATATGACTTAAATTAAATCTCAGATCGTTCATTTTCTACTCCTTAGAACAATGCTATCATGTGCGTTATAGCGCACGATACAGATAGGTTTATTTGTACGTTATAGCGCACAGACGGAACCTTATCATTGTGCGTTATAGCGCACAACAGGAAAATTGATGAACGAAGACATTTTTAAAGCCAGAATATCGAAACATTTAAAAGCATTGCGTGAGAAACAAAAACTTAGCCTAGATGCAACATCAAAGTTAACGGGTGTATCCAAAGCCATGCTTGGACAAATAGAGCGTAAAGAATCTAGCCCAACCGTGGCAACCTTGTGGAAGATATCGAGTGGTTTGAATTCATCATTCACTGCTTTTTTTAGTGATCAAAATGATACTGATGGACGGATCTTTCCAGCCGATATCGATATGCATGTGAAGACGTTAATCGCTTATGATCCTACGGTTAAATTTGAGATGTTCGAAATCACACTAACCCACTTTCATACCCAACATTCGTCACCACACAAGGTTGGAACCATTGAGCATTCTGTTGTTACTGAGGGAGAGTTAGGTGTGTATGTTGATGATAAATGGCACTATTTATCCAAAGGTGAAAGTATTCGATTTGAGGCAGATAAACCTCATGACTATCGCGCAGTGACAGAAACCGTTATATTTCATAACATCGTTTCTTACTCAACAGTCATGCATGAAGACTAGATTTATATTCATATAAAAAAAGAGTAAACAGTTGTTCACTCTCTCCTAAACACTTCATTGCCCAATTATTAGCTTAACTAGCAGCTTGTAAGTATTTATCACGCACGAGATCATGCATTTGTTTTACAGCCATTAAAGATAACCAAACCAACTCATAGGCTGCTTGCTCATTAGTCGGTTTATCTGAAGTCATTGGTATATTTGTTTCATCAAAATAGGGAAGCTCAATGACTTTTTCACCTTGAATGCTTGAAATCAAAGCGTCCATTGCACGATTAATCGTCCCTTCCCAATCCGTTAGACTATGTATTGTGGTTCCATTTCTCGCAAGAGGAATAAGTAAGCATAGATAGTGAGACAGCAAACGATAATGACTGAGCATCTCTTCATAGTATTGAGGATCACGGCGTGTGAAACGAGGCTCATTCTGCATCTCATTATAAATCAGCTCCAGTCCCCGCTCTTTGGACATCATCTCCAAACGTTGTTTACCAAATTGAGTGGGCTCAATCTTATTACTTTCAGATTGAAGTTCCTCATAACACATTAAGAATAAGGTTTTAGATGCTTGAAGTGCTTTAATCGATTGAGCGTGGATCTCTTTTCCTCTCCATTGTGGCCAAAGTAAGCTGTAGCCCACTAATACTAAAGAGCACCCAATAAGGTTATCTATCATTCGAGGAACAACAATATCAATGCCACTGTTAGCGATAACTTGGAACACCAACACCAACATCGCTGTAATACAACCAACCGCAAGTGCATAATTTTTAAGAATATTAAACATCGCAACTGTCAGTAGTATGGTTAACAGTATATAAACTTGGAGATCAGAGATACCAAGGAAAATCAACCCAGTCGCAAATAATAAACCTGAGCCTGTACCAAGCCATCTTTGCCATATTTTACTTCTGATCGATGAAAAACTCGGTTGGATAACCATTATAATTGAAATAAATACCCACTCTGGATGCGCTAAATGAAATGAGTCAGCAATAAAAGCACCCAAGGTGAAAATCATCGAGAAACGCGCTACATGTCGCCATATTGGATTATTTTTCTTTGGACAATGCCAAGCTAATTCAAAAGGTTGAATTTCAATTTGTCTTTCGAACGTTGGTTGTTCAAGTTCAATACGACGAGAGAGGTATTTAATACTTGCCGCCCAGTAACGAAACCGTGTTTGATGATTTAACTCTGCTTGAACTGCCTCTATTAATTGATCTGCAATGGCAATACACGATTCTGCAGGGAGTATAACTTGTGTATGTTGAAGCGCTTTCGCTTTAAACAATAACCTCTGCTGACAATTTTCACTCCATTTCAACAACAGATTACGTTTCTCTTTATCATGTTGAAACTGACTGATCAGATCTTTATTTCTGGTATGGCAACTTATCAAACCTTCAAAAATGTCAGCGGCAATAAATAACTCTTGTTTTAAAGAATTTACATCGTTTTTTGATAATAGAAATGACTCTGATTGAACGGCTTGCTCAAACAATTCAATCAATTGATATTTGGTTTCTATTGCTTTTTTCTCGATATCTTCACCCAATAAAAACTGGGTTCGGTGTTTAAAAAACGCATTAAGCTGATCGTAAATAGCAATTAAACCGACTTTTAGCGCATAGTGTTTCCATAATGCAAACCAAGCCCAACTGAATAAAGCAAAACCTAATGGACCTAAAACCAGCATCAAATAGGAATACATGTCAGCTTTTGAGTTATGCAGTGACAAGGCCATAACAGTAATCAATAAACTAGAGATACCCAACCGCCCCCAAAACGGACCATTAAGGGCACAGCCTGCCGCTAATATCGATAACACCCCATAAATAACCCACAATGGAATAGCACAAGTAAGCATAAAATAAGACAATAACAACGCACTAATCCACACCACTGATGAGATCAAAAAACGCGCCCAACGTCTCGGTCCTGCAATATCTAACCCACTAATTAAAGCGGCTGGTAATGTCATTAATGCCGTCATTGCATAATTGACTTGTCCAGAAATTAGACCAATTAAAATAATCAATAACATTGCACTGAATGCACGAAAACCAAAGTTAACTGAGGGGGTATACCAGATATTACGGACGACGGAAGAGAGCATTAACACACCAGAACATATTACTTACATGATTGGTTAACCTATCATGATTATGTCGTTAAAACGATATCGCATATATAGACTTGTTTACCTATTTACAACCATAAAAAACAATAGCTATATATAAAAATAGCCCTACCTTTATTATGTTTTTATAAAGTATAGGGCTCTAGGTTTAACCACTCTATGCAGTTATTTTAATCGGGGATAATAACTTACAGTTAAGGTTATAACTTTCGACCCAAGCGTTTCTCGACTTGCTTTTTCTCCCATTCAGGACCGAAAATATTAAGGACTTCAAACGCACTAAGCGCATGGCTCACAATACCAATCCCCCAGCCCAGTGCAGGCCATACCGCCCACCAATAACCAGGGCTCGTAAAGTAATTAATTACGAAGAGTGCACTTATGACTAATACGTACGTAGTTAGATTCGAATAAAATCCTTTAATACCTTTAACATAGTTAAGCGCTTTTTTTTCGTCTTCTGTGACACTGATTTCTTTATTCATTGGCGGCTCCATTTGAAGGTCTGATACTTGTATTTCAAACACAGCAGCTAAAGATTTGAGTGATTCTAGCCCCGCTTTTTGTCCTTGCTCAATACGTTGAATCGTACGAATACTTAATCCACTTAATTGAGAAAGTTGCTCTTGAGACCAACCACGTTGTAATCGTAATTTTCGAATAATCATTACAAATCCTTTTTGCTACTTTCCGCCAAAGCCTAACGATATCTTATCAAAAACATCACGTCACAAGCCTGACATAAACACGACAACCTTTATTTATCAGCAAGTTAAAATTACCAATGAAATAAAATAATTTTTCTTCACAGCTAATTTGACGTTTTTGACACGCAACCAACCGTTATCAATAATACCTATTTTAAAGTCTTCATTAACAGGTTCACTCCCAAAGACTCTGCTTACATCACTCTTTCCAACTTTCGTGAAATAGCTCGTATTATTATGTAAAAGTGGAACACTCAAGTATGCACTCATATACGATGCCTACTAACACAAGAAAGTCGAAAACTTAACAAGGAATCGTTATGAGATTGGCATGTATCCTCATGTTCACACTATTAATTTCAGGGTGTATTAACAGAGATGAAATTTACGCTAACCCACCTGCTAAATTAACAGAGAGCATTAATGCTATTCTTCCCGCAGCGACAGAATATGTAAAACAACAAGAGAAAATCGCGCAAGAAAAAGGTCAACCACTGAATGAGCAAGCATTAGCTATTGCCAAACGTATCGGTATTAAACACCCAGAAAAAGTGCATGTTTACTACAGCAACACACTTCCATTCCCTACAGATCCAACATTAGCACAATTAGCCAAAAAATCCGGTTATGCGGGCCCTAACATGGCGGGATACACCTATGGATATGGTATTTGGATAAAAAATAAAGAACGAGATAATCGCGAGCTATTAGCCCATGAACTGATTCATGTTCGTCAATTTGAGCAACGCGGTGTACAAGAGCAAATTCGTCAGTACTTGATGCAAATTTATATCTACGGTTACAACAGCACGCCTTTAGAGATCGAAGCATACAGTGAAGCGAAAAATTATATTTAGTTTCAGCTCCCGCGATCAAAGACAATATCAGGAAGCCAACCATTAGGCTTCCTATTCATCTTTATCAAATTAATGACTCAACACATCCACATTTTTGCTTTATTCAGCGAGATACCGTTACTCTGTAACATACGGTAGAATAAACAAATTACAGAATGTAGACGTATAGAGATCAGCACAACATGAAACGTATTCCAACCAACATTATTACTGGCTTTTTAGGTGCTGGTAAAACAACTGCGATTCTTTCTCTTCTTGCTCGTAAACCTGAAAATGAAAAATGGGCAATTCTTATCAATGAGTTTGGCAATGTTGGCGTCGATGGCGCAATTCTCGAACAACAAGGCGCCATTATCAAAGAAGTTCCTGGTGGCTGCATGTGCTGTGTTGCTGGATTACCCATGTCTGTTGGTATTAATGCCCTACTGGCGCAAAAACCTGATCGCTTACTGTTAGAGCCAACAGGATTAGGTCATCCAAAGGAAGTGATCAACAAGCTAACTTCTGGCATGTATGCAGATTACGTCGATTTACGTGCCACCATCACCCTTGTTGACCCTCGTCACTTTGCTGATAGTTTCTATACTGATAATGAAAACTTCCAAGATCAGCTTGCTCTTGCCGACGTTGTCGTTGCTAACAAGATCGACCAATGTGATGACTACGATCTTTTCACTTTCCAATCAGCGATTGAACAAGCTGAACCCAAAAAAGCCTTAATCGGTGAGGTAGAGCTGGGTAAGTTAGAGCTAGAGTGGCTTGATATTCCACGTATTGATCGCGCTGCACAACATAGCCATCACCATCATCATGACGATCATCACCACGATATCGCCCCAGAGCCAGAGATCGAGCTATTACCAGGGCAGCAATTCATACGTAAAGAAAACCACGGTCAAGGATTCCACAGTTGTGGTTGGTTCTTTGCCGCTGATCAACATTTTGAATTTTCAAAGCTTTTCAGTCTATTCTCAAGCTTAAATGCGAACCGTGTAAAAGCTGTCGTGAATACTGAAAATGGTTGTTTTGCTTTTAATGTTGTAAACCAAGTGGTATCGGTTAACGAACTATCACTTGAAGGTTTTGAATCCCGCATTGAAGTCATTGATAATGAAGTTTTACCTTGGGATGATCTTGAACAGATTCTTTGCTCTATTATTTTGTCTTAAGCAAACAACATCAGGGTTACTCATCAAACAAGCACTGTTTAATTGGTTCGACCTATTAGAGTAATAGCAGGAAGAAACAATAAAAAAATGCTAATTTATTAAATGGAACTTATAAAAACACAAGGGAGCACACATGCTAAACCCTAGCACTGCAAAAGCAGTCATCGATCATGCGCTATTTTTAGGTGCCGATTTTGCCGAACTCTTTGTTGAACATCACCAATCTAACTCTGTGCAGTTAATTTCAGGTGAAATCGATAAAATCAACTCAGGGATCGATTTTGGTATTGGTATTCGTCTATTTTTCGGATTTAAAGTTCTGTACGGCTATACCAACAGCACAGACGAAGAAGAATTGAAACGCGTTACTAGCCTACTGGCTGCAAAAGATAAACGTGAACAAATTTTATCGGCTGGTAGTTTGAATTTAAACCGCTTTACCAATAAGCACAGTTGCCAGTTACCATTAAGCCAAGATGCGAATATGGCAGCAAAAATTGCGTTTTTACGCCAAGCAGATGAAGCGGCTCGTGCTGAAAATGAAAAAGTTAGCCAGTTCATCGGTAACATTGCTCAACGTGAACAACAAATTGAAATCTTCAACTCTGAAGGTTTACACATTGGGGATACTCGCCATTACACCCGTATTTCTGCTAATGCCGTCGCGCAAAATGGTAGCGAACAATCCACTGGCTATGAAGCACCAGGCGCATTCACAGGTTGGGAGTTTAATAGCAAGGTCAATCCAGAGCAGTTAGGTCAAGGTGTAGCTAAACAAGCGATGGTTAAACTGTTTGCTGATGCTTGTCCCTCTGGTGAAATGCCAGTGATCATCGGTAATGGTTTTGGTGGAGTAATCTTCCACGAAGCGTGTGGTCACTTGCTTGAAACCACCTCTGTTGCGAAAAAAGCCTCTGTTTTCTACGATAAAATGGGTGAAACCATTGCCAATTCAGTCGTGAACGCAGTGGATGATGGCACGATGGTAAACGAATGGGGCTCTATCAATATTGATGATGAAGGCATGGAGACCCAACGCACTCAACTCATTAAAGATGGTAAACTGACTAGCTTCATGGTTGATCGCATGGGCGGCATGAAAACAGGCTTTGCTCCTACAGGCTCTGGTCGTCGTCAATCCTATAAATTTGCGCCAACTTCACGTATGCGTAATACCTTTATCGAACCCGGTGATAGTAGCCTTGACGATATGCTAGCTGGTGTTGAGCGCGGTATTTACGCTAAAAAAATGGGTGGTGGTTCAGTTCAACCTGGTACAGGTGAGTTTAACTTTGCAGTGCAGGAAGCTTACCTTGTTGAAAACGGTAAAATCACTAAACCACTGAAATCTGCAACCCTAATTAGTACTGGTCCTAAAGTATTAAAAGAAATCAGTATGGTTGGTAATGATTTTGCCCTTGCGGCTGGTATGTGTGGCTCTGTCAGTGGCTCAGTGCCGACAACTGTGGGTCAAGCTGCATTAAAAGTTGATAATATTCTTGTGGGAGGTGGTAACTAATGGCTGATCAAAATAAATTACAGCAGGCCATCGACCATGTGCTTGAGCGTGTCACTAAAAAAGGCGCGAGTGCTGATGTGATTGCCAATCGCAGCAATAACTTCTCACTTAAAGCGAATAATGGCGAGCTTGATGAATACAAGGTAACGTCAGGACAAGTGATTGGCGTACGCGTGGTAAAAGATCAGCGTATTGCCACCAGCTATTCTGAGTCATTAGATCCAACGAGCCTTGATCTAATGGTTGATAACGCGCTATTGAACGCCGAATATTCACAGCAAGATCCACATCAAACCATTAGCTGTATTGATAGTAAAATCAGCACAGATTTAAGTGAGATTTATCAAGATGATGATGGCGATGTAGATCAAAAGATCGCTCTAGCTCTATCACTAGAGCAAGGCGTAGTAAACAAACCAGACGCTAAAAGCGCGCCATATAATGGCTTTGCTGAATCAGACGCCCATGTGATTTTAGCCAATACTCAAGGTACGCTTTGCCATCACAGTGAGCGTTCGACCTACTGTTATGCTTACAGCTTAATTGAAAAAGACGGCAAGCAAGCGATGCATGGCGGTATGTCATCAGGTCGTAAGTTCAGTGAGTTAGATGCTAACTTCTGTATTAACTATGGCTATGACATGGCAAAAGCCCTACTCGATGGTTCACCTATCGCTACCAAACAATACCCTGTCATTTTCACCCTAAGCTCACTTAGTAGCTTATTCGGTGCATTTGGAATGTGTACTTCTGGTCAAGCTGCAATGAAAGGCATTAACCCTTGGCGTGATGCGATTGGTCGCCAAGTGGCGAGTCCACTTATTACCATCACTGACAAAGCTTATATTGAAGGCGGTTTTTCTATTAAAGCCTTTGATAGCGAAGGTTTTGCCACTCGCGATACTATTCTAGTCGGTGAAGGTCAACTAAATAGCTTGCTGCACAATAGCCATACCGCGAGTTACTTCGGGATCGAAAACACCGCGAATGCATCACGTTCGGCAAAAGGTGGATTAGGTGTTGGCTCTCGTCACACGGTTATTTCTGAAGGTGTGAACAGCATTGCTGAAACCACTGCAGGTGAATATGTAGAGCTTGTTGAATTGCAAGGCGTTCATTCTGGCGCTGATGCTATCAGTGGTGATTTCTCATTTGGTGCGAGTGGTTTCTTATGCCGTGATGGTCAACGTATTCAAGCAGTACGTGGTATTACGGTAGCAGGTAACTTCTACCAAATGCTCAAAGAAATAGACGCGGTAAGTAATGTATTAGAACACGATTACAATCGAAGCTTCTATGCGCCAAAAATCCGTTTTGCTCGCCTAAATATTGCTGGTAAGTAAATAAACCGATAAAACCTTGCGAATGTTTACTTGTTCAAATAAGTTATTCAGACGTAAGGTTTTATTTTATCTAACAATAAATATTAGCCTTTCCCCTAACCTATCAGCTTTGTAGTGCTTACTTATAGCGTAACTCTTAATGCTATTGGCACTGATTACTTACTTAAGATCTTTTGGACTTCAAAAATGTTAGATAGGTGTCCGCTACTTTAAGCCTTTGTTGCCAACAAAACCCCACAGGTTGCTAAAAAGCCACCAGAGAACTTGTTAAGTAACTTTTTCACTTTCTTTCCCTCAAATACAAAACTTACCCTTGACGTAATACAAGCATAGAGACTTAGTGCCCCACCGACAGATATCGTCGAAATCATAAAAATAATAATAACGTCTGATAGTGAAGTTGACTGTAGATCTATAAACGCGGGAAAGAACCCCATATAAAACAATATCGCTTTGGGGTTAGATAAAGTCATTAACATACCAACAGCCACACTTGAAGTTTTTATCCCTTTATCATGAACTCGTGTTGATGTTACAGAAACATCAGAAGTCCATGTGACATAAGCCAACCAAAAGAGATAGGTAATTCCTACATATTTTATGACGATAGCAAACTCACCCATAACGTTTGCAACCACAGATAGACCCGACAAAGCTAGAAAGATAAAGATGTAATCAGCCAGTACCACTCCGAGCACAACTAATAAGCCTTGTTTCCAACCATAAGTAAGAGATCTCGATATAACAGCGAGCACACTTGGTCCCGGAATAGCGGCAGATAGAAGCATCGCAAGAAATAGTGCAATACCCGTTGCTATAGACATAAACCATCCTTTGATTTAACGCCTTACTAAATGGCGAGCAATAGTGGAAATAACAATATCACTCAGCGTATTTTATGAACAACAACTTACCTATCTCGTATTGCATGGTAAACACCCTGTAACGATTGATGTTTATAGTCGTGCGTTGCCTCGCATTATGTATCCACTTGATAAATCGCCTTATACATTAGCCGAAAAGATCTTAAACAACATTTTCGGGAACTGTGTGGGTTACGCGCTACATATCCTTAACTTTTATAAGCACTGAGATGTGTTCAAAAAGTGAGCCAGTATTCTCTACCTTGCTTATTCATTGCGATGACCGTACTTTGAACATCATTAGTTACTTTATGAATATTTGACTAACTGAATGCACAAGAAATAGGATATACAGGTAGATTAAAATCATGTTCAATTTTAATAAATTTTCCTTAATGAGTAAGAGCAATCAAAATGTCTAATGTCGTTCAATTCTCTGCATTCAGTGGTAATAAGAAAAATAGCGCGGCTTCACCCTCCACATCACCTAGCCCTAAAGCATTAAGGGAAGAAGCCGCACTAAAACAAGACAATTGCTGCTACTTTTGTGGCACTCAAAAAGATCCCAAAGAGCTAAACTGGCTGAATAAAGTAGGCTTTAAACAAAAAACGCATGTTGTTTGCGGTACGTGTAGCTCTGAAGCTAAATCAAGATCAATGGATGAGCTACGCATCATTCTTGCGCTTAAAGCAATGGATTTTAGAACAATTAAACTCAAACAGTTTCTGGAATTAAGAGAAAAAGGCGTTCAAATAGATGGAGTTCGCGACTACAAATTCTACTTTGAAACCATTAATTAATCACATAGCGCATCGCTTTTAACAACATCGATTAACGGGTTTTATTTATTCCATTTTTTGTTTTTTAGATATTGTAAATATCACGTTCATAATCAATTCAATTGTTCTATGTTATTTGCAGCTTATCAAAATGAGATAATAAAAAATGAAGGATTATTTTAATACCCATTACCCTGATGTTGAGTACCTTCGCCGTAAGGCAAAATTCAACTTACCTAAGTTTGCATTTGAATATGTCGATGGCGGCTGCAACATTGAAATGGGACTCAAACGCAATACTCATGATATTCGCCAAATTGAGCTAATCCCCTATTATCTTCGTGATTACAATTCGATTTCTTTAAAAACCACCCTGTTTGGCGAAACGTATGATGCGCCATTTGGTATCAGCCCTGTGGGTTTACAAGGTTTGATTTGGCCAAATGCACCTGAAATATTGGCGCAAGCCGCTTTTGAACAAAATGTACCTTTTATTCTTAGTACTGTTTCAACCTCTCCGATTGAGAAGATTGCCGATATCACAGAAGGTAAAGCATGGTTCCAGCTCTATCACCCTGTTGATGACAAGATTACAGATGACTTACTTAAACGCTGTGAAGATGCTGGGATCAAAACATTAGTATTGCTTTCTGATGTCCCTACTTTTGCTTATCGCCCTAAAGAAATCCGTAATGGTTTAGCTATGCCGCCCAAAATGACATGGCAAAACATTGTCGAAATAATGTTGTCACCCAAATGGGCATTAGCCACGTTGAAAAAAGGACAGCCTCAGTTCGAGACTTTATCTAAATATATGTCAGGCTCAATGAACATGCACCATCTCGCATTATTCATGGATAAAACCTTTAATGGTCGCTTAAGTGAAGATAAAGTCGCACGTTTACGTGACAAGTGGAAAGGCAACCTAGTCTTAAAAGGCTTATCAACGGTTGAAGACAGTCAAAAAGCCATTGCGCTTGGCTTAGACGGCATAATTATCTCAAACCATGGTGGTCGACAATTAGATGCAGGGCCTTCTACTATTAGTAAATCCATTGAAATAATGGATAAATGCAAAGGTCAAATTACGATTATGATGGACAGTGGTATTCGTGACGGAGCTGATATTGCTCGTACACTCTCAACAGGAATTGAGTTTGCCTTTCTTGGTCGCAGTTTTATGTATGGTGTTGGTGCGTTGGGTATTAACGGTGGTCATCACACTATTAATATGTTGAAAAGACAACTACAACAAGTGATGGAACAATGTTGTTGTGAATCAGTCAGTAGCCTTACTGATCATATTGCCAAACGTAACCCTTTTACGTTGGATTAAGGCACTGTCTGTACTCATGGATTGTGGGTGCAGGCAGTTTAAAAAACCAACAGTGTTATAGCTAATCTTTTGATTATTCAATAACTTTACTTTAGATAAAACAGTAATATCATAATAAATACAAAAGGTTACTTATATATTTAAATTATACCTACAGGGTAAACTGCGCTAAGATAGAAAAAAATATAAGATCAAATTACTGTTATGAACCTTACTGCCATCTCTACTCTTCTTATTGAAAATAAGATTTTCGCCAATCCTCGTCGTATTGCTCTACTCAATGCCATCCACCAAACAGGTTCGATAAGCAAAGGAGCAAAACTTGCAGGTATTAGTTATAAAGCCGCTTTTGATGCCGTTAAGGATATGAATATTCTTGCTGGCTCTGCACTTGTAACAAGTGAAAAAGGCGGTAAAGGTGGCGGTGGCGCGGAGCTCACGCGATTTGGTTTACGTTTAGTGCAAATGTATGAACTGCTAAATCAAATTCAAGATATGGGCTTAAAAGCCTTAAATGATGAAAGCGCGCCATTAGATAGTTTGTTGGGTATCATGTCTCGTTTTTCATTACAGACAAGTGCGAGAAATCAATTCTTTGGGCACATTAGTTCTATCGAACGTCATAGCTTGCATGATCGCGTTACGATTACACTTACCGACACCCATAATATCTATGCCACGATCACCCATGGCAGTACGGTAAAACTTCAATTGGAAAAAAACAAAGATGTCGTCGCTCTGATTAAAGGCCCAGCGATTACAGTTTGTAGTGAAGAAAATATGATCCACGGAAAACGTGATCGTTTTGATAACCAATTATTAGGCACGATAACGTCAATTCAGCAAGATACGAAATCAACCGAAGTTACTATCGCATTAAATGATGATATTACCGTCTGTGCATTAGTAGACAATCTAGATCTAATAGAAGAAAACCTTCGTATCGGTATGTCTATTTATGCCCTATTTAAGTCAAATCAAGTCACTATCGCAACAATGTGCTAACAGGTTTATGGAATATCAACAAAGCCACTGTGATCATGCTTTATATTTAATTGATCAGAAAAAGATTGATACTCTTGGTATTGTTTATTGATCAAGGCCGCCCCACCACAAACCATTAATATAAGCGCTAAACGGCTTAACCAAATATTTTCTTTCTGCATTGAATAAAACAATAAAATAACAGCGAGAAGTAATAGCACTACACTCTCAACACTTATATTTTGTATAAAAAAGGTGACCACGACATCAATCCTAAAAGCATAAGTCGACGCAGTTTAATGCTTTTCAAGTGGAAAGCATTGAAAATATTAGCAAAACCCTAATATTTTACACAACTCTGACAATTAAGTGTAAAAACATCACTATTCCAGCAATAGTGATGTTTATTCAATCGCAGTAATTGTTCAAAATTCAATCCATCTTGTTTTGATGTCTATTTAGTAATGCATATTCTACGCTTTTCTCGTTCCAGAAACACATTGCAACAAGGCAAAATACTCCCTCGTCTAAATGAGGTAGGAAGATGAATTATGTATTGCCTCTATATCACTAGCCCACCATCGATTTTCAATGTTTGACCAGTAATGAAGCTTGAATTATCACTCGCTAAAAATAGCACACCATTTGCAATATCTTGCGCCAGCCCCATACGTTTTAGCGGCGTTTTAGACACCATATAATCAATCACTTTTTCAGGTAAATCGACTGTCATTGGTGTTTCAATAAAACCAGGCGCAACACAATTAGCACGTACTTTTGCCCCTTTACGTGCAAACTCTTTTGACCATGATTTTGTCATTGCAATCACGCCAGCTTTTGTCGCTGCATAGTTGGTTTGACCAATATTACCGTCGGTGCCAACCACTGATGACATTGTGATAATAGAGCCCGAACCTGAAGCCATCATTAACGGAGCAATGGCTTGTGTCATGTTAAACACGCCTTTCAAATTGACATCAATGACAAGATCCCAATCATTCTCCGACATATTTTCAATTAAGTTATCCCGTGTAATACCTGCGTTGTTCACTAATACGTCAATGGTTCCATACTGTTGTGCGATTTTTGTGATCGCCTCCGATACATTAGCTCTATCGCATACATTTAATTCGAGTGCAGTTACATTAGGAAATTGTTGCTCTAAATCGGCCATGGCGCCAAAATTCATATCACATACAAATATATGCTTTGCGCCTTGGTTAGCAAAGGTTTCGACAATACAGCGACCAATACCTTGAGCACCACCAGTTACAAGGCAAACCTTATCCGTTAGCATTTTTACTACCCCTCTTAAAAAGACATATTTACTCTATATACTTATTATTACACCCAATACATAAGCTCTAATCTTTACGGCTTAACTTAATAATAGGTAACCTGTCCTCAGCGTGCAGTTGCATTAAAGCAATTCACTCTTGCAAATAATCAAATAACGTTCCACATATAAGAAAAAGACACAATTACCGTGAAGATAGCTTTAAATCATAAACTATAACGTTACTATTTACATTTGATACTCCGGAACGTTATTAATAATGCAAGGAATGCGAATGTTAGACAAAATTGTTTTTTTTCTTCATGTCGTACGCTGCAATTCAGTGACTGATGCTGCAAAACAATATGGTATATCACCGTCTGCTGGTAGTCGCTGGCTCACAGAGCTTGAAGAAAACATGGGAGTTAGCCTTGTTAAACGTACCACGCGAAAAATCACACCAACACAAGCTGGCAGATTACTATTTAAACAATTTAGCCACATCAATAATCAAATAACCGATGCCATTAATGAAATACAAAATTTAGGCAATGATGATATTGGTACAATAAAAATTGCTAGTACCCCTTTGTTTGCTAAGCATTTTTTGAGTAAAATTATTGGTGAATATATCAGTAATAACCCTACTATTAATTTTGTTGTGATCGAAACAGCGTTTGAAGTGGATAATGTCCACGATGTCGATTTTGCCATTCGAGCAAATGCAACTTACCGCGGTTTTCAAAACAAAGACAGTTTACTGGTTAAACGTTCTCTTTTCAGTGAACCGTTAAAAGCCTGTTGTTCGCCAAGTTATATTCAACGCTATGGAGAGCCAATAATACCCCATGATCTAAAAAAGCATTTGTGCCTATTTGCAACAACATTAGTCGGTGGAAACAAGTGGATCTTTGAACAACATGGTGAATATAACTCTGTTCAAATACCTAGATCGGTAGAAGTAGACGACAGTGAAATTTTAAAAAATATCGCCCTAGCCGGTGGAGGGATTGCTTACCTGCCTTACAGTTTGATTAAACACGATCTTCAAGAAGATCGGTTAGTCACGGTATTAAACAATTATGTTAGTAGCGAATTTGAACTGAGTTTGTATTATAAACCAAGAAAATATATGCCAGTGCGATGCGCTAATTTCAAAGATTATCTATTACAACGTGTAAAAGAACTTAACCTCGAGCGTCAAAGCCCTAAACAAAACTAGAAGCCTTACAGCGTATGCTACATATTGATTTATCATCAAATGTATACACACAGTAAGGCTTCAAGAAAAACGGTTATTTATAACTGATTATCAATCGTTAACACCTAAAGTATTTCAACTGTTCGCTTTGCTTTTCAGCAAGATCAGATAACTCTTCACTTGCAACCGTACACTGGCTTAAACCTGATGCATTTTGTCGAATGATATGATGAATATTCTCAATACTATTACTGATATCCATTGTGACTTGTAACTGCTCTTCAGAAGCGGTTGAAACATGAGTATTCATATCACTATTCATTGAAATAGCCGCAGTGATGCCCTCTAGCGCTTCATTTGCTTTAAAAGCGACTAATTTATTGCTTTCTAATGTATCAATTGCAGATTGCATACGCTCATTTGCTGAGGTCGATTGCTCTTGCAGACGCTCTATAATCTGCTGTGTTTCTTTTGTTGATGCTTGTGTTCTTGCTGCTAACTGACGAACTTCATCAGCTACCACGGCAAAACCGCGACCACTTTCTCCTGCGCGTGCGGCTTCTATCGCAGCATTAAGTGCCAATAGATTAGTCTGTTCTGAGATGCCTTGTATCGAGTCAATAACTTGGCTAATTTGCGCCGATTGTACTTTTAGTTGCGCAACAACATCAGCGGCCTCCACTAATGATTCAGCCATTTCTTCATTTGCTTGTTGGTTGTTAGAGAACAAATCAAGGCTCTTATTAGCCAACTCACTAGCACTTTTTGAATTTTCATCAGATTTTTGTGCAGCTTGAGTAACTTCTTGTGCCGTTGTTGTTAATTGATCGATTGCTGTTACCACTTGCTCAATCTCAATCACTTGGTTATTTGCGTGAGTCTCAGAATCTTTCATCACAATTGATAATTCAGTCGATGAGGCTGCGACATTACGACCAACATCATTTAATACCGCCACAGTTGAACGCAATTTAACAATCATGCGATTTAAATTACGTGCCAATTCACCCACTTCATTAGAGCCGTCAACGGTGATTTCATCTTTCAAGTTACCATCAGCTATTTTCTGCATTGCACGTTGCAAATCAGTAATTGGCTTAACAATCATTGAACCAATGACTAAACAAATAATAATAGCGATTATCAATGTAATGATAAATTCATAACCAATCGCATTTATTGTTTGTCCGTGCTCTTTCTTTTGCTGGGTAATATAAGCATCTGCGGTTAAATTTACACGCTTATCCAACGCATCAATTGCTGAAATCATGTCATCACCTAATTGGCGATATTTAACAATATATTTTTGATATTCAGAGTCGGTTATTTGACCGGAATGCCTAAGATCAAGCACTTCTAACATTGTGTCTCGGCTAAAGCTAATATAGCTGATCATTAATGTTCGAAATGCTTCTAATTCTTGGTTTATTTCAGGTATTTTTTGCAATTTTGCAATCGCATTTTTGTTACTTAACTCGCTACTATCAAGAGACTTGGATAACCGTGATAATAAATCTTTATCATAAAGCGCATAAATTGCACTTACTCTCATTGCGTAACTATTGCTAATTAAACTCGCGGTACTATCTTTAGCTTCAACAACTAATTGTGTTGTTGCGTTCATTTTATCAACACTTTCTATAAGGTTATTTCGCCCTAGCATTAGTCCAATAAATAATAAAACAGCCATAAATATAACAGGAATAACTAACTGCAGCTTTATTGATATATCCTTAAGTAAAAACATTAACAACTATCTCCATGTTGTTTGTATTCGTTTTTTATTTCTCGCATCATAAACAGTATTAAATAAATATATCAATAATTTTATTGATATATTTCTAAAAAATAATGAATTACTAAAAATCAAGGTAAATCATACGGTTAATTTTCATTCTTTATTTATTCAATCTTATGCATGTTATTTATTCATTATTTAAAAAAATAAACAATCATGCTTTAAATAATTATTTATTTTAGTAATCGATGTGATATTTGAGAAATATTAGATATTAAATCTTCATTCACATTACACACAGTATATTAATCTTAATTTACTACATTTCATCCAGAATTTTTTACTTGATGTAGAAATATTTACTCACATTTAGGGAATAACCAACCAAACTAAATACCTAAAAAACACCAGTGTATACCAATAAAGCCTTCACTCTTTTTAAAAAGAGATTATGATTAACAAAGCAAATCGCACAAACGACGATATTTAATACACTATGAATTTATACAACGTACTTCTCCGTTACCCTACTTTACGGACTTTGCTCAACTTTAGAACCAACATCGCTGCATTTAGCTTCATTACTTGCTCAGTACCTTTGTTCCTTATGGGTCATGTAACCATGGGGATTGCATTTTCTCTGGGTAGTATTAGCTGTGGCTTTGCTGATACGTCTAGTGTGACAAAATATCGCATTCTTGATTTTTGTATCGCTATTCCTGTTTTCTTTCTTATCAGCCTAGGAACTGAAGCCGTTTTCCCACATTCAGTCTTATTTGTTATTAGCTTAACGGTTGTCAGTTTTAGCTTATTTATGTTGGCTGTTTTAAGCCCAAGGCTAGGGGCTATCGGTTTTGCCTCCATATTACTCGCTATATACGCTATGTTACTGCATTTAGATGGTCGACCTATTTGGCTTGTTCCTTTGTGGTTAACCTGTGGCGCTTTGTGGTACATTTTTTGGCAAGCGTTAGCCATCTACTTTCTTCCGAACCAAGAATCCAAAGATATCCTGTCTGATTTGTATCAAGCGATTGCTAAAAAGCTTATCACTCACGATCACGGCTTTATTTTTTCTTCCGACAAAAATGAGTTGTTTATTAAATCGGCGCAATTACGATCCCAAATTGCGGGCTTATCTCACACCTTAGAAGGTCGAATTCACCAGCAATTTACTGCTGGTGAAGATAGCGCAAAACTGCAAGATATTTATCGTTTCTTAAAAGTTGCTGAGCGTATTAACGAACAAACACGTTTACTTTATTTCATTCCAACTTCAAATCTCAAACAAACATGTCCTGAATGGTTAGATAAGATTCACCAAGCAACGTTAAAAATAAGTCAATATTTAGAGCAAGTGACTGTCGATAATGTTCATCGTATAAACGTTCCAAGTATCGACTTTGAAGAGTTACGCCAATATACAATACAAGAGAACATAAAAGAGGAAGCACTGGCTGCGCTTTCATATATTAATAAACTGGATATTATCTACTTAACACTTCAGCAGTTGAACCAACAAACAAGCCAAACATTAAGCTCCAGCATTATCAAGCCAATTGTTGTGTCATGGAAATGGCGAGAGTTAGCCTCTAAGTTAACCAGTCAAATTACGTTAAAATCGAGTTATTTTCGACATGCCCTTCGGGGAACATTAAGTTTAGCGACGGGATTAATTATTGTTCGAACATTAAACTTAGACTTTGGTTTTTGGACTCTTATGACTAGTTTATTGGTATTACGTCCGAATTTATCAATGACATGGACACGACTACTTCAACGATTAACCGGTACAATTTGTGGTTTATTGGTTGTTGTTGCATTACTGCACTTCCAAGTATCGTCAAGCATCCTGCCGTTCATCTTTTGTATCGCTGTAATACTTTTTTTCCACACCTCAGCACGTCATTACGGCTTTGCGGTATTCTGCGTGACTTTGTTTGTATTCGCAGGCTTCTCTCTTAACGGACAAGGCGATAATATTCTTTTACCTCGCCTAGACAGCACTGTTCTGGGTGTTTTCTTACCTTTATTATTTGTATTTATCTTATCACCTGGTTGGAATAAGAAATTATTCCCTACTCAGTTAACGGCAACAACAACAGGCTATATTGATTATCTGGTCTCTTTAAAAATGTACGTAGCAGATAAATCAGATAGTACGGCCACTCAGTTACAACGTCACTACCAAGATTGCGTGGTTAACGATACCAATCTGTTTGATCATTGGATGGGCTATTTAGGTGAACCGCATAGAAAGTCACAAACAGGCGAGCATATTTTATTATGCAGTCGCAGCTCTAATATTATCTTGCGTATATTGACCCAACTGAATGAAAACAAGCAGTCTTTGTCACTGGATTCTACCATTGATAGTGATCTAGATAGTGTAATTGCATCTCTAACAGAGCTAGATAAAACACTTAAGAAATCGCAAAACCACACAGAACTATTTAAGCACATATCAAAACAAGAGAAATTGATTTATCAATCTTTCATCTATATTGAAAATGAAATATATAAACTTGATAACCATACTTTACTGCAGTTATTAGCAAAAGAAGTGGACTTATTTACATCCGCAATCAAAGTTAATAATATTTAACTCTAGAAAGCCCGATAATTATTATCGGGCTTTTTCTTATATCTTATATTAGAGAAACCTGCTTACTGCTAATAATATCAAAAAATCATACGTCCGTTACTTTTGCAACTTTTTAATCATGACCTTTACTCTCACATGCTGAAGATTAAAATCGTAATACTTAACCTCTTTTTTGAGTGAATCAGGCGTTTTATTAATTGGAGCACGGCCAGTGTTGCCATGAATAACACATCGAATTCCTTCTTTGCGATAACGACGCAAGTAACGCTCAACGGTTCTTCGTGATTTTTGCAGCAATTGAGTAGCACTATTGATGGTAATTTTACCCTCAATAACTTTGCTAATGATATCAACAGTGAATTGAGATTTAGCATCCATGTAGAACATCCTTAGCTCCTTCTAAGGTCTAATTAATTACTTTAAAAGATAAGCTAATTCAGTCCCGACATATTCCCTTGGTAGTTAGCGTAATGACAAAGTCGCTTGGTGATCACACTGAGCTAGCCATGATAGCTAGCTCGTTGTTGGACAAAAGCTTGTTAGACTTTCAACTCTATCTGGGTTGATAGGTGTTAGGATAAATATGGGACAACCCATTAACTAATTGCCTAATGAGCTGTCAAAACATCAGCTAGTAATATTAATTCCCCCGCCTTTGAATTGTCACGCAAAATAAAATGAAATGTTACTTCTTATTTCATTAGATTGATTTTTCACTATAAAAGCACGATTGCAGATGTTAAAAAAGCGAAAGTGAAGCTGTATTTTGCACGCAAGGAATTAATAGAATGTAACAAAAAAGAATCAAGTAGTAACGTGCAATTTGATGTAGGAGTCGATGATTTCAAATCCTCCGTCACGATAAAAAACTATAATGTCTGATGATTTAATGAGCGCGTCAACAAAGCCCTAACCAGCGGTAAATTGAGCTTGAGATGTTATAACGCTCAAGTGGGAGAAATCATGGCGAATGACAAAGCTATAAACAAAGCCATAGGACTAGGTATGCTTGTTCGAAACTAACTGCGAGTCACATATGGCGTCGTTGGTCTTTAAACCGATTTGATCAACAACGCCGTTTTTATATTAAAACTTAATAAGTTGATTCTTTGTATTGAGCAGAAATAAAATTATGTCAAAAAATAAAAAAATAGAATTTATAGCGCCAATACAAAAATTTGTTGATTGGGTCGAATTCTATATTGGAGGGGCTATACTATGGGTATTAGAGAAAAAACTTAGGTTTGTTTCTTTCTCATTATTTATATGTATTTGTTTTGGTTTGTATTTTTCTAGTTTACTTATTGGCGCTTTAGCACTGCTAATTTCGTTTTTTATATTTCCTGTGCTGTATTTTTGTTGGATTTTTTTCCGTTTATTTTTGTTCTCTCTTTTCGCGATATCTTTAGAAAAAAAATTGAATCATACTTTTGGTATATTTATATATGCATTCCCATGCCTTTTGACGGTAGCGAGTATAAACGCTATTTTTGTGTTAAGAGTACCAACAGAAATTTCCTCTGTGATTTTTGTGTCAATAATTGCTGGGTATATTGTAGTATTATTCACTAAGGGGGAGTCTATATTTAATTTTATACATAAACATCCAGCGATCATTATAGTTGCAATTCATGCATTGCAAGTAATCTTATTTCTCGAAATCTTTTACCCTTATACGGTAAATACTATTAAAATATTTAGCATTGAAAATTGTACGTATAAGGAAGTCACACATAGATCAAACACAAGACATTTCAATGAATGTTTAATAACGTTTAAGTATGATGATAAAAAGTACCAGATCTACGTAAAAGACCCTCAAAAAGAAGTCACCATTCGAAAAGGGTTACTATTTGATCATGTGACTTAGTGATTGTGTTTATATACATATGTATAATTCAGTTGCGCCTTCTTCGGTTCTGTCGCAAATAATTAGATCTTCGGCTAGAATCGAAGCTCCGTATTCCTCAGATGTATTATCACATGTTTAAAGGCTGTCAGGCTTTATTGACGCGCTCATTAAATCATCAATTTTGATTTGAGCGTGTCTTCCTTTATCCTTGCCATCTATCTGGTTCTGTCGCAAATTGTAACGGTAACTTTAGGGGGATGGTAGGTTATGCTTCTATTATTTACGATGAAGGCAATAAAAAAGAAGCGTTAGATATTTGGATAAAGATGGCAAATACTGGAGATGTGTAGTTAAGACTCACCTATCAACATGGGGAGTTTATCATAATCGCTGCCGCTCAATTCGTGGCAGGTCCAGGTTGCTCGGGTAAAGTTGCTATTGAGCTAAACCCTGAAAATGCTGACCGTTTTATTAACTGCTGCTTAGCGGTGCTTAAGGAAAGTGGATTTAGACGCATTGCATTGTTTGGTGAATCTGACAGTAACGGTGTAAATGAAGATTTTGTTGCCTTTAACAACGTGCTGACTGTTGCCATCACATTGGGTTTAACTTTTGCCGAGGCGATGTTACTGCCCGATAAAGCAGTACGCTACTATAAACAAGAAACGCTAAAAGGAGAGTATGCGCCGTTTCTTGCTCAGCGTATTACTGAAGAAGAAAACAAAGTTAATATGCAAACATGGATAACTAGTATCCCACCAGAAACACTATCTTCCCTACTTAACTGTTTGATATCCGTTCAGTATAAAATTGCTGAAAACACTATCCAAATTAATGCTATCTTACAAATTTTACAATGGTTAACTAATAACACTAGTGGTGTCAATCAAAACCAATTTGAGCGAGCACTCGTGCTCATGAATGGTGATATAGAAACACAGCAGGCCCCATCAACCCAATGGGAAAGCTTTAAAGTGAGTTGGAGAAAATTGGCTTTATTTATTAAAAAGTATGGTGATAACAAAAAAGAAGATGAATATGAATTTAATAAAAACTGCGCTGAGCTTTGTAAAAACATGACATTGTATAAAGTAATCACTTCTAACCCTGCTTTCACAATGACCGATTATATATGCTTTTATAATGGCGATGATCTTGATGCTCATACCAAAGAAATTCGCGATCAGCTTAAAGATAAACTACGAACTCAACAATACACATCAATAGAATGGAAGACAGATGCAATTTAAATTTACGACTTTCATTATCGCACTTATATCGATAGTGTTAATGGGTTGCACCAAAGCAACCAAGCCGCAACAAGCTGATATTGCTGTGTTTGAGCAATTCTTATCAGAAAATCCGATCTCAAGCATCAGTCCATCTATTGATGTAGCAAGTATCTATATGCCTGGTGATCCACTTTTTGAAGGGGTACTTAATATTCAGCGTAATCTCTGGGGAAAAGCAGAAAAAGCACTGAAACCGCTTGTTGATAAAAATGACCCAAATGCACTTTATTGGTCTGCTTTAATCTCATACTCAGGAAGTATTAAAAGCACACCTATCGCTCGTAAGATGCTTTTACAATCAGCTAAGTTAGGTAACCCATATGCGGCATTATTTTTTGCACCTGACAATCATCAATGCCAAATGTATTTTCCGAATGAATGCAGTGAGCAATGGGTAGAAAAAGCACAAAAACTCTTTGCTGAGCAAGCAAAAACAGGTGATGTACGTGCCGTGTATTACAGTGTAACACTGAAACCGGAGCTAACCCACGAGGAGTATATTGATGCGATTGTTCAAGCTGCTGAAAATTATTACTACTACCCACTGGTTGAATATTCCAACAACATTGTAAAATTAAGCAATCCCGATAAAGATTTAGAAACTTTGGGAGTTAAACTGCTTAATTATGCTAGATTTAATAATTTTGTTCCTGCTATTGACGCTTTAGGAGATTATGAAGCCAAAAATAATCGCCTTCATAGTGATGAGATGAAACGTTTAAACGAACAAGGGTTAAAACTTGGGTCGAAAATATCATGGAGAAGTTACAGAAATAATGCTCTTGAGGATAAATCATTAACAGAAACACAAAAGTATATTGCAGCCAAAGCAACTGATTTATTTAATGGCGATGACTTTGGACTAAGCTTCACTCACCCCCCAAAAGAAAAAGAAGCCTTAATCGCTGCTAATAAAGAAGCTCAAGCGAAAGCAGATGCTGTTAAAAAAGTTATTTATATTGATGGTGCTCACGCAACAATGTTCTACTCACGTTCAGATATACAATAATACAAACTCATCAATTTAAATGATCTTAGGGCGCTTCTAGATATTTAAGAAGCGCTTCTTAAATCAATATTAAAGCAAATTATTGCCCAGTAATTGTTAGGTGTACTATTGTGCATTAAAATCAATCAGCTTCTCAGTCCGCTAAGTTAAGGTCTAAATGCATGAAAGTAACTATTAGTACACTATTATTAGTTTTCTCTTTTTTAGCCTTAACCGGTTGCTCAAAAGCAACAACACCTCAACAAGCCGATATTGCTGTGTTTGATCAATTTTTATCAGAAAACCCGATATCAAGTATCAACCCTTCTATTGATATTGCGAGTATCTATCAGCCTGGTGATCCGCTTTTTGAAAGTGTTTTGTATATCCAACGTAACCTTTGGGCTGAGGCAAAGAAACAACTTGAACCTATGGCAAAGAACCAAAATCCTGACGCAAAATTTTGGTTAGCATCAATTACATGGGGAACGGGTATTAAAAACAACCCTATAGCTAAAAAGCTATATATGGAATCAGCTGAACAAGGTAATCCATACGCAGCTTTGTTTTTTTCTCCAAAAAACGATATTTGTCGAATGTACTTTCCCAATGAATGCAGCGATAAATGGACAAAAAAAGCACAAAAACTCTTTGCTGAAAAAGCCAAAACAGGCGACGTTCGTGCCGTATATTACAGCACTACATTGAAACCTGACCTAACCCACAAGGAGTATATTGATGCGGTTATTCAATCTGCTGAAAAGCATTATTACTACCCGCTCGTAGAGTATGCGAATACAATTATCAATGAAGATAAGCCAAATAAAAACATGGAAGCTATGGCTGTGGATCTTCTTAATTATGCGCGGTTTAATAACTTTGTACCGGCTATTGATGCTTTAGGAGATTATGAAGCCAAGCATAATCGCCTCCATAGTGAGGAGATGAAACGTTTAGACGAACAAGGGTTAAAACTTGGTTCGAACATATCATGGAGAGGTTATAGAATTGAAAGCCTTCATGATGATTCATTAACAGAAACACAAAAGTACATTGCAGCTAAAGCGACAGAGTTATTTAATGGCGATGATTTTGGAATAAGTTTTACCCACCCACCTAAAGAAAAAGACGCCTTAATTGCTGCGAATAAAAAGGCTCAAGAAAAAGCTGACTCGGTAAAAAAAGTGATTTATATCGATGGTGCTCACGTCCCTGAAGGTTAATTATTTTTTAGCAATTTTTGAGCGCTTCCTAAATGAAAAGGAAGCGCTTTTTTAATCAATATTAAAGCAAATTATTGCCTAGTAATTTTTAGGTGTACAATTATGCATTAAAATCAATTAGCTTCTTAGTCAGCTAAATTAAGGCCTTAAATGCATGAAAGTAATAATTACTACTCTACTTTTAACTCTCTCTTCGATAGCCTTAACCGGTTGCTCAAAAGCAACAACACCTCAACAAGCCGATATTGCTGTGTTTGAACAATTTTTATCAGAAAACCCGATATCAAGTATCAACCCTTCTATTGATATTGCGAGTATCTATCAGCCTGGTGATCCACTTTTTGAGGGGATTTTGAATATTCAGCGTAAGTTATGGGGAAAAGCTGAAAAAACACTTCAACCTTTAGCTGATAAAAAAAATCCAGAAGCGATGTATT
>NZ_PYNY01000012.1:0-123291 GCF_003026135.1 Photobacterium sp. GB-36 | reverse complement strand
TTAAGGTCTCTAAAGGGTTGTTGAAGACTACAACGTTGATAGGTCGGGTGTGTAAGTGCTGCGAGGCATTGAGCTAACCGATACTAATTGCCCGTGAGGCTTAACCATACAACACCCAAGGGGTTTTTATCTCGTCAAGAGAAACGCGGACTCCAAGTACACTTGAACGTGTAGAGAACACTAGTTAACTTTTCCCAGATTGCTATTTATTGTCGATGACAATAAATAAACCGAATTTGCTTGGCGACCATAGCGTTATGGACCCACCTGATCCCATGCCGAACTCAGTAGTGAAACGTAATAGCGCCGATGGTAGTGTGGGGTCTCCCCATGTGAGAGTAGGACATCGCCAGGCTTCCAATTCGTTTTCATCTTTTTAAGAAAAAGATGAAAATAAAAAATAGATATCTATTTGAACTATAGATATCGCATGTGGTGTTATCGCTCTTAGCCATCCATGGCTTCACGATATTAAAACATCCATGTTCGTCGGAGCGGTAGTTCAGTTGGTTAGAATACCGGCCTGTCACGCCGGGGGTCGCGGGTTCGAGTCCCGTCCGCTCCGCCACTTTATTAAAGAAACCTGAATCGAAAGATTCAGGTTTTTTTCGTCTGTAGAAAATGAACATTATAGGGTAGTGAGCTAGGTGCTTTATTGGGAAGCAACTAGCTGCCTGCTATTTCGAGTTCCGCCCGTTTTAATAATTATTAAAAAAGCGGAGTCAAAAAAATTTAGGCTGTGTATCAGTATTGGTGAGCTACCGTAAAATATTTTAAAAGTAGTTCATTTAGTTGCTCTTGATACTCATCATGAGTCTGTGAACCAATTAGTTGGGCTAATTCCTGTCCTATTGGTGATAAACGATAATAGGTGAACGATGTCCCTTTTTTGATGGGTGATAAACTGTAAGACTCTGTATGGTAGTTGAAATTGAGTTTATCAGTGTAACTTATTAAGTTTGTTTCTAGCTCTGTACTTAATAGCAGCCCAAGTTCAGTTAAAATTAAAATAGACGAATAAGGTAAATGGTATTGGTTATAATCAATATGTGTTTGGTGACTTCTATGAAAACTAAAGCTGCTTGTTCGCTGTTTGATACTTGTGAGAAGTTTTTTATTTTTATCGTTACCAATGCAACAGGTAAGAGTAAGGACTTTTTGAAATAGAGCGGCTTCTCGATGTGTCATTGATAAGAGTATTTTTAACGTGCGAAGAGAGACTGAGCCTGGTTGAATGATCTCTTGTTTTAGAATTTTTGCCCACAGTTTTTGCATGGATGGAGTATGAATTTGTTGAGCCATCTCTATAAATCTTACTAACCAATCAGGATCAGGATCTCTCGCTGTCTCATCATTACATTGGTTATAGGCTTGTTTTATGATCTGCTCTAAATTTGATTGTTCTTGTTGTCGTTTTTGTTGAAGACGAACTTGTAATCTTTGTTTTAAAGTCCTCTCTTGAGTATTGTTAATTTCCCCATCGATAGCATATTTTTCTGCGATGCTTTTTATTTTTTTTTTACTGTCGGTTAATGTTTTTAACACTCCAAGCGCTCGATTATTTTCTATTGGTTTATCTATACTCTCTACTTTATTAGTCATACTTCTTTCATTCTCTTAACCAATCGTTAACTCATTTTTGTTATCTTGATCTCATGATTAGCAACGAACATAATGAGATGTTATCTTTGTGTTAATTTTAAGTAACTAATAATTACGGAGCATCCCATGAAAAAATTGAATCGATATATTACTGATCTTATTTTAGTCATTGGTTATTCAACGATCGTGAGTTACTTGCTTTGGTTTTTTAGTAAATAGTATATCGACTAGAGCTATCGTTTCTTTATTACTTTGAAAAAACTTAGCCACCCAGAGAGAGGTGACTAAAGTCTCATTATAAATTTTTACTCACTAAACCGATTACTTTTTTAATCTCACTAGGTGTCAGTTTGCCTTCTTTGGCGAATATGACTTTACCAGTCTTATTTACAACAAATACGGCAGAGCTTTCCTTTTTTAGATCCCATGTTTTTTGAACAATCCCATTGCTGTCCAGCACTATTGATGACCATGGGTATTCACGTTTACTGTCTTCTGTTGCTGATTTTACAAAGCCCCCCGTACCCCACATCGCATCATTTTGGTTAATGATCGTTGTTGTTTGGTACTCATTTTCCGGAAATTTTGCGGCAGAAATAGCTGCAACAAGTGGCGCGTTAAGCTCTTTGGCTGCACTGCGTCCAGCTATTGCGAATACGATACGCATTTTGCCTGTTAGTTTTGTACTTCTCCATGATTTGTAACTAATCGCCTTATCTTTTAAAACAAGCTCACCTTTATTGGTAACTGTAACACCAGGTAATGAATCACCTAGCTTGATATTGGTAGCAAAGCTGATTGAAGGGGCTAAAGCTGCAAGTAAGATAAAGGTTGCTTTCAATTTCATGTGTTGCCTCTTTTTAGTCTGATTTGTGATTATGATAGTTAATCTTCTTTGATCTGGTAGTACCAGAAGTTAATATTTGGGCTCTAAGTCGATCATTATTGTTACAAATTTCGTATTTATTGGAATATGGCAGGCTGTTTGCATTAAGTTTTAATGTGATGAAACAAAGTGATCGATTTGCGGTCTATATCTGTAACCGTTGAGTGAGGAAAATATGCTTAGAATCTTTAAAATTTACCGACCAAACCAAGTGGCTCGTTATGTAAAAAGCTATTTTAGAGGTCGTATTTTTATTATGGGGGTAGGTGGCTTTGAATTTGATAGTGGACGACTATTACCACCTAAGTCTGGTGATTTAAAAGCATTAAATGTATTAACTGAGGTGAATAAAGAGATTCAGGTACTATCAGGAATAGTTGTGTAATCACTAAAATCTAGCGTATTTCTCTCTAAATTGGAATACGAGTCAGATGTAAGTTTTACTTTGTTCCTGCTTTCGGCTAACAGAAAACTTGATCCTGCCATATGACAACACAAATATACTCCCTCCTATATAATGTATTCAGTTACAGAGCGGTATTAAATTATTTTTTCTCAAAAAAAGTTATTAATTGTTCTACAGTTGTTTTAGTTGCTGAAAGTAGTTTGAACCGTTTTCAGTACACTATTTATTTAGTGATAATTATTAATAATTCCAACAGGCTATAATACTGGCAATGAAGTTATAGTTAAGACTTAGAATACGTCTAATACTTCTATTAAAAAGATGGCATAAATTCGTGTTGAGGCACTGTTTTTCTTAATTTCATTGACCTTTGGTTACTTTTTTTTAGATTCATTTTGTTAATATTTATAAATAGGTAGCTGAAAATGGTTAAAAATTCTATTCGGTTCAATATTCATAAGTTTTCAGATGGCAAAGGTTGGAAGTTACTTATCGCTTTGCCACAATGGATTCGTAATTAATTCTAAATTTCGCAAAGAAGCACAATAGAATGAATAAAGTTTTTAAATGGCTGGGTGTGACATCATTTGCTTTGGTGCTATCGAGTCCAGTTATGGCCTCTTCATTGAAGATTAAAGGCTTAGATGGAAAAGTAGAAGATAATGTTGATGCTTATCTTTCTGCATTATCAAAGGATGATTATAGTGCGACATTGCGCTTTAAAGATCAGGTATTAAATGAAATTAGCGACGCGCTGCAGGCATTGGGCTATTACCAGCCAAAGTTTGATTATCAAGTCTCGGGTAGCGGCGCTAAAACTAAAATAGTGGTTACCGTTGATAAAGGTCCACGAGCGCATATTAGTAAAAGTAATCTGATTATTACTGGTGATGCTAAAAATGATCCTGCTTTTATTTCATTAGTAAAAAGCAGTGGTTTAGGGATTGGTGAACCGCTTAATCAAGGTAAATATGAGGCTTTTAAAGCATCATTAAAGAGTTTAGCACTTCGACGTGGTTATTTTGATTATGAATTAACGAAAAGTACATTAGAGGTGGTACCTAGTCGTAACGAGGTCTTTATCGATATTAATTTTGACTCAGGTCGACGTTATACCTTTGGTGAAACGACTTTTCAGGGAAGCCAAATTGATGATAACCGCTTACGTTCAATGATCCCTTACACGGAAGATGAACCTTATCTAGCTTCAAAACTGGGAGAGTACAATGAACGTTTGTCTAACGTTGGTTGGTTTTCTTCCATTTTTGTTGGTGGGGATGTAAAAGAACGTAAAGATGATGCGATCCCTATTCATGTTGTTGTTACGCCACAAATAAAAAATCAATTTGAAACCGGTATTGGCTTTTCGACTGATACCGGCCCTCGTTTGAAGTTCAATTGGAAAAAACCGTGGATCACGAGTAAAGGCCATAGCTTTAACTTGAAATCCGAAATATCGAAAGATGAGCCAAAAGTTGAAGCGGTTTATAAGATCCCACTCGATGATGTGTTGAATGATTATTATCAAGTTGTCGGGGGCATACGTTATGTCGATACACACGATACGGTAAGTACACAATTTGGTATCGGGGTTGAACGTCACTGGCGTTTAGATTCGGGATGGAATCGTACTATTGCGCTTCGTTGGTTGACGGAGAAATATGAACAAGGTGGGATGGAAAAAGGTGTTTTCAATGTTTTGATGCCAGGATTGTCATACAGTAAAAGTAGTATGGTTGGAGGAATATTCCCGACCAGTGGGAGTAAATATAATTTTTCTGTTGATCTTGCTAATAAAAATGTTGGATCAAATACGACTTTTGCTCGAGTACAAGCAAAAAATGCTTGGATTCGTAGTTTTGGTGAAAATCAGCGTGGTATTTTGCGTTTAGATGGCGGTGCTATTATTAGTGATGGCATTCAAGATGTCCCACCTTCGTTACGTTATTTTATTGGTGGTGATAGTAGCCTTCGAGGCTATGGTTATCAGTCTATTTCTCCTCGTAATAGCCAAGGCAAAATGGAAGGCGGTCGTTATATGGCAACCTCTAGCATTGAATATCAACACCGTGTGTATGGTGATTGGTGGGGGGCTGTATTTTATGATTATGGTTCTGCTTGGAATACTACACCTGATTGGAAGCGTGGTGTCGGAGTCGGTGTTCGATGGGTTTCACCTGTAGGTCCTATTCGCCTTGATTTTGCTTGGGGCTTAGATAAGAACAAGAGCAATAATGATCGTTTCCTTAAACTGAGCAAAGATGAATTTCAGCTCCACTTTACTTTAGGTCCTGAATTATGATTTGGGTTAAGCGTATAGCACTTGGCGTATTAGCCTTATTATTATTATTAGTTATTGCTGTTGCTGCACTACTTTATACTCCTGCTGGTATTAAAGTTGCTGCATGGGGAGCGCAAAAAGCGCTTCCTGCCTTGTCGATTGGTGAATCGCAAGGCGCTTTGCTTGATGGTTTTGAATTTAAGAATGTCCGTTATAACGACGGTAATATAGATCTTGCTGTTAATAAGTTGAATTTAACATTAAATGATAGCTGTTTATTAACCCCTGAGATTTGTATTTCTGATCTAGGGGTGCAAGGTGTGAAGTTTTCAATGCCAAAACTTCCTCCTTCATCGGATAAGCCTGAACAACCTTCAAAGCCAGTCACTGAAATCTCAATGCCATTACCTATTCATATTGAGAAGGTAACGCTTGATGATATCGATTTAGATATCTTGGCGAATAAAGTGCGCTGGAAGCATTTCTCTACAGCAGCAGATTTACAAGGCAGTCATGTCACCTTAAAGCCAACGGATTGGGAAGGGATTTATTTATCATTAGCGCCATCTAAAACGGCTGATAAGAAGTCAGTTGCAGCGTCGAAATCAACGAAAAAAGCGGAAGCAATAAAACTGCCTGATGTTGTGCTACCGATGTCGTTTGATATTGAGCGCTTTACGGTAAAAGACTTCGAGTTAGCTGGCGAAACGCCACAAAAGATCTCGTTATTAGAGCTGATTGCGAATGCTAAAGACAGCGATATCAAGATTGATAAGTTGCAGGTAAATGCGCCTCAAGCGTCTTTAACCGCGAAAGCTGATGTGACGTTAACGGGAGATTACCCACTTTCATTAGATGCGAATGCAAAGATATCGATGAAGCCTGTTGAAGGACATCAGTTGCATTTAAAAGCATCAGGATCATTAGCGAAATTGGTACTTGATGCGACGTTAAAAGGTAAATTAGATGCGTTGGTTAAGGGTAAATTATCGCCGCTAGATCCGAATCTTCCTTTTGATGTGGTGGTATCCAGTAAGCATTTACAGTGGCCGATTGATAAAAAAGCAGAATTTACTGTTGCCAATACTGATATAAACGCCAAAGGTAGCTTAAAGGGGTTTATGTTTAATGCTAAAAGTAACGTAAATGGCACGCCTATGCCAAACGTGAAATTTAATTTGAAAGGTAAAGGTAACCTTGATTCGGTGAACTTATCTGCGCTGAATGTAGAGACCTTAGGTGGTTCTATTACCGGCAATGCAAAAGCAAGTTGGAAAGATCTTGTTAAATGGCAAGGCCAGCTCGCTTTTGCCAATATCCAGCCAGGTAAGCAATGGCCAGAAGCGGAAGGCAACGTAAGCGGTAAGTTAAATACATCGGGTGGTTTAACTGCAAAAGGTGGTTGGTTTATTAAATTGCCAGAACTTGCTGTTAATGGCTCCATCATGAAACAGCCTCTTGAGCTTCATGGTCAGCTTGATGCTTCTGATGTGACGGGTAAAGGTAAAGATCTTAAGTTTAAAACACAGGGCTTAACATTAAAGCATGGTCCTAATGGTTTAGTCGCGAAAGGTGAATTAGACAAGACGTGGAACGTTGTTGCTGATATTAAAGCGCCAGATTTATCTAAATCATTAGCGGACTTACATGGTCGTGTTAATGGTGAGGTGAAGTTATCAGGCAAAATGGCTGAACCGGATGTAACACTTGATCTTGAAGGTGATGATCTTGGTTGGCAAAAAGTCGCAAGCCTTGCGTCTTTTAAATTGAAAGGTAGCGTAACGCCATTACCAGCATTAAAAGCTGATATTAGTTTAAATGCTAAAAAAGGGAAATTTGATAGTGTTACGTTAGATGATATGGATGTGTTGTTTAAAGGCACAGAGCAAGATCATCGTTTAACGGTAAAAGTAAAAGGGGAGCCCGTTGGCACTGAGTTACTTCTAACAGGTAAATTAGATCGTAAGACAGGCTGGCAAGGGATCTTGCAAAAAGGTGACTTTACGACTCCTGTTGGTGAGTGGGTATTAAACCATCCAACACCTATTCGTTATGATCTGAAAACTGCAATGGCAACTGTCGGTGCTCACTGTTGGCAACAAGGTAAAGCTGGAATTTGTCTAACTCAGGATCTGACTGCTGGTGCATCGGGTAATGCGCAGTTAGCAATAAAACGATTCAATTTTGATTTATTGAAATCATTTATTCCTGAGCAGATGAAGGTTAACGGCGAGCTTGGTGCGAACGTTGTCGCTAAATGGGCGCCAAAGAGTGCACCCTATGTGAAAGCCCAGATTTTGATGCCAAGCGGCAGTTTTACTCAACAAGTGGATACCGATGATGCCCCATTAGCGTTAGGCTGGGATAAAGTTACCGTCAATGCTGAGATGGAAAATGATGTTCTAAATGCTAATTGGTTAGTGGCGGTTAAAAATAATGGTGATTTATCCGGTAATGCTAAAATCACTGATCTACAAGGTGATAAGCGCATTAATGCTAATGTGAAATTAGATCGTTTTACACTTGCATTCTTAGAGCCTGTTATTAAAGACTACCATCAGTTTGGTGGTCAAGTTGATACTAACTTGCAAATAACCGGCCCAATCATGCACCCCGCAGTGAATGGTTTATTACAAGTCACGAAGCTAGAAGCAAGAGGGCGTAAAGTACCATTAGATGTTCAGAACGCTGATATCAAATTAGCCTTTAAGGGATATAACGCAACGTTAATGGGGAATATTTATACTCCTGATGGGCAATTGCTGTTACGTGGTACTGGTGACTGGCAAGATATGGCGGCGTGGAAAACAGAATTAAATATTAATGGTAAAGAGTTACAAGTGAGTATGCCGCCAATGGTTTCCCTTAAGGTCTCTCCAGATCTCACCATTAAAGCAACACCTAAATCTGCAGATATTAGCGGAAAGGTGGGGATTCCATGGGGACGTATTACGGTTAATCAATTACCAAAATCTGCGATCGCGGTTTCTAAAGATCAGGTCATTTTAAAAGATAACCTAGAACCAGTTGAACCGAAAAAATCTGTGCCGTTTGATATTACAACCAATATTATGGTGCATGTTGGTGATGACGTGAAGTTATCAGCGTTTGGTTTAAAAGCTGGTTTATTCGGTGATTTGAATGTTCGCCAAGATGGTAAAGGGCCAATGATTTACGGTGAAGTGAATATTGCCAAAGGGTCGTTTTATCGAGCTCTGGGACAGGAATTACTTATCCGTAAAGGACAGATATTATTTAACGGTCCTGCAGATCAACCATTCCTGTCGATAGAAGCGATTCGTGATCCTGATAATATCGAAGATGATGTTATTGCTGGTGTGAAGGTGACAGGCTCTGCAGATAAACCGGAAGTAACGATTTTCTCTGATCCGGCTATGCCACAACAAAATGCTTTATCGTATATTTTAACTGGCCGTAATCTTGATAGTGAGGATGATGGTGGTTCGGGTAATGCGATGACGACGGCATTGATAGGTATGGGACTGGCGCAAAGTGGTCAACTTGTTGGTGATGTTGGTGAAGCCGTTGGGATCAAAGATCTTAGCTTATCTACCGCAGGGGCTGGCGACGACTCACAAGTCACTGTTAGTGGTTATATTGCACCAGGACTACAGGTGAAATATGGCGTAGGCTTATTTAATGATGTAGATGAGTTTACAGTACGTTATCGCTTGATGAAGAATTTATATATCGAAGCAGTGAATGGTCTCGATCAGGCTGTGGACTTGCTTTACCAATTTGAATTTAATTAATCATTAGTGATGCCATCTAATAAAAAACCCAATGCTTGCATTGGGTTTTTTTATGTTTGTAGCATGCGTTTAGTCCTTTGGTTTAGTCCTTTGGTTTAGTTCGGAGGAGTTGTTGGTAACTTATGCCGTTAAATGTGTTTTTATAGCCAAGAGAATATAACTCAGCTTCTGCTATTTCAGCACGTCGGCCTGAGCGGCAGTAGAGTAATATCGGTTTGGACTTGTCTGTCAAATATTCTGAAATTGTAGCGATCTGTTCAAAAGGAATGTTAACAGCGTTAGGAATATGTCCAGCGGCAAATTCATCGGCTGTTCTTACATCAACAATGATAGGGTTATGTGCTTGCTCTAGTTGCCAAAATTCATCTGGGGTGACATTTTTAGCAAATGAAATAGCGGTAAAAAAAGTTAAAAATACCGCGAGTAAACCACGTTTATTTTTCATTATATTTTACCGCTATTAATAAGTGTTATTAGCTAATTACTTTTTTTGAGCACGTTCAAAGGAAGTCAGAATTTCAGCTTTTGCTGCTTCTGCATTATCCCAGCCTTCTACTTTTACCCACTTGTTTGGCTCAAGCTCTTTGTAGCGCTCGAAGAAGTGAGTGATTTGTGCTTTAAGTAATTCAGGCAGATCATTCACATCTTGGATATGATCATATTCTTTACTTAGTTTGCTGTGAGGCACGGCAACGATTTTTGCATCTTCACCTGATTCATCTGTCATCTTCAACACGCCAACAGGACGACAACGGATCACTGCGCCCGGAACGAGTGGATGTGGCGTTGGTACGAGTACATCGACCGGATCACCATCAAGCGATAGCGTGTGGTTAACGTAACCATAGTTACACGGATAAAACATTGGGCTAGACATAAAACGGTCAACAAAAATCGCACCACTGTCTTTGTCTACTTCATATTTAATCGGATCTGCATTTGCAGGGATTTCAATAACAACGTAAATATCTTCTGGGATATCCTTGCCAGCAGGGACCTGATTAAGGCTCATGACTAATTCCTTCTAAGGTTAATGAAATGTGTTGTTTGTTAAAATTATAATGAATGTAAACAAAAACAAAAGCAAATCATCATCGTTGATGTGTCGCGCCTTTAAATGCGCGACATGTATCGAGTTAACAGTTAGTTTTCTGGATATTCACGTAACAAACTTTCGACTTTTTCGACCATATTGGTTGAGCCAACAAAAAAGGGTACGCGCTGATGTAGTTCGGTTGGTGGAATATCTAAGATCCGCTGAAAACCATTCGTTGCTTTACCGCCAGCCTGCTCGACAATAAATGCCATGGGATTACATTCGTAAAGTAAACGTAACTTACCATTAGGGTAACTGGCGGTACTTGGGTAGAGATAAATCCCACCTTTTAATAAATTACGATGAAAGTCAGCAACTAACGAGCCTATGTAGCGTGATGTGTAAGGTCGTTTTTCTTCTGGCACAGCTTCTTGGCAATATTTAATGTACTGTTTTACACCGGTAGGAAAACGAATGTAATTACCTTCGTTAATCGAGTAAATGACGCCATCTTGTGGAATGGTCATATTCTCATGAGAGAGACAAAAACTCCCTAATGAGGGATCATAGGTAAAACCATGAACACCATTGCCCGTGGTATAAACGAGCATAGTGGATGAGCCATAAATGACATACCCAGCAGCAACTTGTTGGTTGCCGGTTTGCAGAAAGTCTTCTTTTGTTGGAGGAGAGCCGACAGGGGAAACTCGGCGATAAATGGAAAATATCGTTCCCACAGAGACGTTAACATCAATATTAGATGAACCATCGAGTGGGTCCATTAAAGCAACGTATTTTGCATTTAAATTTAATGGCTTATCAAATCCAACAGCTTCATCTTCTTCTTCACTCGCAATACCACAGACTTGATCCCTTGCTTCAAGAGCGGCTTTAAATTTATCGTTGGCATAGACATCGAGCTTTTGTTGCTCTTCGCCTTGGATGTTGTTCTCGCCGACCGTACCTGTAATATCGACCAATCCTGCTTTGTTAATTTCTCGGTTGACGATTTTAGCTGCGAGTTTAATTGACCCTAATAGGGATGAAAGCTCGCCACTTGCATGAGGAAAGTCACTCTGTTTCTCGACAATGAATTCACCAAGCGTTCTAATATCAGTCATAAACATTCCTTTCATCATGTTGTCATATAATCGGGTGAAGAGAGTAGAATATAGCACTTGATAAACTCACCTGCGGGTGAGTGGAAGTGCTAAATCGTATTTTTTGTTATATAAGAAATTGTATATAAAGATCTTTTTTATGGTAACGAAGTAACGTGAAAGCGTGAAACTAACCGAATTAATCACGGAGCCAGCAGCAATGCATATTCATATTTTAGGTATTTGCGGTACATTCATGGGCGGTGCTGCAATGCTTGCAAGGCAGTTAGGCCATAAAGTCACTGGCTCTGACGCCAATGTGTATCCACCGATGAGTACCATGTTAGAAGCCCAAGGTATTGAAATTATCCAAGGGTATGATCCGAAACAACTTGATCCTGCTCCTGATCTCGTGGTGATTGGTAATGCAATGAGTCGTGGTAACCCTTGTGTTGAGTATGTCCTTAACAGCAATCTACGTTACACCTCAGGCCCACAATGGTTACAAGAGTATTTATTACATGATCGTTGGGTAATGGCGGTATCGGGCACACACGGTAAAACAACAACAGCAAGCATGTTGGCGTGGATTTTGGAAGATTGTGGTTATCAACCGGGGTTTTTAGTCGGTGGTGTGCTGGGAAACTTCGGTATTTCAGCGCGTTTAGGGGAAAGCATGTTCTTCGTGGTTGAAGCGGATGAATATGACAGTGCTTTTTTTGATAAGCGTTCGAAGTTCGTACATTACCACCCTAGAACCTTGATCATGAATAATTTGGAATTTGATCATGCTGATATTTTCGATGATCTTAAAGCTATTCAACGTCAGTTCCATCATCTCGTACGTACAGTGCCTGGTAATGGTCGTATTTTAGCGCCAAAAGGTGTGAAAAATATTGATGAAACGCTAGAGATGGGCTGCTGGAGTGAATTGGAATATATTGGTGGTGATGGACACTGGCGCGCTGAAAAGCACCATGCCGATGGCAGTGTATTTGATGTGTATTTAGATAGCGATATGGTGGGTACCGTACATTGGCCTTTAGTGGGTGATCACAACGTTAATAATGCCTTAATGGCTATCGCTGCGGCACGTCATGTTGGAGTTACGCCAGATCTTGCATGTGAAGCCTTAGCTAAATTTATTAATACTAAGCGTCGTCTTGAGCTTAAAGGCGAAGTTAACGGTGTAACGGTTTATGATGATTTTGCTCATCACCCAACCGCTATCGAGTTAACCTTAGGTGGGTTACGTGCAAAGGTGAACCAATCGCGTATTTTAGCCGTATTAGAACCTCGCTCTAACACCATGAAGTTAGGGGTACATAAAGATGATCTTGCTCCTTCTTTACATGCTGCAGATGAAGTTTTTTTCTTCCAACCGCCAAATATTCCATGGTCAGTAGAAGAGATTGCTGAGCAATGTTCACAGCCTGCTTATTGCAGCGCAGATTTAGATGATTTGGTCAATAACATTACAAACAAAGCACAACCGGGCGATACTATTTTAGTGATGAGTAACGGTGGTTTTGGTGGTATTCATGATAAGTTATTGGCAGCACTAGCTAAATAATAGGAAAACGTAATGACAGATAAACGTATAACGCTAGCATGGACAGGCGCATCGGGTGCACCTTACGGACTACGTTTATTAGAATGTTTATTAGCGGCTGATTATCAGGTGTATTTATTGATTTCATCTGCGGCACGTGTGGTTTTAGCAACAGAGCATGGTTTGAAACTATCAGCATCGCCTGATAAAGCACGAGAACAATTAGCGGTTCATTTAAATGGTAATGCTGATAAATTAACTGTTTGTGGCAAAGATGATTGGTTTTCTCCTGTTGCGTCTGGCTCTGCTGCACCGAAACAAATGGTTGTTTGCCCATGCTCGGCTGGATCCTTGGCTTCCATTGCTTATGGCATGTCAGAAAATTTGATTGAGCGTGCTGCTGATGTAGTGATTAAAGAACGTGGTCAATTGGTGCTGGTGGTACGTGAAACACCATTTTCGACCATTCATTTAGAAAATATGCTTAAGCTTTCTCAGCTTGGGGCTACTATCATGCCTGCCGCTCCTGGCTTTTATCATCAACCACAATCGATTGATGATTTAATTGATTTTATGGTCGCAAGGATCTTGGATCATTTAGGCGTTAAGCAAGGTTTAGTCCCGCGATGGGGATATGATCAACGCGCATAATGTTAAATATTTAAGCCCGTAATTAATCTTACGGGCTTTTTTAATCTTGTTCGTTAGAGGGAAAAAATCCAGCTTCTTGATAATAACGTACAGCACCTGGATGGAAAGGAACCGATAATCCGTTTTGGAGCATGTCAGCTTTAGTTAAATTGGCAAAGGCAGGATGAAGTCGTTTAAAGGTATCAAAATTGTTAAAGATAGATTTTGTTAGCGCATAAACGGTTTCTTCAGAGACATCTGTACTTGAAATTAATGTTGCTGACACGCCAAAACTTTCAGTATCCCCTTTAATTCCCTTATAAAAACCTTTAGGAGTCATTGATTTGGTATAAAAAGGATGATCAGCAATGATCTTTTCGATATTTGCCCCAGTGGTTGGAATTAATTTCGCATTACAATAGACTGCGGCTTCTTTTATTGCCCCGTTTGGATGGCCAACAAGATTGATATACGCATCAATTTTGTTATTACATAGTGCTTCTGAGCGTTCCTCGGCTGGGATCGAGATAAGCTTAAAATCAGAATATGTCCAACCAAGGCTATCCATAACAATTTCCATGGTTGCTCGATCGCCTGATCCTGCCTCACCAATATTGATCCGCTTTCCTTTAAGATCATCAAGATTATTTATTCCTGAATCTTTACGAACAATAATATTAAAAGGCTCATCATGTAGTGAAAAGATAGCCCTCATCTTGCTATAAGGACCTTGGTCTTTAAACTGGTTCGTACCGTTATAGCCATGAAATTGCCAATCAGATTGAACAACACTAAATTCAAATTGTTTATCTTTGAGTTTATTGATGTTGTAGATAGAGCCGGTGGTTGATTCAACCAAACAACGCAGATTATGTTGCAGTCGTCCTTGATTCACTAATTTACAAATCGCACCGCCTGCAGGGTAATAAACACCATTGATAGGTCCTGTGCCAATTGTGATAAAACGTTGAGCGTGTGCTGTCGATACGATGAAATAACAACTTAAACTAAATAGCCCAAGCATCATTCTTTTCTTTAATGTCATGAATGAATCCTTTCTAATCATGATGGTCAATGGATACGAATGAGAGCGTATTAAAGAATATTTTTGCTATTTATCATAACAAATGACAGTAGTCTGAGGTTTTTTTGTCTGTGCTTCACCACTCAAATTAAGTAATAAGCAAGATGAAAAGAGATAAACTTGAAATAAAGAACAAGAGTCAGAGATAGGGAATAAAAGTAGGCAAAGAGCCGGGTCTATTTGTTATGTCACTCAATGATGAAAATAAATAGACCCAAGGTATTACTTACTGTAATCAAATAGTTCACAAACAGAATCGTAAAGCTCTTCTGCTGTTACGCTACTCGTTGGTGTAATAAAGATCGTATCATCACCCGCAACTACGCCAAGGATGCCTTCGGCTTTACCTAAAGAATCTAATAAGCGAGCAATCACTTGTGCAGCGCCTGGACCTGTGTGAATAACAACAAGTGCGCTGTTATAACCAACATCCATGACAAGATCTTTTAATGGGCTGCTTGTTGTGGGTACGCCGAGTTCAACAGGTAAGCAATACACCATTTCCATTTTTGCATTGCGTGTTCGTACTGCACCGAATTTCGTCAGCATACGAGAAACTTTAGACTGGTTGATATTATCGAAACCTTGCGCTTTCAATGTATCAACAATCTCACCTTGAGAACTGAATTTTTCTTCTTTTAGAATGAGTTTAAACGCTTTTACTAAGCGCTCTTGTTTATCTGAATTTCGCATAAATAAATATTATCTACAGAGATGAGGTGGGGTATTTTTGCATAACCTATCACTAAGTAGCAAACAAACTGCATGAAATCTGATTTTTGTATTATCAGGTGTTAATGTTCAGCATAAGGTAAGAAATAATCTTTGTCGTTGTTTTTATTAGATAACATTTGTTTAAAACTGCTTAAATTCTCACTTTTTTGCATGAAAGTTGTTTTTGTTGTGACAAGATCGGATGAAAAAAAAGGGTTTCTGCGCAACTTCGCAAAGCGCGCGGCCGAAGATTGTATTTGTTATCGGCTTGCTATAACGTCCTTCTATTATGCTTATCTTATGCAATGAAAATTGGCTTAAGTAAGATGTATTAATAAAAAAAGATACTTCTATCGTAAAGGAGAACGAACATGAAAGTTGCTGTAATTGGCGCTGCTGGTGGAATCGGTCAAGCTCTTGCTCTGCTATTAAAAAACCATCTTCCAGCAGGTTCAGATCTTGCTCTATATGACATTGCACCAGTAACGCCTGGTGTTGCAGCCGATCTTAGCCATATCCCGACCCCTGTAACCATTAAAGGTTATGCAGGTGAAGATCCTACTCCAGCATTAGAAGGCGCTGACGTTGTCCTTATTTCTGCAGGTGTAGCGCGTAAACCGGGTATGGATCGTGCTGATCTTTTCAATGTAAATGCCGGTATTGTTAAATCTCTAGCAGACAAAATTGCTGTAGTATGTCCTGATGCTTGTATTGGTATTATTACTAACCCTGTAAATACAACAGTGCCTATCGCAGCTGATGTACTTAAAAAAGCAGGTGTGTATAACAAGCGTAAGCTGTTCGGTATTACAACACTTGATGTTATCCGCTCTGAGACGTTTGTTGCTGAATTAAAAGATAAGTCGCCTTGTGATATTAGTGTTCCAGTAATTGGTGGTCACTCAGGTGTAACTATTTTACCGTTGCTATCACAAGTTGAAGGTGTTGAGTTTACTGACGAAGAAGTAAAAGCATTAACACCACGTATTCAAAATGCAGGTACTGAAGTTGTTGAAGCAAAGGCGGGTGGCGGCTCAGCAACCTTGTCTATGGGCCAAGCGGCATGTCGTTTTGGTTTAGCGCTAGTACGTGCATTACAAGGTGAGCAAGGTGTTGTTGAATGTGCTTACGTTGAAGGTGATGGGCAGCATGCACGTTTCTTCGCACAACCTGTATTGTTGGGTAAAGATGGTATTGAAGAAGTAATGGATTACGGTTCATTAAGTGACTTTGAGCAATCCGCGATGGACAGCATGCTAGATACGCTTAAAGGTGATATTGCTCTAGGCGAAGAGTTCGCTGCAAAGTAACCCGTTTAAATAGTAGAGTAAGAAAAAGCGGCGATTAAGCCGCTTTTTTATTGCCTGTGAGAAGTCTTTTCTAATAATAACGATCACAGCCTGTGTGCAATTGCGGTTGATCAGTGATCTCGTTGCATTCAATGGAACGCAGTTGATGATCGTTCTTATGCTCAATGATTACGGCGTTATTTTGTTGATCAATGCCGATCACTTTCCCCACGCCATGTAATGATTCTACCCACATACCAATCTTTAATTGGGTTATTTCCATTATTCACTCCCACTTACCAGCAAAAGAAATAAACTAATACCAATTATAGATCATAGTGATCATCTGATTTTTAGAGATAAAAAAACCTGCCACATTGGCAGGCTCTATGATGCTAAATTGAAGACTTATTTATTACGCTGTACAGCCATGTGTGCTAGTGCAACTAAGGCTTCTTTGTACTTAGAGTCTGCAATAGGTGCTAAAGCCGCAATGGCTTTCTCTGCTTCTTCTTCTGCACGTTGTTGGGTGTACTCAAGTGAACCATGTTCGTGCATAGCAGCTAAAATAGCATCAAGCTTTTCCATCCCATTTGCTTTTTCAATAGCTTCGCGAATCATGCTTGATTGCTCGGTATTACCATGGTGCATAGCATGGAGCAGTGGTAAAGTTGGCTTACCTTCTGCTAAATCGTCACCGACGTTTTTCCCCATTTCTTTACCATCAGCAATGTAATCTAATACATCGTCGATAAGTTGGAATGCCGTGCCTAAATAACGACCGTATTCTTGAAGTGCTGACTCAATTTCAGCTGGTGCTTGGGCAATAATGGCTGCGATTTGAGTTGAAGCTTCAAACAAGCGTGCTGTTTTTGAATAGATCACTTGCATGTAGCTATCTTCGGTGGTGTTAGGATCATTACAATTCATTAATTGTAGAACTTCACCTTCAGCGATCACATTGGTTGCTTCACTCATGATGTCGAGGATCTTTAATGATCGTAGGCTAGTCATCATTTGAAATGAACGTGTGTAAATGTAGTCACCGACTAAAACACTGGCTGCATTACCAAACGCTGCGTTGGCTGTTTCTTTACCACGACGCATGTTTGATTCATCGACAACATCATCGTGTAATAATGTTGCTGTATGAATAAATTCAATAAAAGCAGCAGCTGTAGTGTGTTGATCACCGTCATAGCCCAAAGCTCGCGCTGCCAAAACAGCCAGCATTGGGCGTAGACGTTTGCCACCACTACTGACAATGTAGAAGCCTAGTTGATTGATAAGCACAACCTCTGAGTTAAGTTGTGCTTGTATCTTCGCGTCGACCTCGGCCATATCGTTGGCGGTGAGCGCTTGGATAGCTTTGAAATCCATTAATACATCCAGCAAGATTGTTGGCCACGTAGGGCGGTAAAGTGATTCGAATGGTTTATCGAATCTTACACTAAAATAGCACTATCGTCATAACCCCAACGTGCGCTATTTCAAAGACTTTTTTTGTTGAGCAGCTTTTCATCAATTTTCTTTCTATAATGGCTTGCCAGAATAACTCTTTTCGCGTAACATTCGCGCCCTATTGATGACAAGATTAAGCGCATACCCATTGCCTTTTTTATGTGGCAAATGGCCTATGCGGACAAGCGGAGTAAGACATGTACGCTGTTTTCCAAAGTGGTGGTAAACAACACCGTGTAAGCGAAGGCCAAACCTTACGCTTAGAAAAACTAGACGCTGAAACTGGCGCTAGCATTGAATTTGACTCAGTACTTTTAGTAGCTAATGGCGAAGAAGTATCTGTAGGCGCACCTTTTGTGGCTGGCGGTAAAGTAACTGCTGAAGTTGTTACTCACGGTCGTGGCGATAAAGTTAAAATCGTTAAGTTCCGTCGTCGTAAGCACTCTCGTAAGCAAATGGGCCACCGTCAGTGGTTCACTGAAGTCAAAATTACTGGCATCAGCGCTTAATAATAGGAGAATTTAAAGATGGCACACAAAAAAGCTGGCGGTTCTACTAACAACGGTCGCGATTCAGAAAGCAAACGCCTAGGTGTTAAGCGTTTTGGTGGCGAATCAGTTCTAGCAGGTAACATCATCGTTCGTCAACGTGGTACTAAGTTCCACGCTGGTAACAATGTTGGCCTAGGTAAAGACCACACTCTATTCGCTCTATCTGATGGTAAAGTGAAGTTCGAAGTTAAAGGTCCTAAGAACCGTAAATTCGTATCTATCGAAGCTGAATAATATTCAACTTTGACACGAAGATTAAAGCCCTGCCTATTGGCGGGGCTTTTTATATCTGGAGGGTTTATGCGAGATCGTGGCCCAATGATCGGTTTTTTTCTTGCATTAACAACGGCTGTCTTTTGGGGCGCGTTACCAATAGCAATGAAGCAAGCTGTTGAAGTGATGGACCCTTTCACTATTGTTTGGTATCGCTTTATTACGGCATCTGTCGGTTTAGGTTTATTATTAAGCTGGAAAAAGCAGTTACCAACAATTTCAAATTTAGGCCGAGCTGGTGGGCTCGTGTTACTGATTGCAAGTATTGGTCTTGCGGGTAACTTTGTCCTGTTCAATAGCTCGCTAAAATATCTTAATCCACCTGTGGTACAGGTAATCATTCAATTAGCTCCAGTGGGCTTATTGGTGACCAGTGCATGGGTATTTAAAGAAAAGCTTGCTAAGCACCAGATTATTGGTGTGATTTGTTTATTGGCTGGCTTACTACTGTTTTTTAATGAACGCTTAATTGAGTTATTTACCAGTTTTTCTGGTTATACTTTAGGTGTAAGTTTAGCTGTGGCGGCTGCTATTGTGTGGGTAATATATGGCCTTGCGCAGAAGTGGTTATTAAAGCAATTTACATCAGCGCAAATTTTGCTGATGATCTATGTGATCTGTGCTTTGATCCTTACGCCAGTAGCGCAACCAGAACAAATCTATGCAATGGATAATCGTCAACTTGCGATGTTGGCATTCTGTTGTATTAATACGCTTGTTGGCTATGGTGCTTTCGCTGAAGCGATGTCACGCTGGCAAGCCTCACAAGTGAGTGCAGTGATCACACTGACTCCTTTGTTTACGATATTATTTGTCGATCTTGCGAGCCTTGCTCTACCACAATACGTTGCGCCAGTAACGTTGAACATCTGGGGTTACCTTGGTGCGATGGTGGTGGTAAGTGGTGCGATATGCTGTGCTATAGGCCATAAATTTATTCGCCAGCACAAATAATCTAGGTCGATGACAATAATTACTACGCCATGATGAGTTAGTGATCATGGCTGTATGTTAAACGCCACAGTGCGGAGAAAAGAATGAAGTTTATAGATGAAGCAGTTATCAAAGTTGATGCCGGTGACGGTGGTAACGGCGTAGTGAGTTTTCGTACTGAAAAGTACATTCCTAAAGGTGGTCCTGATGGCGGTGATGGTGGTGACGGCGGTGACGTTTACCTCTTTGCTGATGAAAACTTTAACACCCTGATCGATTATCGTTTTGAACGTTTCCATGCCGCAGAGCGTGGTGAAAATGGTCGTGGTGGTAACTGTACGGGTAAACGTGGTGCCGATAAAATACTGACAGTACCTGTAGGCACACGTGCAGTTGATGACGATACAGGTGAAGTGATTGCCGATCTGACTGAACACGGCATGAAAGTGATGGTTGCTAAAGGCGGTTTCCATGGCCTAGGTAACACCCGTTTTAAATCATCTGTAAACCGCGCACCTCGTCAAAAGACAATGGGGAGTTTAGGTGAGGTTCGTCATCTTCGCCTAGAATTGCTGCTTTTGGCTGATGTAGGTATGTTAGGTTTACCTAACGCAGGTAAATCGACCTTTATTCGCTCTGTATCGGCAGCTAAGCCGAAAGTAGCGGATTACCCATTTACTACGTTAGTACCAAGCTTAGGTGTTGTACGTGTTGATGCAGAGCGTAATTTCGTTGTTGCTGATATTCCTGGTCTGATTGAAGGTGCGGCAGACGGCGCTGGTTTAGGTATTCGTTTCCTTAAGCACCTAGAGCGTTGTCGTGTATTACTTCACATGATTGATCTACTGCCTGCTGATGGCTCTGATCCGGTAGAAAATGCATTCACTATCATCAATGAGCTTGAGCAATACAGTGATAAGCTAGGCAATAAGCCGCGTTGGATTGTATTTAACAAAGCTGACTTGCTTGATGAAGAAGAAGCGCAAGAGAAAATGACTGAAGTATTAGAAGCCCTTGCTTGGGAAGATAAGTACTACAGTATCTCTGCACTAAACCGTACCGGTACGAAAGAGCTAACGTATGATCTGATGGAAGCGATTGATGCTATGCCTAAGATCAAATACGAGCCAGAAGAGAAAGAAGATAAAGTTGACTTCAAGTGGGATGATTACCACGCTGAGCAAATTAAGAAAGCGCAGGATGAAGACGACGATGATGATTGGGATGATTGGAATGAAGATGATTACGATGTTGAAATCATCTACAAGCCATAATCAAGTCTGATTGTGTAGAGGAAGCCGTACCGTGAGGTACGGCTTTTTTTGTGCTTAATCAAAATGGATGCAGGAGTTATTCGGTACTCTAATAGGATAATAAATGCGCAATATTAATGGATGATAAATGGCAACTCATAAGGACGGTATTATTACTTCACTCTCAGAATCTGAACAAAGAGACATAACACGGCTTGTGATATCTGCAGGTCAACGTCTTTTACAGCATGGCGCAGAAAGTACCTTAGTGGCAGATGTGACAAGTCGACTTGGTTTGGCGCTTGGGGTTGAAAGTGTTGAGGTCTCATTATCTGCTAGTTCGATGGTGATCAGTACACGTCATCAGGGAAGTTGTATTACGACCACGCGGCGTTGCCAAGATAGTGGGATCAATATGCAGATCGTGACGGACATTCAACGGATCTGTATTTTAACTGAGCGTGGACTGCTTGATCGTTATGATGTTCACCACAAATTAGAACAAATCCAACCTCAGCGTTATCACCGCTTATTGGTGATTATTATGATTGGTCTATCTTGTGCTTCTTTTAGCCGTTTAGCTGGGGGGGATTGGCCAGTTTTTTGCCTGACTTTTCTGGCTTCATCTATTGGTATGTTTGTTCGCCAAGAGATTGCACATTGTCATTTTAATCCTTTGATTAATTTTGCTTTTACCGCCTTTGTTACCACATTAATTTCAGGTTTTGGACAAGTTTATCAAATTGGTGATAAACCTTTTTTAGCGATGGCTTCGTCTGTACTGATGTTGGTACCGGGTTTTCCTTTGATCAATGCCGTTGCTGATATGGTAAAAGGTTACCCTTCAATGGGATTAGCACGGTGGACGATGGCGAGTTTACTAACACTTGCCGCTTGTATTGGTATTGTTGCTGCGATGAATGTGCTGGATGTGTGGGGATGGTTACTATGAATGATCTGATCTCACTAATGCTGGCGCTAGGTAATGATATGTTTTTCGCTATGATCCCAGCCGTTGGCTTTGCATTAGTCTTTAATGTCCCACCAAAGGCACTGAAATATTGTGCCATTGGAGGGGCGTTAGGGCATGGCACTCGTTTTCTTTTAATGCACTGGGGAATGCCTATTGAGTGGGCTACATTTGCAGCAGCTACTCTTGTTGGTATGATTGGTGTGCATTGGTCGCATCGCTTTTTAGCTCATCCCAAGGTCTTTACTGTCGCAGCAATGATCCCTATGGTACCTGGCGTTTTTACTTATAAAGCAATGATTGCGATTGTTGAAATTAATCATCGTGGTTTTTCAATGGAATTATGGGGAGTGATGATTGAGAATTTGCTCAAAGCGATCTTTATTGTTGCTGCATTAGCCATTGGGTTAGCTATGCCGGGATTATTGTTTTATCGCCGTCGACCTGTGGTGTAACCTATAGCATCACAAATATTAAAAAGGAGTTTCCTGAAGATGAAGATCAGTATGATCGCCGCAATGGCGCATGATCGAGTAATTGGCAAAGAAAATGCGATGCCATGGCATTTACCCGCTGATTTTGCTTGGTTTAAGCAATGTACTTTAGGAAAGCCTGTGATAATGGGGCGCAAAACGTTTGAATCTATTGGTCGCCCGCTTCCAGGTCGTCATAACATTGTGATCACCCGTAACCCTGAGTTTCATGCCGAAGGGATCACTGTTGTGAGCGATATAGAAGCTGCAATACAAGCCGCTGGTGATGTAGAAGAAGTAATGATCATCGGTGGTGGTAGTATTTACCAAGCGTGTTTACCAAAAGCGAATTGTCTTTATTTAACGTTTATTGATGCTAATTTAGACGGTGATACACGTTTCCCTGAATGGGGAGAGGGGTGGCATCAAGTGAAGTCTGAGCATTATGAAGCAGATGAAAAAAATGCTTATGCGATGGACTTTACGGTACTTGAACGCAATTAATCATACTGTTTAATAATGCCCATGCTAGTGGGCATTATTGGATAGGATAAAGTGGCAAGATTTAATAAATAGGGCATTCGGTAACAAAGCGTTGTCCGTCTTCCCAGCGTAACATAGTTAAACTGTTTCCCCACACGCACCCTGTATCAAGCCCAATACAATACTTATCTTGATGTCCCATGAGTGCCGCCCAATGACCAAAGATAATGGTTTTCTCAATCGGCTCACTGCGCTTTACTTCAAACCACGGGATCAAGTTGCCAACTTCAGGGTTTCCTGGCTCTACTTTACACTGCATATCTAAACGTCCGTTAGGCTCGCAAAAGCGCATACGGGTAAAACTGTTGATGGTATAGCGGAGCTGATCTAATTCATTAAGTTCTTCTTGCCAAAAATCAGGACCATCACCATACATATTTTCTAATAGCCATACATAACGTTCAGATTGAAGGGTCGCTTCAACTCGGCGAGCTTGTTGACGCGCCGTTGCTAACGACCATTGTGGGCTAATGCCAGCGTGTACCATAACTAATGGAAAATCAGGATGTTCAGCCAGCAATGGTTGATGGCGTAGCCAATGAAGTAATTCTTGGCTATCGGGCGCGTCTAAAATGGCTTGAGTTTTATCACTCGGTTTTAAACGTGCGAAGCCATTTGAAGCGGCTAATAGGTGAAGATCATGATTACCGAGGATCACCTGTGCACTATTACCCAGTGCTTTTACAAAACGTAATGTTTCTAATGATTCAGGACCACGGGCGACAAGATCGCCAGCAAGCCAAAGGTGATCGTGTTTGGGATCAAAATGCGCTTGAGCAAGGAGTTTTTTTAGATCAGGTAAGCAGCCCTGAATATCACCAACAAGGTAGGTTGCCATATTGCTCTCATTATTGAGGAAAGTGAAAGTAAACAGCTAGTGAATAATGTTAGGCACAGCCAAACGAAAAGGGGCAATGTTAACTTTAAAGCTATTACCGTCCCCGTCTTCCATAATGTAATGTCCTTGCATCACACCAAGCGGGGTATCAATAATTGTACCACTGGTGTAAGTATAGTCATCACTTGCTTGAATTATGGGTTGTTTACCCACAACACCATCACCATCAATCACTAGTTTTTTGCCATTGGCATCGGTGATCAACCAGTGGCGTTTAAGCAATTGTGCTTGACCACGACCAAGATTATGAATAGTGATGGTATAGGAAAACACATAGCGACTCTTGTCAGGCTCGGATTGATCATCGAGGTAATGAGTAACGACATGACATTTTATGGTTGGGGGAGAAGTGGTACTCACAGACAACATCCTTTGTTTATGATCTCTTCTCATTTTAGCGTCATTCAACCACAAATAAAGAAAAACCCCGATAACCGTGAAGCTATCGGGGTTTTTGTGTAATCCACTTAAATGAGGTTAAGCTTTCGCATCTTTTTGGTAATTCGCATCAAGCCAGTTCGCCATTGCCACAAACTGTTCAACGGTAATGTTCTCTGGGCGATTGCCTGGGTTAACCCCCAGTGCTTCAAGTTGCTCTGCTGTAAAGAGTGCTTTATAGCAGTTACGAATCGTTTTACGACGTTGGTTAAAGCCTTCTCTACATACACGATCTAACCATTTTAGGTTGGTACATGGGAACGGCAACACTTCGTAAGGTGTTAGACGTACTACCGCTGAATCGACTTTTGGCGCAGGTACAAAAGATTCTGGCGGCACTTCAAGTACAGGCATCACGCGGCAGTAATACTGCGCCATTACCGTTAGGCGGCCATATGCTTTGCTACCAGGGCCTGCCGCAAGACGGTTAACCACTTCTTTTTGCAGCATAAAGTGCATATCTTCAACATCTTTGTGGAATTCAAAAATGTGGAACATTAAAGGGGTCGAAATGTTGTATGGCAAGTTACCAAAAATACGTAACTTATTATTTTCTTTAATAAGTTGCGTGAAGTCGAAACGCATTGCATCGCCTTGGTGGATCGTTAGCTTGGAAGCTAGATCGGGGTGACTTTCAAGGCGTTCTGCAAGATCGCGGTCGAGTTCGATAACAGTAAATTTATCAACAAGTTTACCAACTTGCTCGGTGATAGCACCAAGACCCGGACCGATTTCAACCAAGTTTTGACCTGGTAATGGGTTAATTGCTGACACTATGCCATCAATGATGTAAGGGTCTTTCAAAAAGTTCTGGCCAAAGCGCTTACGGGCGCGGTGACCTAGATGGACTTGATCGCTGCTCATGCTTGTTTATCTACCAATTCTAGGGCGTGAGATAGCGCTGTCCAAAGGCTACCTGTATCTGCCTGTCCGGTACCTGCGAGTTCCAGTGCGGTACCATGATCTACTGAAGTTCGGATGAAGGGCAATCCTAACGTAATGTTAACTGATTTACCGAAGCCTTTATATTTCAGCACCGGTAGCCCTTGATCGTGATACATGGCTAATACCGTATCGGCATCAGCTAAATATTTTTCTTGGAAAATAGTATCGGCCGGTAAAGGGCCGATAAGATCCATGTTTTCTTGCTGGCGTAATTGTTCAAGAGTAGGAGTAATAATATTTATTTCTTCCATCCCTAAGCAACCATCTTCACCAGCATGGGGGTTTAATCCACAGACATAAATTTTTGGTGACTCAATACCAAATTTACTGATTAAATCAGCGTGTAAAATACGAATCACCTGTTTTAATCTGTCTTCTGTAATTGCTTGTGATACATGACTTAGAGGGATATGAGTTGTCACTAACGCGACGCGTAATCCTTCGGTTGCTAGCATCATAACAACTTGTGCAGTGTCAGATTGTTGAGCAAAAAATTCAGTGTGGCCACTAAATGATACGCCAGCTCGGTTAATGACCCCTTTATGTACAGGGCCGGTGACAACGGCGGCGAATTCATCATTCATACACCCTTCTGCAGCACGTTTAAGCGTCGAGAGCACATACATGCCATTACGTTCATCTAACGTGCCAGCGACAACATCAACTGCAGTATTGATATGCGCAACCGTCATCGTTCCTGCTTTATGTGGCAGGGCGGGTTGATCGGGCTGATAAGGTAAAATGGTTAGTGGTAAACCTAATTTAGCCGCACGTTCTACCATAACCTGCGCATCAGCACAAATAACAAGTTGGTGCGGCCAATTTTCTTGGCATAAGGCGATGACTAAATCTGGGCCTATTCCAGCAGGCTCACCGGGGGTGATTGCAATCCGTTGTGTGTCAGTCATGTCTTTATTTAGCCATTATTGGTTGTATTCATTGGTTCAATGTAAGCACCTGCACGTAGTTCTTGTAACCATGTCTGTGCTTCTTCATTGAATTTACGGTTAAAGATGATTTGTGCAGCACGGTTTTTCATTGCAGCATCCGTACGGTCGACTTTGCGACGCCCTTCAACTTCAACAATGTGCCAACCAAATGCAGATTTAAACGGTTCACTGATTTTATCGATCGGTAGCGTTTCTACTTTTTCTTTAAATGCTGGAGCATACATATCTGGTACTTGCCAGCCTAGTTGACCACCATTTGCCGCTGAACCTGGATCTTCGCTGTAGGCTTTTGCTGCTGCCGCAAAGGTTTGTTTACCGCTAATAATATTTTGGCGAATTTTCTCAAGCTCAGCTTTTGCTGCTGCATCACTTAGAATCATTGAAGGTTTGATTAAAATATGACGGGCTTTTACCTCAATAACAGAGACGTTTGGCATACCTTTTACATCGTTGATTTTTAAAATGTGGTAACCAACGCCACTACGGAATGGCCCAATGATCGCATCTTTACCGTTATTTTTAATCTGATCAGCAAAGACGGTTGGCATTTCTGCTTTACTCATCCAGCCCCATTCGCCCCCTTTTAGAGCTTTAGGTCCTTTTGAATAACGGTAAGCCAGTTGTGAAAAGTTTGCGCCTTTTTTAAGTTGAGCAACAATGTCTTCTGCTTCTTGCTTTGCTTTATCACGTGCTGCTTTATCAGCATCTTCATCAACCCGAATTTGAATTTGGCTAATGTTGTATTGCACGTTTTGTTGAGTTTGCTCGGCCATTTGTTTGGCTAAAGACTCAACTTCTTGTGGCAGAACGTTAACACGTTTACGAACAATAATGGTACGCGCTTCAGAGGCTAGCATATCGTTACGCATTTGCTCACGGAACATAGAGTAAGAAACTCCTGCTTTAGCAAGGCTTTGACGTAGTTGGTCTACGCTCATATTACGTTGTTTAGCCACATCGGCGATCGCTTGATCTAATTGACTGTCATCAATACGGATCCCTAGCTGCTGAGCTTGTTGGATCTGTAAGTTTTCAAGGATCAGTTGATCCATCACTTGCTGACGTAAAATGTTATTAGGCGGTAATTGTTGGTGCTCTTCAGCAGCGTTAAGACGAACAGTTTTTAGCATGGCGCTCACATCGCTTTGTAAGATCACGCCATCATTAACAGTCATCACAATTTGGTCAAGTTCCTGAGGTGCTGCCATGCTGGTTGCTGACATACCCATCATCATTAGACTAAGTACAGAATACTTCCACGTTTTCATTTATATTCCATCAGGTTATAAGGCGACACATGTGTCGCCTAACTATTAATTATTAAGAGTGAACGGATCGCCGTAAGATAAAATATTACCGCCATCATCCGATGATTGACCGAATGAAGGTCCGGCACCTTGTAAACCAAGTAAACTGAATGAGAAAGTGACATTGCTATCGTATTCAGTAAAATCTTGTGATATTGCATCTTTCGCGTAACGATTGTAGCTAAGCCCTATCATCCAGCATGCAGATGTGTAGGTGAAGCCAACTTTACTTTCAAGCATTTTGTTAACATTCATGTCTTGGTAGTAATCAGCTTTAACATCAACATTATCGCTAACTGGGAAGCCAATGGATAAACCTAACTGTGAAATACCGTCACGCTTATCTTTCGTGCCTAAAATGACAGGGTTCGGGTTGTTCACGTATTTTGTTAAGTAATCACTTGATACGTAACGGTAACTCGGTTGAACAAATACCCCACCATTACGGTACTCAACGGTCACATTACCTTGCTGAATGTCATTCTCACTTGAGTCATATTGCATTGCGCTCTTTAAGAACAGGTTATCATCAAGGTTAAATTCTGTTTCAATTGCTGTCGCTGAGTAACTTTTGGCTTCTTTATTATCAGTTCCTTGGTTAACAGGTTTATCGATATAGAAGATTTGACCCATGGATAGGGTAAATCGTTCCTTAAAATCTTCATCAAAGTAGCGTGTAGATGCGCCGACGGTGAACTGGTTCGCAGGAGCTATATAGTCGTTACCACTGTATGTCCGATCGCTAAATAAGCCGTAGTAATCTTGTTGTAAACGGGTTGAATCATAGCCGCCACCGATATAATCAAATGGGTTATAAATACCGTCTTGGTCAACATTTTTTACATAAAGGTATTGAATTTGTGGTTCTAAACTTTGGGTATAATGACTACCTAAAATGGAGGTATCACGCTCAAAGTATAAGCTACTGTTGACACGAAATTCAGGAACAACACGATTAACACTGTCTTTAAGAGCATCAAAATCTGAGTTTTTGCTTAACTCTTTTTTATCTTGGTTGTAATGAGCGTAGTTCACTTTTGCCTGAGTAGTTACAGACCACCAAGGTGTCGCGTAGGGAAGCGTTAATGTCGGCTCAAAAGTTATACGATCAGCGTCAGGCTTGAATATCGAACTATTCTCAAACTTACTGATACTCATTGGCATTTTAAAATCGAGACCGTAGCCGAGATCTGTTTTATAGTAAGTTGATGATAGTTGTGGCATTAAGCGATACGGTGAACGATTATCTGTTGATGATTCAGCTTCTTCAGGATCTTTTAAAAGCTGAAAATCACGGACCATTAACATCGTATCCCAGTTCGCATTTCGGTAAGATACTTCTGCCGTTTGAAGCAGGTTATTATCTTCACGCTCACCAATACTAGAATCTAAGCCTCGCTCAAAATATTTGTAATCACTGACTTTGCTGTAGTCGATATCAACTAACCAGTTTTTATCGATGATCCCACTGTGTGTCCATTGGAAGCCCCAATATTTACCCGTGTTGGGTTTATTGTCTTCCAATTGATAATCTACGTAATCGGCTTTTTTATCATGGCCCATGTACTCACCGACAACTTGGCCTTCACCTAATTCATTCAGGTAGCGGAATTTAGCCGTTGTTTGTAGACCACGGTGGTTCATGTATTTTGGCGTTAATGTTAAGTCATAGTTTGGCGCAATGTTCCAATAAAATGGCGCTTCATATTCCATACCATTACGTGAGCCATAGGTTAACGTTGGGTATAAGAAACCCGTCATACGCTCATCGGTTACAGGAATACGAAGCCACGGAAGATAGAATACCGGTACATTAAGTACTTCAAAGCGCGCGTTATATAAATCGGCAAAGGGTGAATCACCATCACGCTCCAAAGAGCCAGCAGCAAAGCGCCAACTTTTATCGCCTTCTGGACAGGTAGTGAAAGTACCATCTTTCATTTTGTAGAACTGAGTACCATCAACATTTTTCTTGTCGATTTGCTCTGCGTCACCGCGCCCTGGCTGGCAGGTCATACGATAAACAGCATCATCCATTTGTGAGTCTTTGGTATCAAGATCGCTATGGAGCTCTTTCGCTTCCATTTCTATACCACCGTCATGGTAGTAAACGTTGCCTTTTGCTGTAACAATATTTTGTGGTTGTTGAAGTGTCACAGTATCGGCAGCAATCGTACGCGTTCCTTGCTGAACAATAACGTCACCAGAATACACGGCTTTATGCTCATTTTTAGCTTGAACATTGTCAGCTTCAATGTGGATCGGTGTGTTTTTGGTATCTTCTTTACGGTCTTTTGGTGCTATACAAACACCACGTACCATAGCTAAAGGATCGTCATTAACGGCTGTTTTTGTTGTTTGATCTTCTGCTACTGCGTGTTTATCGTTGATATCTTTATCTAAAGATGTGGCATTTTCTTTGCGGTCTTTTGGCGAAATTAAAACACCATCTGCCATAGCTAAAGGATCGTTATTAACGGCTGTTTTTGTTGTTTGATCTTCTGCTACAGCATGTTTACCGTTGATATCTTTATGTAAAGATGTGGCATCTTCTGCCATTGCCGGCCCATAAAGGGCAAGACCAATCATGGTGGCAAGTAAGCTGTGAGAGGTGAGTGACATCAGATTCAACATTCCTGTATCAGTTTGAGAGCAAGGCGAATAATTGCGCTTTTTACAAGCATTCCCGATAAATGACAGCTATCATAATGCAAATTCGACGCGACGGCATCTTTTCAGCGCATGCTGTTGGGTAAACATTGAAAAAATTTAACAAATTACCAGAGAGTATAGAATGCAGAAGACAGGTATATGGGGAAAAATTATTGGTGCGTTGCTTGGCCTCTCCATTGGAAAATTGCCTGGATTGTTGATTGGTTTATTTATTGGTCACCAGTTTGATAAGGCTTATGCTCGTCAGATGAATGGCGGTTTTGCCGGTTTTGGTCAGAACAGAGCCAGTAGTGCAGAGCAACAAGCAGAGTTTTTCCATGCTTGTTTTGCAGTAATGGGGCATGTCGCAAAAGCGAAAGGGCATGTGACAAAAGAGGAAATTCGTGTTGCAAGTGCGATTATGGATCGAATGGGGTTACAAGGCGAATCTCGACTTCAAGCGCAGAATGCGTTTCGTGAGGGAAAAGAAGATAACTTCCCATTAGAAGAGATGCTAAATCGTGTTCGTAGTCGTGCACGACGTGCTGATTTACTCCAATTTTTCTTAGAATTACAAATTCAAGCAGCATTTGCGGATGGTTCATTACATCCTAAAGAGCGTCAGTTACTGCATATTATTGCGCGATACCTTGGCTTTTCTGAAGCCCAGCTTGAACAACGCTTGCGTATGCAAGAAGCGGCGTTTCGTTTTCAACAAGGTGGTTTCCATCAGCAATATCAACAACAAGGTGGTGGCTTCCAAGCGCCTCCTAGTCGAGATCAATTAGCTGATGCGTTTAATGTCTTAGGGGTTGATGAAAATGCCTCTGCGCAAGATGTGAAACGTGCTTATCGTAAACAGATGAATGAACACCATCCAGATAAACTCGCAGCGAAAGGGTTACCACCAGAAATGATGGAAATAGCGAAACAAAAAACCCAAGAGCTACAAGCTGCCTATGATTTGATCCGAAAAGAGAAAGGATTCAAATAATTGTTATTACGCTGAATAATAAATTGAAAAAGCGAGCTTGGTGCTCGCTTTTTTGTTTTTAAAGCTCTTAAACGAGGTTTTGCGGTTTGTTGTTACAAAAGCCATCAATATTTTCAATAAGTTGCTCTACCAGTGTTTGAATCGCGGAATCAGATCCCCATGCAACATGTGGGGTTAGTAATAGATTAGGCAAATGTGCCTGTTGTAATAATGGATTATCATCAGTTGGCGGCTCAGAAGTAAAAACATCACAGCCAGCGCCGGCAATTTTTTTATCGAGCAATGCATCGACTAAATCTTGCTCATTCACCAGTCCACCACGTCCGGTATTGATCAAAATAGCGTTAGGTTTCATCTGTGCCAGTTCTGTTTTTGCGATAAGATCTTCAGTGGTATCTGTTAGCGGGCAATGCAAGGTGATGATATCGGCTTGCTGTAATACGTCGTTAAACAGCGTATAGCCTTCACGACAGGTGGTGACGTGCTTGTGCTCTGCAAATAGCACCTTCATCCCCAGCGCGGTTGCAAGATTGGCTGTCGCTACCCCTAAGCTGCCTTTACCAACAATACCTATTGTTGAGCCTGCGATATCGCTAATTGGATGAGTGAAAAAGCAGAACTGTTGTTGTTTCTGCCACTCACCCGCGATGATATCTTGCTGATAGCCCATTAAATTACGTTTTAGCGCAAAGATCATTGCGAGCACGTGCTCAGGAACAGAGCGAGTCGCATAACCTCGAATATTGGAAACCGGAATGTTATGGCGGTGACAATAATCGACATCGACGTTATTGGTTCCTGTCGCACCGATGGCAATAAATTTCAGGTTTGGCAGTTGAGATAAAATATCAGCAGTGAGTTGGACTTTGTTAGAAATGGCGATAGTTGCGTGTTGCAGACGTTCAATAACTTGAGATGGTGATGTACGTTGATATTCAATCCATTGATGATCTGATTGTGGGCGAGGAATATCAATGTGTGCTGGGATAGTAGCACGATCTAAAAATACAATATGTTCCACTGTTAGACTCCATGGAACCTTTGTTCCGCTTGGTGTGAAAAGAAGAATGCTAGTTTAGGTTTTTGCTTGTTAAAACAAAGCTAGCATTCTTTTTTATCGTGATCTAACTTCCGTGCGATAGTTGCTGATTACTCAGTGGTTTTATTTACTAAAAATCGTTTGTGTTGGCGCTTCTCGATAAAACTCACAAGGGGCAAACAAATGCATCGGTTGATCACTTCCTGGATGCGTAAAAGTCAGTTCTGCTGCGTGTAACAGTAAACGAGGAGAGGCTACCATTGCTTCCTCATTAGCATAAAACTTATCGCCTAAAATCGGATGACCTAATGCTTGCATGTGAACACGCAATTGGTGAGAACGACCTGTTACGGGCAGTAAACGGACCAAGGTTGTTTTCTCATCACGGCTTAAGACTTCGTAATGCGTTACAGAAGGCTTGCCATCGTCAAAACATACTTTTTGGCGTGGACGGTTAGGCCAATCACAGATCAAGGGAAGATCCACGGTTCCTGTGTCTTGTTCGATATGTCCCCACACACGAGCGTAATACACTTTTTGTGTTTCTCGCTCACGAAACTGGGCTTTTAAATGACACTCCGCTTTTTTGTTTAGAGCCAGCACAATTAAGCCTGATGTCCCCATATCTAAACGGTGCACAATTTGTGACTTAGGGTATTTTTCAAGAACGCGAGCAAATATGCTGTCGTGATGCTCTGGTGCACGTCCTGGGTTTGAGAGTATGCCAGCAGGCTTATTAACGGCGATGATGTCGCTATCAAGAAAAAGAGTATCCAACCATGGATCGGTAGGTGGATTGTAGTTCAACACTGGCAATGGTTTCATGATGCACTCGTAGGATAGGTATGAATAACAACGGGGCGAATATTAATATGAATAATAGTAAATTGGTATGTTTGGTGATGTGATTAAAGAAAAAAGCCGTGAATATCAGTAATGACATTCACGGCCTTAATTTAGTTATGATGAGTTATTGATCAGTTATGGCTAACAACGATCAAACGCAGTGAATCAAGTTGGATTTGTGCTTTTTCAATGTAGTTAGTTAACTCAATGATTTGGCTTTCAATTAGCTCTAATTCGTCATCACGAATATTCGGATTAACCGCTTTCAGGGCTTGAAGGCGATCAAGCTCAGCGCGCAACGTGTTTTCCATTTCAGCTTGTGCTTGGCTTCGTACGACATCAAGCTCTTTGCTGATCTCGCGCTCTGCGTGCTCAATCAGAGTATGAATATCTTTTTGAACCGAGTTAACGAGCTTACTGCCAAGGTGACGGTTGACTGGGCTAAGTTGGCGGTTAAAGCCTTCAAATTCAACGTTAGCTGATAGGTTATTACCTTTACCATCAAGCAAAATACGGATCGGTGTTTTTGGTAAGAAACGACCAATACCTGATTGCTTAGGTGCTTGAGCGTCAACCACATAGATAAGCTCAAGTAGCAGTGTACCAACAGGCAGTGCTTTGTTTTTCAACAATGACACTGCTGTCGCACCTACGCCTTCACTTAGCAGTAATTCAATACCGCCTTGGATCATTGGGTGTTCCCAGCTGATGAAGTTGATATCTTCACGAGAAAGTGCAGTATCACGTTCAAAAGTGATGGTACAACCGTCGTAAGGAAGGCCTGGATAGCTTGCCACCATCATGTGCTCTGATGGGGTCACAACAATTGCGTTTTCGCCTTTGTCATCTTGGTTTAAACCAATGGTATCAAATAAGCCCAGTGCGAAAGTCACAAGGTTAGTATCACCATCTTTAGCGCTGATCTTCTCAACCAACTGCTGAGCTTCTTCGCCCCCGTTAGAATGAATTTCTAATAGGCGATCGCGACCTTGCTCTAATTTGGTTTTAAGTTCATTGTGCATTTCAGCGCTACGTTGAATAACGGATTCAAGCGCTTCAAGATCGTGTTTGTCACTGGCAAGTAAGGTGATCAGATCTTCACATACCGCTTCATAGACAGCACGACCAGTCGGACAAGTTTCCTCAAAGGCATTTAAGCCTTCGTTGAACCAACGGGCTAATAGAGCTTGAGAAGTGCCTTCTAGGTAAGGTACATGAATTTCTATCTCACGCTTTTGACCAATACGATCCAAACGACCAATACGTTGCTCAAGTAAATCAGGGTTACTTGGTAAATCGAACATCACCAATTGGTTTGCAAACTGGAAGTTACGACCTTCTGAACCGATTTCAGAACATAATAGTACCTGAGCGCCATCATCTTCTTGGGCAAAGTAAGCCGCCGCTTTATCACGTTCGATAATCGACATTCCTTCGTGGAATACAGTAGCACGGATGCCTTCACGTTCACGTAATGCTTGTTCTAAGGTTAATGCGGTTTGCGCACGAGAACAAATCACCAACACTTTCTCGTTACGGTTGGCTTTTAGCATATCAAGTAGCCAGTTAACACGAGGATCGAAGTTCCACCATGTTGCTGATTCACCTTCAAATTCTTGGTAGATATCTTCAGGGTAAAGCAGCTTGATCGCTTTCTCATTGATACCCATTTTACCGCCCATCATTGCCGCAACGCGCATGGCTGTGGTGTATTGGGTTGGCATTGCTAACGGGTACATATTTAGATGACGCTGAGGGAAACCTGTGATAGCTGAACGGGTATTACGGAACAATACGCGACCCGTACCGTGACGATCCATCAGGTTGTTGATCAATTCATGACGCGCCGCTAATGCTTCAGGATCGTCTTGAGCGGAGTCTTCGATCACACGTAACATTGGCTCGATATCTTGCTCAGATAACAGCTCGGTTAAGGTGTTTTTCGCATCATCATTCAGTTTTTCACCAGCAAGCAGTTGGGTTACAGCATCAGCAACGGGTTCGTATTGACGCTCTTCTTCAACAAAGGCTTCATAGTCGTAAAAACGATCAGGATCAAGAATACGTAAGCGTGCGAAGTGGCTTTCACGACCTAATTGCTCTGGTGTGGCGGTTAGTAGCAGCACACTTGGCGTTTTTTCTGCTAAGGCTTCAATCACTTGGTACTGACGACTAGGCTTATCTTCACTCCACTCAAGGTGGTGAGCTTCATCGACAACCAATAGATCCCAATCAGCATCTAGCGCTTGTTCAAAACGACGACGGCTTTTACGTAAAAAGTCTAATGAACACAATACATATTGCGCGGTATCAAATGGGTTAGCGGCATCAGCAAATGCTTCAACACAACGCTCTTCATCAAAGATAGAAAAGTGCAGGTTAAAACGACGCATCATTTCAACTAGCCATTGATGTTGTAGGGTTTCAGGAACCACGATCAGAATACGTTCAGCACGGCCTGATAGAACCTGCTGGTGGATGATCATACCGGCTTCAATGGTTTTACCTAAACCGACTTCATCGGCAAGGAGAACACGCGGCGCATAGCGACGACCGACTTCGTGAGCAATATATAACTGGTGTGGGATCAAACCTGCACGCATACCGCATAAACCACGTAATGGGCTTTTTAGTTGCTCGTATTGGTTTTTCAGCGCGCGGTAACGCAGTGCAAAACGATCCATGCGATCAATTTGACCGGCAAATAATTTATCTTGCGGTTTATTGAAACGAATTTGGTGACTTAAGAAAAGTTCACGTAGCGCGACATTTTCTTCTTCTGTGTCGGTACGCGTACCTACGTAGGTGATCACGCCTTTATCTTCGTTGATCGCTTCTACCTTTAGTGACCAACCCTCATGGCTTTCAATCACATCACCAACGTTAAACATGACACGGGTAACAGGGGCATCATTACGTGCATATAGGCGATTTTCTTCTGATGCGGGGAACATCAAGGTAACCGTTCTTGGTTCAAGAGCGACAACGGTACCTAGACCTAAATCACTTTCTGTATCACTGATCCAACGTTGACCCAAAGCAAATGGCATAGTGGTAGAAACCTTCTAATTATTTGATATCAAAGAGACTGCAATAAGCTGTGCAAAGTATTAATAAGCTACACTGAAGATAAGTGTACGCTAGAATTTAAAATTTGTGCATAGCTCAAAAAGGGGACTCATGTTACTGCATGATGTGATTAAGGTCACGGTGAAAGTGATGAAAATCGGTCACAGTAAAATCATCATAAAACTTTCATCTACCGAGGGCTTAATAAGAAAGACGTCATAATTAAACCAGATGGGTAATTTTGACGTAAGCTAATAGAGTGATAGCTTAATTATCGCTGTCCAGACTACCAAGGAGGTGCCTATGGACGACGCCGAACGGAAACTGTTTGTACTTGATACAAATATTCTGCTTCATGAACCTCTGGCGTTCTTTTCTTTTCAGGAACACGACGTGGTTATTCCCATGACGGTTCTGGAAGAATTGGACAGAATTAAAGACAGTAAGCGTGATGTTTCTCGTGATGCTCGAGTCGCGATACGTGCGCTTGAAGATATATTCCACGACGCACCACCAGAGCAAATTTCGGCTGGTATTCCTTTCAACGACAAAGTGGCTCATAGCGGTACTATTGCTATTTTTGCTGACTATGAAGTAAAACAAACCGTCCATGCCTTTAGCGATAAGGCGGGTGACAATCGTATTCTTAATAGCGTTCTCTTTCTGCAACAAAAACATGCACCACGTTCTGTGGTATTAGTGACTAAAGACATCAACATGCGACTGCGTGCCAAAGGTGCAGGCGTCTTGTATGTTGATGACTATCGTACCGATCAGTTGATTGATGATGTCGCATTATTAACCAAAGGCTTTCATCGCTATCATGGCGATTTTTGGGAAAATGTTGCTGAGTGTCAGTCGGAAAATAGAGGTCGTTCAACCTTACATACCTTACCTAAAAACTTATTTGAAACTCCCTTTGTTAATCAATATCTACTGGATGAAGGCAATGATTTTGCTGCTAGAGTTCAAAGTATTGATGATGAAAGTGTCACCATTAAAGACATTAGCCAAGAGCGACTAATGCATCGACAAGCTTGGGGCGTTAATCCTAAAAATATTTATCAAGGGATGGCGCTAGATGCAATGCTTGATCCTCGGATTGATTTAGTGATCTTAACGGGTCCTGCTGGCTGTGGTAAAACCATTTTAGCAATGGCTGCAGCACTTGAGCAGGTCATTGAAAAAGGGATGTATGACAAAATTATTGTCACTCGTAATACACCCGAAATCGCTGAGTCGATTGGTTTCCTACCGGGTACCGAAGAAGAAAAAATGATGCCATGGCTGGCAGCGGTTACCGATACTATGGAAGCACTTCATAAGCATGATGTTTGTACTGATGGCTCAATGAAGTACATTTTTGATAAAGCCAATATTCAATTTAAATCGATTAACTTTATGCGTGGGCGTTCTATTCAAAATGCCTTTGTTTTACTCGATGAGTGTCAAAACTTAACAGCGTCACAAATTAAAACCATTATTACCCGATGTGGTGAAGGCACAAAAATTGTGTGTTCGGGTAACCTTGCTCAAATTGATTCCAACTATCTATCCCCAGTGACCTCGGGATTAACCTATATTGTTGAGCGCTTTAAAAACTTTGAAGGTAGCGCCAATATTTATCTCAACGGGGTGGTTCGAAGCCGTCTAGCGGAATTTGCCGAAGAAAATCTTTAATCACTAGCAAGAAGAATAAGAAAAGCGAGCACATTGGGTGCTCGCTTTTTTGTTTATATTGTTACTTATTGCATTCTGCGGTTATGTTTCTGGTAGGGTTAAACCGAGATAGTTTTTAAGCTCAGGTAATACGGGATTAGATAAAACATCACAGGTTTCTCCTACCGCTTTGATAGTACCTTCATTAATAAAAATACATTTATTGGCAATTTTTTCGGCATCTTCAGGACTATGAGTGATCATCAATACCGTCATATTACGGGTTGTGGCTAATTGCTTAACGAGGTTTAACATCTCCGCACGCAGTGCAGGGTCAAGGGCCGAAAATGGTTCATCAAGCAGTAGCAAAGGGCGCTCTCGTAATAAACATCGCGCTAATGCTACTCGCTGACGTTGCCCGCCAGAAAGCTGCTCAGGTAAACGCTCAAGATAGGTATCAATCCCCACTTGTTTCGCTGAATTAGTCACTCGCTGTTTTTGCTCTGCGGTAAGTTTAAGGTTTGGGTTGATACCTAACGCAATGTTTTCAAATACACTGAGGTGAGGAAATAAATTGTGCTCTTGAAATAACATCGAGAGTGGACGTTGCGCAGGCTCTAGCTGACAGATAGATTGGCTATTAACGGTGATCTCACCGCTATCAGGGACGAGAAAGCCAGCAATGAGTGCGAATAAGGTACTTTTACCTGCGCCACTTGGGCCAATGAGTGCAGCGATATCTCCCTGCTCAAGCTGAACATCAAAGCTCAACGCCATCGCAACCTCATTTTTGTGTTGAGGTAAGTAGGTATAGTTGAGTTGATTAATGTTTAGCATGATGAACTCCTTGGCGATGGCGAGTAACAACAAGATACTCGACGGCACTAAATAAACCTAAGCTGAGTAACAGTAAAACCAGTGCAGCAACAGCAGCAGCATCCATTCGGTAACTGCCCATTAGTTCAAATAAATACAATGGCAGCGTTTGAAAGTCTTGACTGCCAAATAATGCAATCGCACCTAAATCCCCCAGAGATAAGACAAAGCTAATAGCGAGAGCTTGGGCAATAGGGGCACGTAACGCACGCCACTCAACCAAACGTAATCGCGATAGATGCGTCATCCCTAAACTGCGACATAACGGATTATATTGCTGCGCGAGATGGAGCATTGGTTGACTTAATGTTTTGATTACATAGGGCAGTGCCATTAGGGCATTAACACAGACCACAACCCAAAACGCAGCACTGTAAGCATCAGTATATTGGCGCAGTAAAAGAAAAATACCAGTACTTAACACTAACCCTGGTGTCACTAAAATCACTGTGCCGATCATTTCAATCCCGTCAGCAGCCAGTTTTTTACGTGCTAAGCGTAAGCTACGACTCGTGATGAGGATCATGACGCCAAGACAAAATGCTAATAAGCAGGAAAATAGTGCGATATGGAGTGAGTTAGTGATTGCTGACCATAACTGCTTTTGTTCTAAGATATTAAATAATTGATGGTTAATACCCGATACAAAGACGGCTATGATCGGTGGTATAACAAACATTAACGCACAAATGATCCAGAATACATCCCAACATTTAGCGCGCCATGTATCGTTATAATTCACTACATTTTTGCTGATAGAGCCGTTGAGGGTGGAAAGCGGTTTAGCAAAACGTTGGGTAAAAAGTACTAATGAGCAGCAAAGTAGCATTTGCCATAAGGCTAAAATAGCCCCTGTCGCTAAATCGAAGTCATAACGCAACGCTTGATAAATGGCGAGCTCGATAGTGGTTGATTTAGGGCCACCGCCAAGCGACATGATCACGGCAAAGCTGGTAAAGCACAACATAAAGACTAAACCCGCGATATGCGGCAGTTGTTGGCGTAGTCGAGGCCATGCAATTAAGCGAAATTTACTCCAGCCAGTAATACTTAAATGCGCTGCAAGCTGATGTTGATCTGCAGGGATACCATCGAGACTTTGCAGTAGAAAACGCACGGTCAGTGGCAGGTTTAAAAATACGTGAGCCAGTAAAATCCCGCTTAAACCGTAAATGTTTAATGGCGGTAAGCCTAGTATTTCTAGGTTATGGCTGATCAATCCACTTTTGCCATAAATCGATAATAACCCAAAAACAGCAACCAATACGGGTATCACGAGCGTCATCGCAAATAAACGTAATAGCAGAGCTTTTCCTACAAACTGCCGTCGTGAGAGTGCATAAGCAATGGGAATCGCTGGGATGATGCTAAATAGAGTCGACAAGATGGCTTGATAGAAGCTAAATCCAGTTACATGTCGCAGATAAGGATCATGCCATAGTGTTGATAGTTGCCAGTCGTTAGCTTGGCTGATTAAGGCGGTGAGCGCGGCAACAACAACAAAAGTGATCAGCCCGGCACTGATAATGCCGGGCAATAAGGTAATGCGTTTGTTCAAAGTCTTAAACCATTACTGAGTGAGGGCTTGCTGCCACTCTCGGATCCAGGCTTTGCGATGCGTTGCCACTTCGTCGGCACTAAATTCAAGTGCTTTGCTTGGTACGGTGAGTTCATCAAAACCTTTCGGTAGGCTTTGCTTTGTTACTGGATACATCCAGTTGTGAGTAGCGATTTGTGACTGAAAAGCATCACTTACAATAAATTGCATAAATTGATCGGCAAGCTTTGGATGTGGGCTATTTTTCATTTTTGCTGCCACTTCAACTTGCATGTAATGGCCTTCTTTGAAGTTAGCCGCTTTGTACTGGTGTTTGTCTTCAGCAATGATGTGATAGGCCGGTGATGTGGTGTAAGAAAGCACCATATCTGATTCGCCTTTTAAGAACATGTTATAGGCTTCAGACCAGCCCTTAGTGACGGTCACTGTGTGTTTCGCTAGTTGCTGCCACATTTCAGGGGCTTTATCACCGTAGACCGATTTGATCCATAACATAAGACCTTGGCCTGGGGTTGAAGTACGAGGATCTTGATAGATAACGCTGATATTTTGATCTTTGATCAGAGCATCTAAACTCGCTGGTGGGTTTTTCAGTTTATCGCTGTCATACACAAAGGCAAAATAGCCGTAATCATAAGGGATGAAAGTATCATCACTCCAACCTTTAGGAAGCGTGAGCTTACTGGTATCAACATCACTTTTTGCTAATAGGCCGGTATTTTTCGCTTCTGTCATTAGGTTGTTATCTAGCCCTAATAACACATCTGCTTTACTGTTTTTCCCTTCAAGACGAACGCGATTTAAAATCGATACGCCATCTTCTAAAGAAACAAAATTGACCGTACAACCATTACATTGTTTTTCAAACGCTTTCTTTACTACAGGACCAGGACCCCAGTCGGAAGCAAAGGAGCTGTAGGTATAAACATTAAGAGTATTGTCTGAGGCGAAAGCTGAGCTTGCAACTAATGACAGAGAGATTAGGGGAAGAAGAGTGTTTATTTTTTTCACTATGCGCTCCGAGATGTCCTGCATCCTTGGGACAAAAATTGAAAGAGAGAGCGGCACAGGTTTGAGTGCTGTTGCATCATGCAATGGTCAGCGAGCTCGAAAGCATGTTCGAGCATCTCAATTCCTACGCCAGCATTACCTGGTTCAGGTTCAATGGGTCCTGCTATAAAGCACGTATGCCTAACAATCTCAGCCAAATGGCTCCCCAATGAGAACAGACTATTGTACCTGCAACTGTATCGAAGTTATAGCTTCTGATTAAGTTGCCAATTATAGATGTAATGGATCTGAGTGAATTGTAGGTTAGGCGTAATACGATAATGATTAAGGTGTTGTTGTAACTCAATTAACGATCCAAAATCAGCTTGATACCAATCATAGATAGATGACAGTGTGATGCCATTTTTTGTTATTTTTATTGCTTTTTCACTATTAATAAAACGTGTTGCAGCTTGATCTAACTGGGAGTCTAATCGATCGCTATTAAACGCTTTAGGCAGTAAATCAGGGCAACCGAGGCTGGCACAGTTGACTGCGTAGTGGATCCTAGGATCTTGCCAGATAGGGCGTAAGATCCGATGTTCAATATCGTTTAAAGTTAGCTTTTTATTATTAATGGTAATAATGGTTTGATCCCATGGCCCAAAGCTAAATAAACCTCCAAGTTTAGTGATTGATTTTACAGGGTAATTATCAATAATTAATTGAACGGTTAGGGCGTTATATAAATTAACCCAATAGGCAAATTGAACATTACGATTATAACGGTGAGGATTTTGGGCACTGAGTCGCTTAATATAAGTTGCTAGCTTTTGTTTATCTGCACTTGATACTTGGTTATAACGAAATAAGGTTTGATCCGGTTGAATGACAAGATATTTATCGAGTAGTTGCTGCCAATCTTGATGACTGATCTTGTTTGTGTTTTTAGGATCATGAGGTTGCCAATATGACCAGAGTTCGGATTTTGGCGCAGCAAAGATCGGCAGAGTGAATAACAGCAGCCAAGTGGCAATAACAATACGCATATTTTTCCTATTAATATAATAAGTAACAATATTGATTAAGACCGTAATAAGTATTGGCTAATTTCATTATCTTTTTGATATTTTAAATAAAAACGCCCTGTTTATATTAAACAGGGCGTCCGATTTCAGATGATGTACGATTACGCTAAGAAGCGAGGAATACGGTTTTCAAAGTCTGTAATTTTATCTTCGTGTTGCAGTGTCAAACCGATATTGTCTAAGCCATTTAATAGGCAGTGACGACGGAATTCATCAATTTCAAAGGTGTACTCTTTACCATCCGCACTGACGATCATTTTTTCAAGATCAACCGTGATCTGTGCGCCTTCATTTTCATCGACATACTTAAATAAAGTGTCAACGTCTTGCTCAGAGAGACGTACGGGCACCATTTGGTTATTGATCGAATTACCATAGAAAATATCGGCAAAGCTTGGCGCAATCATAACTTGGATACCGTAATCAGCAAGCGCCCACGGTGCATGTTCACGAGAAGAGCCACAACCAAAGTTTTCACGCGCCAGTAAAATACTCGCGCCTTGGTAGCGAGGGGCGTTCATAATAAAGTCAGGGTTTGCCTGCTCGCCTGCATCATCTAGAAAACGCCAATCATGGAAAAGGTGCTTACCAAATCCAGTTCGGGTTACTTTCTGCAAAAACTGTTTTGGAATAATCGCATCGGTATCAATATTTGCCGTATCTAGCGGTACAACTAAACCTGTGTGTTGTTTAAAACCTGTCATGTTCAAATCCTTTTGTTACACCGATGCGGCATCTAGTTGGCGAATATCAACAAAATGTCCGGCACATGCCGCTGCTGCTGCCATGGCTGGGCTAACTAGATGAGTACGCCCATCACGACCTTGACGGCCTTCAAAGTTACGGTTACTGGTTGACGCACAACGCTCACCGGGACCTAAGCGATCGTTATTCATTGCCAGACACATTGAACAACCGGGTAGTCGCCATTCGAAGCCTGCTTCAATGAAGATTTTATCAAGCCCTTCTTTTTCAGCTTGTGCTTTCACTTGCTCTGAGCCTGGAACGACTAAAGCTTGTACGTTAGCGGCAACTTTACGCCCTTTGGCAATGGCTGCTGCTGCGCGCATATCTTCAATACGTGAGTTAGTGCATGAACCAATAAAGACTTTATCAACGGCAAAATCAGACAGGGCTTTGCCAGCTTCTAGTCCCATGTAAGCTAATGCTTTTTCTGCAGAGGCTTTTTCAACGGGATCGTTAAAGCTTTCAGGGGCAGGGATTGGCTCATCAACGGCAATCACTTGACCTGGGTTTGTTCCCCATGTCACTTGCGGCTTTATGTCTTTAGCATCGAGCGTTACAACGGCATCAAACTCGGCGTTCGGATCGGATTTCAATGATGTCCAGTATTCTACTGCGGCATCAAAGTCTGCGCCTTTCGGGGCAAATTCACGATCTTTAATATAATCAAAGGTCGTTTGATCCGGTGCAATTAAACCTGCTTTAGCGCCTAGTTCAATCGCCATATTACAAACGGTCATACGACCTTCCATTGTAAGGTCTGTGATTGCTTCGCCACAGAACTCAACCACATAGCCAGTACCGCCAGCTGCGGTTGTTTTACCAATGATGGCAAGGACGATGTCTTTTGCTGTAATGCCTTCAGCTACTTTACCTTTAACTTCAATCTTCATGGTTTTCGCACGAGATTGTTTTAAGGTTTGGGTGGCTAAGACATGTTCTACTTCCGAGGTACCAATACCGAAAGCCAGTGCGCCAAAGGCACCGTGAGTCGCGGTGTGTGAGTCACCACAAACAATGGTCATACCCGGCAGAGTAATACCCAGCTCAGGCCCCATGACGTGTACAATGCCTTGATATTTGTGGTTTAAATCATACAGGGTGACACCAAACTCTTCACAGTTTTTTGCCAGTGTTTCCATTTGAATACGTGCCATTTCCCCCGATGCATTGATATCTTTAGTTTGGGTAGAAACGTTGTGATCCATCGTGGCGAATGTTTTTGATACTTGACGCACTTTACGACCCTTCTCACGCAAGCCATCAAAAGCTTGCGGGGATGTCACTTCATGTACAAGGTGACGGTCGATATATAAGATCGGGTTTTCCCCTTCTGCTGCAACGGCAACATGGGAATCGTAAACTTTTTCATAAAGCGTTTTAGGTGAAGCTGAAGCGTTATTATTAGTGTTCGACATTGCTCAATGCTCCCTTATGCTTGTTGAATGTAGGCTGCGATCTTATCGCCCATTTCACTGGTGGTGAGTGCTGGTTTATCACTCGCAAGATCGGCAGTTAACTCCCCAGCTTCCAGCGCTTGTGATACCGCTTGTTCGATAGCACGCGCTGCTGTTTCTTCACCTAGGCTGTAACGAAGCATCAGTGCTGCTGATAGGATCTGCGCGACTGGATTTGCAATGTTTTTACCTGCAATATCCGGTGCTGAACCGCCGGCAGGCTCGTACATACCAAACTTATCTTGGTTAAGGCTAGCTGAAGGCAACATACCCATAGAGCCTGTGATCATTGCACATTCATCCGAGATGATATCGCCGAAGATATTTGAACATAGCATGACATCAAATTGAGAAGGATCTTTGATCAGCTGCATGGTCGCGTTATCAATGTACATATGAGTTAACGTCACATCAGGGTAATCTTTTGCGATTTCTTCTACGACTTCACGCCATAAAATAGAGCTCTGTAGGACGTTAGCTTTATCAATAGAGCAGACTTTTTTGCTGCGTAAGCGAGCTGATTCAAACGCAATTTTTGCAATACGTTCAATTTCATAGCGGTAGTAGACTTCAGTATCGAACGCTTTTTCTTGTGCGCCTTCACCTTCGCGGCCCTTTGGCTGACCAAAGTAAATACCGCCAGTGAGCTCACGCACAACAGCAATATCAAAACCACGCTCTGAAATATCAGCGCGTAGCGGAGAGAACTTCTCTAAGCCACGGTGAATTTGAGCTGGACGTAGATTACAAAATAATTGGAAGTGTTTACGAAGTGGTAGAAGAGCACCACGTTCAGGTTGATCGTTAGGTGCTAAATGCTCCCACTTAGGGCCACCAACAGAGCCAAATAATACGGCATCGGATTGTTCACAGCCTTTTAGAGTAGCATCAGGTAGTGGGCAGCCATGATTATCGATAGCAATACCACCTACATCATATTCTGTACGATTAAAGGTTAGATTAAATTTAGCCTCGATTGCATTTAGCACTTTATGTGCCTGTTGCATCACTTCTAGACCAATCCCGTCACCGGGTAAAACTGCAATATTGTAAGAACCAGCCATGGTATCTTGCTCTCCATAATTGTTTAAAAGTATAAATTCGTGAGTCGCTGTAAGCGTTATCAACTAGTGAGTTGCTGAGCGCTGCTTTATTTCTTCAATTTGATCTGCACGGTGAATGCTATTGATAACGTGCAGTAACGCTTGACCAGACGCTTCTACAATATCGGTTGCTAAGCCCGTTCCGTGGTATTTTCTGCCTTTATAATTAGCGATGATATCAGCTTGTCCTAAGCCGTCTTCGCCTTCGCCTTTTGCGGTTAAATCAAATTTATCCAGTACAATGTCATAACCTGTTAGGCGGTAAATACACTGGTATAACGCATCGACAGGACCATTACCGACCGCCGCTTCACATTTTTCTTCGTCACCACACAATAGTTTGATACTGGTGGTGGCCATCACACTACCCGACTGAACACTTAGGTAGTTCAGCTTGAAGTAGTCATCTTCATCACGAAGGTTAGAAAAATGCATCAGTGCTTCTAAGTCATAATCAAACACTTGGCCTTTTCGATCAGCCAGTTTTAAGAAATCAGCATACAGTTTATCTAGGCTATACTCTTTCTCGGTGTAGCCCAATGCATCCATGTGACTTTTAACTGCCGCACGACCAGAGCGACTGGTTAGGTTTAGTGCTTGGTTTTTAAGGCCAATCGATTCAGGCGTCATGATTTCATAGGTGTTTTTATTTTTTAGCATCCCATCTTGGTGGATACCCGATGAGTGACTAAAGGCATTAGCACCAACAATCGCTTTATTGGCTTGAATTGGCATATTACACAACTGACTAACCATTTTACTGGTACGGTGAATTTCATCGTGTTTGATATTGGTTGTAACGCCCAGTAACTCCTGACGCGTTTTGATGATCATCGCAATTTCTTCTAGTGAGCAGTTACCTGCACGCTCACCTAGACCATTAATGGTTCCTTCTACCTGACGAGCACCCGCTTGAACGGCCGCCATTGAGTTGGCAACAGACATGCCTAAATCATCGTGACAGTGAACAGAAATCACTGCCTTATCGATATTTGGAACGCGGTTAAATAGTTGAGTGATAATGCCGCCAAATTCGCTTGGCAGGGTGTAGCCCACGGTATCAGGGATGTTAATGGTGTTAGCGCCCGCATCGATAGCGGCTTCTACCATGCGGCACAGATTATCAATTGGTGTACGGCCCGCATCTTCACATGAAAACTCAACATCATCAGTATAATTACGCGCGCGCTTTACAGCTGCGACACCCATATCAATGACATCATCATAGCTACGACGTAGCTTGTCTTGTACGTGAACGGTTGAGGTTGAGATAAAGGTGTGAATGCGGAAAGCTTCTGCGACTTTCAATGACTCTGCCGCTACATCAATATCTTTTGCTACTGCTCGTGATAAAGCACAAATACGACTGTTTTTGATGTGTTTCGCGATAGTTTGTACTGACTCAAAATCGCCAGGGGATGAAACAGGAAAGCCTGCTTCAATCACATCAACGCCTAAACGCTCTAATGCGTATGCGATCTGTAGTTTTTCTTTTACGGTAAGGCTTGCCGATAACGCTTGTTCACCGTCACGTAGCGTAGTATCGAAAATAATGACCTGATCTTTCATTGCTACTTCCTTTTAATCTATTACCGTTACAGGTTAGTTCGCATTCACTTGCGCTAGTCGATATATGAAAAAACCCGCGCAAGTTGCGCGGGTTTTAAAATCTTTAGTGGCGTTTCCCACTCAAAAGCAACCCGCGCGATTTAAGTCACGATAAGGAGGAGGCTAAGGAGTAAAGAGAAACGTTTTTTCATTTTATACACACTTATATAAAGTTGATTAACAAATGAATACCAAATAGACAGGTCAAAGGTCAACCAATAATTACGTTTATTTTACAATTATGGCGGTAACTAATTGATTTTTAATTATTGCGATATGTTTTTCCATAAATAAGGGAAAAAAACAGAGATGATAGGGCAATAACATTTAATGATAAATAGTTGTCAAATTATTAACAATTTACGTAATTCTCTTTTCTTCTAGATTGTCACTGACTCTCCTTTGAAGTTTCACCTTGTTGTCACAAGTCCTTTTTATCCTAGTGATAGTTATAAAAAGGAGAACAATGATGACATTACTTACCCCTATTCAGCGTTTTGATTATGCGTTTTCAACGCTATGTCTCTGTCATCGATTTAATATTCCATTGGCTAAAATTAGCCGTATTGTTTCACGAACCGGTGATGGTCACTTATATGCCATGATTGGCTTGCTCATATGGTGGGGTGATCAACAACAGGGGGGGGCTTTCATTTTTTATGGTTTGTTGATGTTTTTGATTGAACTCCCATTGTATTGGTTGCTCAAAAACAGCTTTAAACGCAGTCGTCCGGTTAGTTTACCCTCCTTTATTAAACCCTCAGATCGCTATAGCTTGCCATCAGGTCATACTGCGGCGGCTTTTATGATGGCCGCCTTAATTTCAAGCTTTTATCCTTCGTATAGTGAAATGGTGTGGCTATGGGCAAGCTGCATTGGCTTCTCCCGTGTATTGCTGGGGGTACATTATCTTAGCGATATCATTGCTGGCGCATTATTAGGTTTTGCTTGTTTCGAATTAGCCGGTTATATCTTGTAAGGAACATACAATGAAAATACTTTATGGGATCCAAGGTACGGGTAATGGCCATATTTCTCGAGCTCGTGAAATGGCACGTGCTTTTGATGGATTAGATTGTGAGGTTGATTATTATTTTTCAGGGCGAGAAAGAGATAAGTTTTTTGATATGGCCTGCTTTGGTGATTATCAATTGGGAAAAGGGTTGACTTTCGTTACCGAACAAGGCTGTATCCAACGGTTAAAAACATGGCATCAGCTTAATTTACGGCAATTTCGACAAGAGGTGAAAACGTTAGATTTATCTCGTTATGATTTTGTGTTGAATGATTTTGAGCCCATTACGGCATGGGCTGCAAAACAGCAGAAAGTGCCCAGTCTCTCGTTAAGTCATCAAGCTGCTTTCCTGCATGATGTGCCAAAAGCGAATGAAAGCGTATTTGATCGATTACTTACACGTTATTTTGCTCCGACTCAATATCAAATTGGTCTGCATTGGCACCATTTTAACTGCCCAATATTACCGCCAATTATTCCTTGTTTTGATACACCAAGTTGTCAGCAAAAACCATTTATTTTGGTGTATTTACCCTTTGAGTCACTTTCTCAAATTACCGATTTACTCTCTCATTTCCAGCAAGTGAATTTTGTTTGTTATCACCCCGATATTGAGAGTAAATCACAATGGCAAAACGTGCAGTTGAAACCATTAAGTCGAGAGGGTTTTCATCACCATTTACATTGCTGTAAAGGTGTTGTGGCAAACGGTGGTTTTGAACTGCCTTCAGAGGCCATTTCTCTAGGGAAAAAATTATTGTTAAAACCACTCCAAGGGCAATTTGAACAAAGTAGTAATGTTGCCACGTTAGCGATGATGGGATTAGCGCATGTTACTCCATCATTAGATGTGACGACGATGCGAGTTTGGCTTGATAGCGAGAGTGTTGGGCGGGTTAAAATCCCAGATGTCGCAAGTGAAGTTAGTAAGTGGTTACTTAATAAGGAGTGGCATGATCTTGATACGCTAAAAGAAGAGTTATGGCAGCAAGTCGAGTTTCCAGAATCAGTTGCTGAAGCAATGTCTGAGCATTACCCTGAAAGCCAATATATTACGACAACACCTTCGCTTATTAAATCATTGGTGAAATGAATTAATAGAAAAATTACTGATTATTCTTGAATTTGTTATCGCTTTTCACCTTAAAAAAAGGTCTAAAATTTTATTCATATCTTTTTTTATTTATTTTATGTTTGATTTAAGATTATGATTTTTTAATGTTTATATTTCTGAATGTGGATTAATTCATACAATCTTCATAATCACTTATATTCTATTATTAGTCTCATCAATTTGTTTGGATAATACTGGTCTCATCCCAAATCAAGCGGGTTTAGATTAGAAGCAATAATTAAGCTTCTAAGTTACTGAAGGCATAGGACGTGCCGATGAACTCATAAATTTAGAGGCATAATATGACACGTAAAACAGCGTCAGTTTTCCCAACAGAAAGTTACTCAATGGAATCAACATTACGTAGTGTTGATCTTAATTTATTAACTGTTTTTGACGCCGTAATGCAAGAGCAGAACATTACTCGCGCTGCACATAATCTAGGTATGTCACAACCTGCGGTAAGTAATGCAGTTGCGCGCCTTAAAGTAATGTTTAATGATGAGCTATTTATTCGTCATGGTCGCGGTATTCAACCCACGCAACGCGCAAAACAATTGTTTGGTCCACTTCGCCAAGCACTGCAATTAGTGAAGAATGAGTTGCCATGTTCTATCTTTAATCCAATGACATCTAGCCGTACTTTTAAGTTGGCAATTTGCAGCCCCTCAGACATACGTTTTGCACCTCAGATTTTAAAAGAAATGCACTCCCAAGCTCCTCATTTACGTCTTCAACTTGAAGCAGAATTTGAAGCCGGATTAGCACAGAAATTGCGTTATCAAGAAATTGATTTTGTGATTGATTATGTACGCTTTGATGAACAAGGTTTTTGTAGCACAGAATTATTCAGTGATGAACTTGTTGTTATCGCATCTGGAAATCACCCCCGTTTACATGACAGTATTTCTGAAGCTGAATTTAATCATGAAATGCACGCCGTATTAAAAACGAACCCTGAAATTAAAGGTTTTGCCGATCATATTTACAATCAAGCGCACAGTTACAATGAAGCTTATCAAGGTGCGAGTTTAAGCAATATCATGTATGTGGTCGGTCAATCTGAATTAATAGCGGTAGCGCCTCGTTGGTTAGCAGAATCTGTGGCTGATAACCTACACTTAAAAGTGTTAGAGCTTCCCTTTGCGAATAACAAAATTAGCGGTTACCTAAGTTGGCATGAATCTACACAAAAGGATAAAGGCAATATCTGGATGCGAGATCAGCTAATGACAATTTGTGGCGATTTAACGTAATAAACCCCATGATATAAACGTGAAGGTCAGCACAATTGCTGACCTTTTTTGGTTAAAAGCTATCGATATTATAGTGGTAAGAGTTGTCTGCTGTTTCGCAATATGAATAATGCCGCAACGTGAAATAAGGTTGATTTTTTCGTTCTTCAACCATGTTATTTATAGATTCTTACACTTTTGCTTTTTGATTAAAAAGTCGTTTGATAGCCTTTATTCACAAGGCGTAGAGTAGCGGGTAAGCGTTGGGAAATATAATTTTATGTGCATTATGGTTGGCTTTTTATAGGCTGAATTGTAGACTGCATATCTCGAATAAGCTTACAAGTGTAAGCTAAAAAAATAGAGTACTTATGGCACAACACGATTTTCATATTGTTCACCGCATTCGCAGTCAAGTTTCTCGCTTAGGTGATAAGCCTGCATTACGTCATCAAGTCGATGGTGAGTGGCAAGATATTAGTTGGAATTGTTTTGGTGAGCAAATTCAGCAACTGGCTTTAGCATTATTGTGCCAAGGCTTACAAGTACAAGATAAAGTTGGCATATTCGCAAACAATATGCCTCGTTGGACTGTTGCTGATTTTGCCGCGTTATACAATCGTTGTATTACCGTTCCTATTTATCCAACAAGTACAGCGCAGCAAGCGGCTTATATTCTTCAAGACGCAAGTGTAAAAGTACTTTTTGTTGGCGAGCAAGCTCAAATGGATGCGGCTGTTGAAATTGCAGCGCAATGTCCTCAGCTTGAACGCATTGTTGCATTGTCTGACGATGTTACGATCCCAGAACATCCATTGGCGTGTCATTATAATGAGTTTGTTAAGCAAGCAAGTGGTGAGTATCAGCTAGAACTTGATACTCGTTTAGCTGAAAAACAAATGGATGATCTGATCACACTGATTTATACCTCGGGTACAACCGGTACGCCGAAAGGGGTCATGTTAGACTATGCAAATATTGCTTCTCAGATTGAAGCACATGATCAACGTTTAGCATTAGATGAAGGTGATACGTCATTATGCTTCTTACCGTTATCGCATGTCTTTGAACGCGCATGGACGTTTTACGCACTACATCGTGGTGTTGTAAATTGCTACCTATCAGATACGAATAAATTAAAAGAAGCATTAATCACGGTGAAACCGCACTATATGTCAGCGGTTCCTCGTGTATTTGAAAAAATCTATTCAGGTATTCACGATAAAGTCTCTCGCGCACCCTTACACCGCAAAATGATATTTACCTGGGCGGTGAACATGGGCGCTAAGATGTCTGCTGCCCGTCAAGAATGTCGTGAGCCATCTTGGTTATTGAAGAAGTCTTATGCGTTAGCCGAGAAAGTGGTGCTATCTAAACTACAGGCAGTACTCGGTGGTAATATTAAATTTATGCCATGTGGTGGTGCGAAATTAGATGCGGGCATTGGACGCTTTTTTCATGCGATTGGAATTAACGTTAAGTTAGGTTACGGCATGACAGAAACCACAGCGACGGTTTCTTGTTGGGATGACAGCTGTTATAACCCTGATTCTATTGGTATGCCAATGCCTGGTGCTGAAGTTAAAATTGGCGAGCAGAATGAAATTTTAGTTCGTGGTCCAATGATTATGCGTGGCTATTACAATATGCCAGAAGAAACCGCGAAAAATTTCACTGAAGATGGCTTCTTGAAAACCGGTGATGCGGGTTATCTTGATGATCAAGGTAACTTGTTTATCACAGATCGTATTAAAGAGTTAATGAAGACGTCTGGTGGTAAATATATTGCACCGCAAGTGATTGAAGGTGCGATAGGTAAAGATCACTTTATTGAGCAGATAGCTGTGATTGCTGATACTCGTAAGTTTGTATCAGCCTTGATTGTTCCGTGTTTTGAAACGCTTGAAGAACATGCACGCGAATTAAATATCAAATACAAAGACCGTTTAGAGCTGATCAAACATAGCCAAATTGTCGAGTTGATTGAAAAGCGTGTTGTGGAGCTACAAAAAGATTTAGCACGTTTTGAACAAGTGAAAAAATTTACATTGTTACCTAAATCATTTTCGATGGACAAAGGCGAGTTAACGCCGACTCAAAAACTTCGTCGAAAAGTGATTCAAGATCGTTATCACAAAGAAATTGAACATATGTATGAGGAAAGCCATAAAAAGGCCTCTCATAAAGACAAGTAATGTTTTATTTTTAATAAATTAAGGAGCCGTTATGGCTCCTTTTTTATTTTATCCAGTAACATATTTGGCAATAAAACTATGCAGTGGTTATTAATGTGCCTAGATGGTTTTATTGACCTGTAAAAAGTCATAAAACAGCAATTTTTAAGATTTTAAAATCAAAGTCGACTTTTCCTCTAGATTCAAATGCTGCAAAAGCGTTAAAGTTGTTGCAGGTAACTGTGTGTTGTTATGGCATTGCGCAGTATACATAGCATGAATTATTCATGGCGTTTATTAGGCTAAAAATAAGCCCTAACTATGTTTCATCGACCTGGAGACAAAATATGGAGATGTTGTCCGGCGCTGATATGATCGTACGTTCTATGATCGATCAAGGCGTTAAGCATATATTCGGCTACCCTGGTGGCTCTGTTCTTGATATCTACGATGCCCTTCATGAGAAAAGCGATATTGAACATGTTCTTGTTCGTCATGAACAAGCTGCAGTTCATATGGCAGACGGCTATGCGCGTGCTACGGGTGATGTAGGTGTTGTACTGGTGACCTCTGGTCCTGGCGCAACGAATGCTATTACTGGTATTGCAACGGCTTATATGGATTCAATTCCTATGGTCGTGTTATCAGGGCAGGTAATGAGTAGCTTAATTGGTAACGATGCATTCCAAGAATGTGACATGGTTGGGATCTCACGCCCAGTCGTTAAACATAGCTTTCTTGTAACCAAACCTGAAGACATCCCTGAAATCATCAAAAAAGCCTTCTATATAGCATCTACAGGCCGTCCTGGTCCTGTTGTGGTTGATATCCCTAAAGATATGTTAAACCCTGCTGAAGCATATCCATATCAATATCCAGAATCGATTTCCTTACGTTCATATAATCCGACGACCCAAGGTCATAAAGGACAAATTAAACGTGGTGTTAAAGCGCTATTATCTGCGAAAAAGCCAGTATTGTATGTCGGTGGCGGTGCCATCATGTCATCGTGTAGCGAGCAATTGATTGAGCTTGCTGAGTCATTAAACATTCCTGTTGTAAATACCCTGATGGGGTTAGGGGCATTCCCTGGTACACATAAACAGTGTTTAGGTATGTTGGGTATGCATGGCACTTATGAAGCGAATATGGCAATGCATAACGCAGATCTTATATTTGGTATTGGGGTGCGTTTTGATGATCGTACGACCAACAACTTAGAAAAGTACTGCCCTGACGCAACGATCATGCACATAGATATTGATCCTTCATCAATATCTAAAACCGTATCAGCAGATATTCCTATCGTGGGATCGGCGGATACCGTATTAAATAGCATGCTTAAATTATTGAAAGAGCATGAAGTTAAAAATGATCAACAAGAGATCGTGCAATGGTGGCAATCAATTGAATCGTGGCGTGAACGTGAATGTTTAAGTTATGACACTGATGGCGATCGTATTAAACCACAGCAAGTCATTGAAGTGCTTCACCGCTTAACGAATGGCGAAGCTTATGTCTCTTCTGATGTTGGTCAGCATCAAATGTTTGCCGCGCTTTATTACCCGTTTGATAAGCCACGTCGTTGGATTAACTCTGGTGGTTTAGGCACGATGGGTTTTGGTTTGCCTGCTGCGATGGGAGTGAAGTTTGCTTTGCCTGATGAAGAAGTGGTGTGTGTAACTGGTGATGGCAGTATTCAGATGAATATTCAAGAGCTATCTACGGCGCTGCAATATGATATCCCAGTTAAGATTATTAACTTAAATAACCGATTCCTAGGCATGGTAAAACAGTGGCAAGATATGATCTATCAAGGTCGCCACTCTCATTCATACATGGACTCTGTGCCTGATTTTGCGGCTATCGCTGAAGCTTATGGCCATGTCGGTGTGCGAATTTCAGATCCTAATAAATTAGAAAGTGAACTAGAGAAAGCGTTAGCACTAAAAGATAAATTAGTCTTTATTGATATCAGTGTTGATGAAACAGAGCATGTTTACCCAATGCTTATCCGTGGTGGTGCAATGAATGAGATGTGGTTAAGCAAGACGGAGAGAACATAATGCGTAGAATTATTTCAGTATTACTTGAAAACCAACCGGGCGCATTATCTCGTGTGGTGGGGCTATTTTCTCAACGTGGTTACAATATCGAGTCACTTACTGTTGCGCCGACTGACGATCCAACGTTGTCTCGTTTGAACATCACGACCAATGTGAAAAATGAATCGGCTTATGAGCAAATTGAAAAACACCTTCATAAGCTGATTGATATTTTAAAAGTCAGTAACATTACTGAATCAGAGCATGTTGAGCGTGAATTAATGCTTACCAAAGTCAAAGCAAGTGGTTTTGCGCGAGCAGAAGTTAAACGTACTGCAGATATTTTCCGTGGACAGATTATTGATGTGACAAGCCAAATTTATACGATTCAATTAATCGGTACAGGTGAAAAACTTGATGCATTTCTAGCGGCAGTAGGTGAAGCGACAGAAATTATTGAAGTCGCTCGAAGTGGCGTAGTAGGCATGGCTCGAGGAGAGCGTGCATTAAAGGCGTAATTGTATAGCGCACTTATTAACAAAGCCGATTGTCGTAATAAGCAATCGGCTTTTGTTTTTTTAATACATAGATATCGACTAACCTTTAGTAAGGAGCAGAAGGCAGGGAAGCGCTTATACCATATGAGGTAAGCGATGCTGCGGCAATTTTTGGTCCGATTAACCACAGCTATTCTCGTTATTTTAGGCTGTAAAGTGAGTGCAATTTACTTTTTGTTAGTTGTATTACTGTTAAACACCCACCATAAAGAGATCTTTGGCTGGTAATCAAAAAAGCTCGTTAATTGTATTAACGAGCTTTTTATTTAGTATTGAAAAGGTTAGAGGTGGTTTTTTATATCATCAACCGCTCTTTCAAAATGGGTCTGCATGATTTTCTGTGCGAGCTCTATATCACGATCAAGGACTGCTTTCATTAAGGCTTCGTGTTCCCCTTGATCGTTGTAACGATCTTCAGCTTGTCGTGTTTTACTCACCCAAATATGACGATAACGTTTTATTTGATCATAGATATCATTATAGATATCAAGCATTACAGGAGAGTTGGTACTGGTTAAAATAGCGGTATGAAAATCACTATGTCGTTGCTCCCATTCTGATAAATCAGTGTCATCAAGTGCTGGATCTAAGCGACTGAGTTTGTGATAGGTCGTTAAGATATTGAGTTCCCAAGCTTCATCACCTTGTGTGATCGCACGTGTTAGTAGCTCTCGAGAGATAACATTATTAGCACTAAAAAGATCTTGTAGTTCTTCAATTGAAACGGGGGCGACCCAACATCCTTTTTGTGGTGCAAATTTAACGTACTTTTTCCATGATAATTGTACTAAGGCTTCTCTAATTGGAGATGCGCCTACGTTGTATCGCTCTTTAAGATCAGCAACAACGAGCTTTTGGCCTGGAGTCAGTTTACCGAGCAAGATATCTTGTCGGATGATCTCCATAACCTGATTCGTTAAAGTCGGGCTAGACACGTCAATCCTCTTCAGCTTCTTAAATTCTCGTTATTATTATTATTGAGAATTTATCGTCTTGTTATATATGAATTTATTAGCAATTTGAGACTAAAGTATACATTGGTTTGTTTATTGCTTAAACATTTTAGGTGCTATTTGATCATTTATAGAAGGGGTATCATATAAGTGATGGCTAACATAATGATGTCGCATTCCCTAAAGTAAGGGCTATCACGTATTTATTGTTAAGATTAAAAGGGGCACCTTAAGGGGGAGGATGTTTAAGGTGTTAAGAGAATAAAATAAAAAAGGAGCCACAAGAGCTCCTTTTTGTACATCTGTAGGTACGAATTAAAGTACGTGTACAGATGCTGTGTTTGTAGTACCTGAAGCGACTAGAGCACCAGAAACCATAACAACGATGTCGCCTTTAGCACCAAGACCTGTTTCAAGCGCTAGCTCTTTACCGCGTAGGTAGAATGCATCAGTGCTTTCAATTGAATCAACAACAACAGGTGTAACACCTTTAGAAAGACATAGCTGAGCTGCTGTCTTAGTATTTGTTGTTACAGCAAGAATGCGTGCTGTTGGGAAGTACTTACGTACAGAGCGAGCTGACTTACCAGCTTCAGTAGCAACGATAATTAGCGGAGCGTTTAGTTTCTCAGCTGTATCTACTGCTCCTTTACATACCGCTTCTGTGATACGTAGACGAGGGCTATCTAGACGAGAACCTAGCTCTGGCTTAACAACGTAATCAGTACGTGCACAGATTTGCGCCATGATAGTGACAGCTTCAATTGGGTATTTACCCTTCGCTGACTCACCAGAAAGCATTACTGCATCTGTACCATCCATGATTGCGTTAGCAACATCGCCCGCTTCTGCGCGAGTTGGACGTGGGTTCTTGATCATAGAATCAAGCATTTGAGTTGCAGTGATAACCACTTTACGTGCGCGGTTACACTTCTCGATCATCATCTTCTGAGCGAAGATTACTTCTTCTACTGGGATCTCAACACCTAGGTCACCACGAGCAACCATGATACCGTCAGATGCATCAAGAATAGCGTCGAAGTTATCAACACCTTCTTGGTTTTCGATCTTAGAAATGATTTGGATGTTTTCGCCACCGTTAGCGGTTAGAAGCGCACGGATTTCTTGTACGTCTTCAGCTTTACGGATGAAAGATGCAGCAACGAAATCAACACCTTGCTCACAACCGAACTTAAGGTCAGCTTTGTCTTTTTCAGCAAGCGCAGGCAGTTTTACAGAAACGCCAGGTAGGTTAACACCTTTGTTTTCGCCTAAGTCACCGTTGTTAAGTACTTTACACTTAACTTCAGTATCAGTTGTTTCTAACACTTCCATTTCGATTAGACCGTCGTCTACTAGGATAGTGTTACCTTTTGTTAGGTCTTTAGCAAAACCTGGGTAAGTTACTGCAACGCAGTTTTGGTTACCTACAACTGAAGTGTCAGTTGTAAATGTAAAATCTTGACCAGCTACTAGAGAGAAGTCTTGACCGCCTTCTAGTTTGATTGTACGGATTTCAGGGCCTTTAGTATCTAACAGGATTGCTAGCTCTTTGCCTGTATTAGCCATTACTTCGCGTAGGTTACGAATACGTTGGCCGTGCTCTTCGAAGTCACCGTGTGAGAAGTTAAGACGCATTACGTTCATACCAGCGTTAGCTAGTTTAGTAAGCATTTCTACAGATTCAGTTTTAGGTCCAATCGTACATACGATCTTGGTCTTTTTCATTGAGGGTCTCTCCAGACGAACTTTTACCCAAGGGGAAATTATCATCATAGAACCAATGTTCTCATCTGATTGCTGTGTCACTACATCCTAAATGAGAGAATAGTTACTACGATGGTTGTAATAAAAAACTCGATAAACATTACTTTATAAAAACGTTGGCGCTTTGATAAAGTGACAGTACAAATTTTTATTGTTACTTATCGTTGGTTAGATCTTGATACTTGCGTTAATTAATAATATCAAACAGTTTATTGGATATGAGTTTAACGAGCGCAACATTATAGCAGAACTCTTATGATTTGCACTTAGAGTTAAGAGTCAAAATCGTCTCATTGTTATGTGACGTAACGATGATGATTATGCTGAAAAATAAAAATAAAGTATTGTTATTTATCAAGACTTGAAGGGTTATTTAATATTGTCTTTAGGCTGTAACATATTCTGTTGTGGTGAATAATTATCAAAGTAATTGATGAAATCACAATAATGGCTTTTGTGATCTGAATCTGAAAGACTGTTGATAAAACAAAAGGCAGAGAAGGATTAACCTTTTCTGCCTTTCTATGTTTGGTGGCCCCTCCCAGACTTGAACTGGGGACCAAGCGATTATGAGCGAAGACCCAACCATATAAACCAACATATTTCCCTCCTTTATATAGGCAAGATTTCTCCATCAAATCTTTGCGAGTAAGACCTTGTCGCCTTTGACGATGTGTCGCCATTGCGTCAGCGTCGAACGGGGGCTAAATCTTTATGGGAGTGGAAGACCGGAAGTAGACCGGAAAAGACAGGAGTCCTTTCAGTAACAATACTTAAAACAAATACATATTATTGAATTGTAATGGCTCTTACTGGTTCGTCTGGTAAGGGCCTTTTTGTTTTTAACTGGAATGAGGTGATATATGCCACGGAAATTAAACAATAAAGAAGATGTTGTTCAGCCAACCGTTAGCGAGAGTCCTGAGCTAGCGACTGAAGAAACTCCTGTGAACCACTTTGCTAATGTTGTTTTAAATGGCAAGGCGAAAAAGCTCAGCCGAAAAACTGAGAATAGGGTGTTTTATGAGCTTTCGGTTCATGATGATCTAAATACTCTACATATCCGATTGGCTAGTAACGAAGGCGGAGGTTTACATAGCAAGGAGTGGATTGCATTAGACGATATTTTTGTAGTTCTGGATGCTCAAAAGAACAAGTTGTTCAAGAGTACTGTTCTGAAATCTGTATTTAAAGGTGGCAGCGCTAATGATGTGGGGTTTCTTGCGGCTTGTTTGAGAGATATGGCGCTTACCAGCCCTGCTGAGAATTCAGTCTTCTTGCACTTGCTAGCACCTGAATATGAACAACGTTGTAAGGAACTAGGTTCTCTTGTTAAGCCAACAGAAAAGAGCAAATGAATGTTTGCTTATATAGAGGGAATGACATGAGCAAGATTGATAAGAGAGTATTAACAGCGGCAGTAGTAGTGAATAACGATAATGGTGAAACTCGCTACGAGATAAAACATAGTACCAAGGGAGCACTGAAAGGTGCGGCAACGGGGATAATGATCGGTCGGTTCTTTGGTCCGGTAGGTCTAGCTGTAGGTGCAAGTGTTGGTGGCGTGTTGGGTTACGTGCTAGGAGAGGAAGACTAAATAAGTAAAAACAGTAGCTGTTCAGTGAATGGCTGCTGTTTTTTTGGGGTAAAGATAGGATATCAAAGTAAAGGGTGGTTGATAACTCACCCTTTTGGCTAAAAAGTAGGCGAACGGTTTTAACGTATCCCTGTGTATTTGTACTAGGGAGGTCTTACTGCTCGTTATAGGCTCTTTTAAAGGGCTCTGAGAATGCTTTGAGATGCTTGTTTTTATTTTTTAAATCAATTGCTTAAGATGAAATTTTTGTGTTAAAAAACGAGTTGGAATAGATAGAATACGAATCAATTAAGACACCACCTAATGGAGAATAATATGCAAACACTGACATTAGGTAGCAAGCTGATTGGCTTTCACGCTCAAGGGCGTTCAATTCAAGAAGAGCTCACCTCACTACAATATAACGTACCATTTATGGCTCATAAAGTTGATGTTCATATCAATGCGTTAAAACTAGAGCGCGAATACTATCTGGTAGCATCAGAAAATAGTGAACTAGAAGAAGCATTGAAAACGACGCATTCCATCCGTGCATACGAGTTGTTTGTTTTGCTATTTCAGAATGGCAATAAACGTCTCGCTCTTGTGCCTTATAATTCCATGAACTCTTGGCATCTGAGTAAAGCGCTTGCATTTGAAGCTGCGACAAAGGAAGTCATAAAATTGTGGTCGAGTAAAGAAAAAGAACAGTATGAATTTGAAAAGGCTTCAAGTATGTCCCTAACAGATTTCGAGCCGCTTACCGATGAGCAATGGATTGAACTGCAAGATAAACTTGCTGACGAACATATTGTCGCAAGTATTGATGATGCAATTCGCTATGGATTACTCAGTGAAGAACATCAATCAGTGGTAGAAACAGTTGACACAAACCTTCACTTGGAAGAAGACAACCTTGATGCTTTAGTCGCAGAACTGACGAGCACTAATCTTGATATGGACATGGGTGATAACGACCCATTCGAGGAGTTGTTTAAATAACACGCACCTCAAAAGCTTAAAGCGCATAAATACATACACGCCTAAATAACCTATTTTTATACAATTCCTTATATACAAGTCTTTCTTTACACCAATTTCACTGCTGAAGCAGTAGCGTTAGTGGTATCTCACACCTGTTGGTTCAGTCTTCAATATTTTTCGGGCGTTAACAGCGCTCAAATACACGTTGGTAAAGACGATGAACGACAGTAAAAACAGCCTCGAATCCGTAGTGGAGTTATTTTCATCTGAAGATTTTTTGTTCAAAGATGGATCCGCATATTACAAACAGCACTTGGGGCCGATAACTCAATGTACACACATAAATTCTCAAGAAATGGCGAATATCATTAGGGCAAAAGTTCGTAATAAACTCGACCAAAGAATTCGCAGCAAAGTCATTGATGAAGTTAAGGAAGAACTAGAAGCGATGGCTTATGAAGCCCCTGCTTTCAACGGTTACTTGTCTCAACGAGTAGGGCTAGATTCTGTGTCAAAGTCAGTCTTGATTGATCTTGGCGATGAACAAGGGCATCTGGTGGTTTTTCGGAATGGAAAAGTTGAAATAATAGAAGATGGCGATGAATTTCATCATGTTCATTTTCTTCGCTCACCTCAAATGCAGCCTATGATTTTACCTTTGCTAGAATGCGATTGGCGAGAGGGTATCAAGCTATTAAAGCCATATGTAAATGCTTCCATCAACGAGTTAATGATGCTGATTGCATACATTACCTACGTACTCTCTCATCCCAAAGCAGTCGGTGTGCCATATCCAATTCTCGTCATACAAGCAGAAAAAGGTTCAGGTAAAAGTTTTACATCGGGAAACATTATTCGAGGGCTAACGGATCCAAACTCCAATTCAACGCTGATATTCCCACGCTCAAACAAAGATTTGGCTATCCACAGCAACAGTAGCTACGTGTTGATGTATGACAACATGCGCTCACTCAATCGAAACATGAGTGATTTGCTGTGCTCAGTTGCGACAGGATCAAGTTTTGCCACACGTAAACTCTATGCTGATAGTGATCTATCGAGCATTAGTCTGCACTCGCCTTTGGTACTCAATGGTATCCACTCCTTTGTTAAGGAATCTGACCTTGCCGACCGTTGCTTACGTTTGTCGTTAGCGAAAATGGATGAAAAAAATCGCCGTTCTGAACGAGAACTCAAGGAGTGCAGGGCAAGAGATTTACCCATAATCTTTGGTTCGTTACTTCAGTTATCTGCTCTGCTTCTTCAAGCTGAACCGAATGTTAAACCTGTTTACTCAGCTAGTATCATGGACTTTTCCGTTTGGTTAGCTGCTTTCGAGTTAGTTGCTGAGTTACCAAATGGTTCGCTTCAGAAAGCCTATAAAGATAATGTCAAATCGCTCTCAGCATCTGGTGTAGAGCATGACTCGCTAACTATCGCCTTTGAAAAATTCATCGCGATGAATTGCAAAGACAAAACCGTGTGGGAGGGGGAGCCAAGCGAGTTACTGAGGATGTTACAAATGCTGGAGAGTTCATACGGCATGCCTAAAACGGCGGCATCTTTGACAGTTAAGCTTAAATCCCAAGAGGCGAGCTTTAATGCTGCGGGGATCTACTTCCTTATAGGGCGAAGTAAAAAACGCTTCATCAAGGTAGCAGGGAAACCATTTTCGTAAGTCTGGTGATGTAGGTTGACGATGTGACGCCTCTGTTTTTTTGGCGTCTGCGTGAGTAGTAACAAGCAATTTTCAACTTTAGGTGAGTAACATGGCAAAGCAAAAATTTTATGTTGTATTTAAGGGACGTAAGACAGGCATTTTTAGCAGCAGGGATGAGACCAGAACTTATGTTGATGGTTACAAGGGGGCAAAGTATTGTAGCTATAAAACATAGAAAGAGGCTCAAGAAGCATGGAATGAATATTGGGATCTTGAAGACCTGAATACTGAAGAGCTATTGGATATGAGTGACGATGAAATTGGTAGTGAGTTTCTTATGTTTCTGGAAGATGGTGATGAGTGTCCTTTCTAAGAGACGAGTGAACGTTTAGGTGATATAGCTAACAATTCAGCCCGTTAGAGTATTGTTCTAGCGGGTTGACACTTTAGTCCGGTCTTCCACTCCCATAAAGATTTAGCCCCCCGTTCGACGCTGACGCAATGGCGACACATCGTCAAAGGCGACAAGGTCTTACTCGCAAAGATTTGATGGAGAAATCTTGCCTATATAAAGGAGGGAAATATGTTGGTTTATATGGTTGGGTCTTCGCTCATAATCGCTTGGTCCCCAGTTCAAGTCTGGGAGGGACCACCAAATTTCAGAGAGCCTGATGAAGAAATTCGTCAGGTTTTTTGCGTTTAGGCCTGTCCATATCCGGTCTGCAAATTACTTCAGACACTTCCTGCCAGAAAATACTTAGCTCTGTATTAAATCATCCTAACTCTGCTCATGCCATTTAACAGCAACATTTCAGCTTAAAACACATCGCAGCTAAAAATTGAATTTTGACGTGCATTCCTCGACGTTGACGTCGCCAGATTCACCCTAAATTTTCAGCCCAAGACCGGACTAGGACCGGAGCTGCGATGGCGACAACGTTTTGGGTAAGAAAATTTTTTTTACTACGAGGTAGCGCAATGGTTGAGGGGGGGGGATTGGGCCAGTCTAGTGTGACCGACCCAGCGATCTAGGATTTTAAGTTGGGGTTGATGGTGCTAACTCATTTATTCGATTTATTATGTCACCGGTGGCACATGAGTGTTCAGAAAACTCAATTGCAGTGTCAAAAGATGACGTTTCAATCAGGGATTCAATTACTAATTCAACGTTATTGTGAAATGTCGAGTTAGCTGTATAGATCGCATTTCGTCTTTCTTTCAAAGAGCTTAATATGTATGCGGCAATTTTATTTTGAGTTGCTTCATCTGGTAGTGGAATTTGTGTTTTTAACACATCACTATCTAAAATTGCTGGATAACTAGACCCAGTAGAAAATTTCCTAAATTGCTCAAGTGAGCTAGATAGCCTTAAAGCAAAATGAAGATAGAAAGGGTTGACTCCTTTTTTCGGTCTAATAACACTGAATCCTGTTGAACATATTTCATTATGGTACTGTTCGGGAACAACTGCAATAGCACCTCGAGTCGGACGACAAGTAGAAATAATCAAATCATATGCTTGCACTAGCTTTCTAGCCCTTGATGGAGCTTCGCTACCTGTTAACTCTTGGGGCTCAGTTACAGTACCAGTGCTAGTTTCCACACAGGAAATATCAATATATCGGAACATTTCATCGGGTTTTTTAGTCGGATCTTTTTTTGCCTTCACTATAACTGCCGCTTTTGACACTGGATGAAGCAAATTAGATGGGTATTTTTTAATCCCCTCAGCTGGGAGATGGTAGTCGATATCCCATCGTCCCTCAGCATTCAGATTAGATTGATTAACAACTTTTCTTTTCATAATTTACCAGCCTACAGTATTGTGAAAATCTTCAATGACATTATAAATCTCACTACCTTCTTTTTTACGACCAGTAGCATCGAACCCTATGTTCTCAATTTCACAAAGATATGCTTCGTCTGTGTCGCAGTAGCTTTCTTCTTCACGATATTTTTCAAATATACAAAGTGATGTTTTCACCATTGCTCCATATGGAGTAAAAGCTTCTTCGGGTAAGCTAATTACAGCTTTGATCCTTGCGACATTCTTTACCCAATCGCGTACAAACAATGAGCTTTTATTTTTTAAGAGCCCATCAGGTAAAACTATTGCTAATTTACCCCCTGGTTTAAGAAACTGGAAGCATCGCTCAAGCCCAAGGATCTCTAAAGGTAATGATTTTTTCTTATTCCCTAACTCAAATCGCCCAACCATTCCCATTACTTCTTGCCGCATAATTGAACCAAATGGTGGATTGGTAAGGATCATAGAGAAAACTTCTGGAGTATTTTTTTCTTGGTCTCCAAGAGCAACAATATCTGGATAGTTTTCAAAACTAAGAAGTGAATCTAAGTTACGAATGTTAGTATGACCATCATCATGTAGCATCATATCTGTCATTGCGATGCGTACCATTCTGTCTGATTTCTCAATCCCATGTAGATGGAAAAATTTAAACTGATGGAGTCCATAAGAGTCAAGCTGTGCACCTTGTTTCTTGACTACATAATCAAGACACCGGCTCAAGAAGTGCCCAGAACCACAGAATGGATCAAGAATTACATCTGAAGAATTTGGTCTCATTATCCCAACAGCTAGATCTACAACAGGGTCAGGTGTAAAATATTGTCCCATACCAGCTCTAATTGCAGACCCTAAAACACTTTGAAATGCAGCTCCCTTTATATCGGCTTTACTATCAATGAAAGAAAATGTTTGTAACTTCTCGACTATTTTAAAAAGAGCTACATCACTAAGTTTAATAGGAGTTTTAAATACACCTCTAGAGCGTTCATACCCCGGAATTCTTTGGTTATAGACTTCAATTTCTTTTTTGCGAGCCTCCTGATAAAGCTCCCTTATGATCGATGCTGCTTCTGATGGGTTACTAGTACCATAGGTTTGGAATACAAATTCCGTTCCTTCTTCCTTTTCAATAGTTGCTCTCTCATCATAAATCTTTACGTAAATTACTTTCGCCAACTCATCTAGAGCTTCATCATCATGAAGACCATCAATATCTCGAACTACATTGTGACATTCTACTAAGAGTTTTTTATATTTCTCAGTTAGTGGCTGCAAGCCTGTCACACGGCTAGGATCTGACTCTGGAATTTCACGAACCAGTTTAACTTTCGCAGCCGTAACTCCACCATAAGGAGGGATATCTGCTATGTACTCAAAATCATTAGGATCAATTTTTTTCCTAACACATCGAATTTCATTCCCGTCCGTAACTAAACCAATAGTTGCAGTATGAGTTGAAGCTAAATAAGTTTCTAATTGACGCTCAGCAGCTTGAAATTCGCTTGGAGTTACATTTCTCTTTTTAGTCTCGACATAGATAAAAGGTCTTCTATTTTGGTTTTTTATAGCAATATCAGCTTGCTTTTCTGAAGCCCCCATTTTTACAGGTTCTTCTATTGTTAGCTTTTCATTTAACCATTCCTCAGGATAACCATACTCGACTATCAGCTGATTAAGGGCCCATTGACGAACAAACTCTTCGATGACCTCTTCAGCACCATCATAAGTACCATTTTTTTTATACCACTCTTCAGCTCTACGCTTTGCTGCCGCTACATCTCCATGAGATTGACATCTCCAATTTTCTGGTGAGATTACAAAAAAAGCTCCAAGCTTAGACATAACTACCCTCTATTACACTTCTTGTGAATTTAAGTTCAGAAACATTACACTATTGGTGTTAAAATAAAAAGTTCTAGTTAATGAAATTGACGTATGGGAGCTTTTTTGTCTTTGTTAGTACACAAAGCACGCTCATCTAAATGAACGAATAAAAAAAACAGCGGACAGATTCGATACCACTGTTTTGTTCTTTGACTACACAACCGTGGAAAGTCGTCTGATTACCGAATTAGCCTAATGGAATTGACTATCTATCGAATATCTTCAACCAACGTAGCCACATTCGCACTTACCTCCCTCAGCCGACTCGAAGCCAAATGAGCATATCGAGTACTAGTCTGCGGACTCTGATGCCCAAGTAAATGCTGAACGTCATAGAGCGTAGCGTTACCACTATTTATAAGAATCGATGCAAAGCTGTACCTAAGATCGTGGATACGAAAGCTATCTTTAATACCGGATGCTTTCCTGATTCGAGCAAATGCTTTCTTCGGATGGGCAATCGGTCTACCCTCTGCATCACCTGCGAAGATATAAGGGTTCTTTAATTTCTGGAACCTGCGCTGATCTTTCATTACCTCCTTAGCTAGATCATTCAACAGCACAGTCCTAGATAAACCCGATTTCGTATGTGGCAAAAACAGGCTCCAATTGCCGTCGTCGTCGACGGTAAGACACTCCCATTTTGAGCTTGTTATTTCACCTATGCGCATCCCCGTAAGCAGAGCGAATTTCAATGCATTAGCCTGAGTGCGATTTGGTTCCTCGTTACATGCCCTGATGAAATTTGCTACCTCCTGACGGTTAAGGAAGAACTGACGAACATTATTCTCCTTGAGTTTACGTATGTACTGACCGGGATGCTTGTCTACGAATCCCCATTCCATTGCAAGCCTGAACATGCGCAGGATTAGGGAACGTAGGCGGTTCACGGTTGCTGGTTTCCGTCCCTCAAGTAATCCATCAAGCAATTTCTGAATGTCTTGCTGACCGATATCAGAGAGAGGTTTCTTACCCCATTTCGGATAGAAATGGAGCTTGAGACTACCTGCATCACTCATAGCTGTGAGCTTGTTCATCATGGCATAGGGCAAATAGTGCAGCTCTGCGAACTCTTGGAATGTGAGTACGTTGCGCTTTTCATCCCTCATTGCTTTGGGGTCATTACCTAGAGCAATTTCCCGCTTATGGTCATTAGCGATTTGCCGAGCCGTGTTGATGTCTATCGCAGGGTATTCGCCAAGCTGAATAGATTTCTTGGTCCCATTGAGGGTGTACCTGAACAGGAATCGCTTTCTACCTTGGCGGTTAACAATCAGTTTTAAACCACTGCATAACTCATCGGTATACTCAGTTTCTTTGCTGCGACTCGTCGGCGGCGTCGGCGGTAGTGAGTCAAGTTGACGCTTGTTGAACTTAAATTTCTTCGATTTCATCACTACCACCTCACTCATTACTGATTGAGAAATGTTGTCGCAATTCTGCTAGCAATGTCTTAGGCATCAATAGATAGATACCTTTGCCAGAGTCCTCGACGATGCTCAAGGTAAGTACCATATCTGGCTCTAATTCATCCTCGAACTCGGTGTAGGTTAATGCTCGTTCTAGCAGCTCGATGTCAGTACCATTGACGCCGTTACCATATAGTTCCGAAATAGATGTTAGGAACCAGAGTTTGCATTGCAGTTCATCCCATGCTTGTTGGGTTTCTGTTTTATCGTGGAATGGTTCAGTGAGTATGGATAAGACTTGTTCTTGTAAGGCGGTAGTGATTGGTAGGGTTAAGATTTCTTGAAGATTGTTTAGCTTAATCATATTTAACTCCATCATGACTAAAATCATAGAGTTAATATGTATTTGATATGTAAATTATTGCGGTGTATTTACCCACATCTTATAGGTTGAAAATTGAGTAATAATGTTAACTTAGATATGAAAACATTGGGCTTTAACACTGCAAATGATGCATTATTTATAACATCATGCAAAATCATTGCATACATTCTTAATGAGCTTGGTATTGATAGTTCTACTAAAGGATATCTTAGTGACTCAGTCAGAATTGCCTCTTTAAAATCAGCTGGTAAGTTAAATTCAGGCAAACACATGGCTAAATGGATAAGCCCTATGTGCGATTGAGGCGCAAAGAAGAGGCCCTAAAGCGGGTGAGTTGATTTTGGAGCATTCTATTCCAGTAAAAGTGATTCTTGCATCCGTATGCGAACTAGTAAGACCAACGTATATGGATATTGCTAAGGTTATACATAACATGGCGGGGTTAGCTGTTATAACTAAAGAAGAAGATGCACTAATATCTAAAATAAAACTTGGGTCACGTATGCCGGATGACTGGGATGGAAAAGACCAATTTATACGTTATGAATTGGCCGGTATTAAATTGATTAAGAACCCATTTTAATGCCCTCATCCCCCCAACCGTAAAATCCTAGATCGCTGGGTCGGTCACACTAGACTGGCCCAATACCCCCCTCAACCATTGCGCTACCTCGTAGTAAAAAAAATTTTCTTACCCAAAACGTTGTCGCCATCGCAGCTCCGGTCCTAGTCCGGTCTTGGGCTGAAAATTTAGGGTGAATCTGGCGACGTCAACGTCGAGGAATGCACGTCAAAATTCAATTTTTAGCTGCGATGTGTTTTAAGCTGAAATGTTGCTGTTAAATGGCATGAGCAGAGTTAGGATGATTTAATACAGAGCTAAGTATTTTCTGGCAGGAAGTGTCTGAAGTAATTTGCAGACCGGATATGGACAGGCCTAAACGCAAAAAACCTGACGAATTTCTTCATCAGGCTCTCTGAAATTTGGTGGCCCCTCCCAGACTTGAACTGGGGACCAAGCGATTATGAGTCGCCTGCTCTAACCACTGAGCTAAGGGGCCAATATGGGGCAAATTATAGGGGATGGATTTGCCCTTGTCTAGCGATTAAGGCTAGGATTTTGTTTGCTTTTTCAACAGTTAGTCTTCTATTCAAGATATTTGCAGCATAAATCAAATAAGTGGCTTTGTTATTTTATTGTGCTCATAACTTTAGATACAAAAAAGCGAGCGCTAGGCTCGCTTTTTTTAATGCTAAAGTTTACTCGTCGAGGAAACTGCGTAGCACATCAGAACGGCTTGGGTGGCGTAACTTACGTAACGCTTTTGCTTCAATCTGACGAATACGCTCACGCGTTACATCAAACTGTTTACCCACTTCTTCTAACGTGTGGTCAGTATTCATATCAATACCGAAACGCATACGTAGTACTTTAGCTTCACGTGGTGTTAAGCCTGCAAGTACATCGTTTGTCGCTGCACGTAGATTGGTTGCTGTTGCTGCATCCATTGGTAATTGAAGCGTGGTATCTTCAATGAAGTCACCTAAATGTGAATCTTCATCATCACCAATTGGGGTTTCCATTGAGATTGGCTCTTTAGCAATCTTCAATACCTTACGGATCTTGTCTTCCGGCATTTGCATGCGTTCAGCCAATTCTTCTGGTAATGGCTCACGCCCCATCTCCTGAAGCATCTGACGAGAGATACGGTTCAGTTTGTTGATGGTTTCAATCATGTGAACAGGGATACGAATGGTACGTGCCTGATCTGCGATTGAACGTGTGATTGCCTGACGGATCCACCATGTCGCATAAGTTGAGAATTTGTAACCTCGACGGTATTCAAATTTATCAACGGCTTTCATCAAACCAATGTTACCTTCTTGGATTAGATCCAAGAACTGCAGACCACGGTTGGTGTATTTCTTCGCGATAGAAATAACCAGACGTAAGTTTGCTTCAACCATCTCTTTTTTCGCACGGCGCGCTTTTGCTTCACCGATAGACATACGACGGCTGATGTCTTTAATACGCTCGATAGAAAGACCCGTTTCTTCTTCTAGCATGCGTAGTTTAAGAGAAGAACGACGAAGATCTTCTTCGTATGCTTTTAAGCGCTCAGCATAAGGTTTGCCAGAATTTAGCGCTTCATCAATCCAATCTTGGCTTGACTCGTTACCTGCAAATAAGGAAACGAAAGTTTTCTTCGGCATTTTGCTGTTATCAACACACATACGCATGATAAGACGCTCGTTGGTGCGTACTTTATCCATAGAGTCACGTAGTGAGCTAACCAAACGGTCAAACTGCTTAGGGATCAGACGGAACTGCTTGAATACTTCAGATAACTCTTCAACTGCAACTTCAGTCGTCGCATTTTGACGACCGTTTGTTTCAATTGCTAACGCCATTTTATCGTAGGCTTGGCGTAGCTCTAAGAATTTTTCACGAGCAAGCTCTGGATCGATGCTGCCGTCATCTTCTTCTTCATCGCTATCTTCAGCGTCTTCGTCATCTTCAAGATCTTTATCTTCGTCTTCAAGATCACTTTCGCTTAGCTCTGAACCAATGTGCGTTGCAGTTGGTGCAGCTGTTGCTTCTTCGTTAGGATCAACAAAGCCTGAAATAATATCAGTTAGGCGAAGCTCATCAGCTTCAACTTTATCGAATTGCTCAAGTAAGTGAGCAATTGCAGACGGGTATTCAGCGACAGAGCATTGAACTTGGTTAATACCATCTTCAATGCGTTTTGCGATATCAATTTCGCCTTCACGAGTAAGTAGTTCAACCGTACCCATCTCACGCATGTACATACGTACAGGGTCTGTCGTGCGGCCGATCTCGCTTTCTACGCTTGATAATGCTTGCGCCGCTGCTTCAATGGCGTCTTCGTCGGCATTATCTTCAGTCATCATGAGTTCATCGGCATCAGGGGCAGTTTCAACTACCTTAATACCCATGTCATTAATCATTTGAATAATGTCTTCTACCTGATCAGAATCAACAATATCTTCTGGTAGGTGGTCATTTACTTCGGCGTAGGTCAGATAGCCTTGTTCCTTGCCTTTCGCAACAAGTAACTTTAGCTGTGACTGCGGATTTTGCTCCATAGACGGTATCCAACTTCGGGTCTGAGTGATAATTTAGTATGCAGAGTTGCAAACCGTTAATTATAACAAATTTCTTAATTGTTGACTACTTATTAAACAGGACGATTCAGTAATAGTAACTGTAATTCCTGCTTTTCTTCGACTGATAAGCCGACAGTTCTCGATTTAGTCTGCAACTGTTCAATTTGTTGTTTGACGCACTGATCAATAATTTTGTCCATTGCGTCTAAAAATACATCTAAGCTGTTGTCTTCATCTTTCGACAACGGTAATACCCACGCAGCAAGACGAGCCATTGTGGCTTCATTCTTGGTACCGCGCCAGTGTTCTAAAAGCTGTCCAGTGCTAATATTGGGATTACTTCGGCATTTATCAACTATCGATAGCAATAAATTTAAGCCTGATAATTCAATATTTTCAAATGCACCCATGTCAAACTCAAGGTGAGTGACAAAATGAGGGTGCTGAATCAATAATGCGATCACTTCTCGCATTGGTGTTCGTTTGATTTGTACTTGGCCCACAGGTTTTGATGTTTTGCCATGCATTGATATTAGTTGCTGAAGCTGGGCTTCGTCAGGCAACCCTAAATTTTTGCCAAGTAGTTCACGTAAGTATAGCCTGAGCGTGCCACCAGGGACCTTATCGATCAGGGGAACGGCGAGGGTGCTAAGTTTCGCTTTCCCTTCGCGGCTGGTGGTATCGACTTGTCGCATTAAACTGTTGAAGAGAAACTCTGATAATGGCATCGCTTCATCAACACGTTGTTCAAAGGCGTCTTTGCCTTCAGCACGAATACATGAATCAGGATCTTCGCCGTCAGGCAAGAACATAAATTTAAGTTGGCGACCATCTGTTAAATACGGCAGCGCTTGCTCCATTGCTCGCCATGCAGCGTCTCGTCCTGCTCTGTCGCCATCATAACAACACACAACCGTGCTAGTTTGACGAAACAGACTTTGAATATGATCGCCTGTGGTTGATGTACCGAGTGACGCTACGGCGTAATCAACACCAAATTGCGCTAACGCGACGACATCCATATAGCCTTCAACCACCATGATTTTATTTGGTTCACGGTGAGTTTGTAACACTTCATATAAGCCGTATAACTCACGACCTTTATGGAAAATATCGGTTTCTGGTGAATTGAGGTATTTTGGGGTGCCATCGCCTAACACACGACCGCCAAAACCAATGACTCGTCCACGTCGATCATGGATCGGAAACATCACTCGACCACGGAAGCGATCATAACGACGACCATTATCGTTTTCGATCAGCATACCTGTGTTGACAAGTGCTTTTTGCGATTCATTATCTCTGCCAAAACGACTACGTACCATGTCCCATTGATCAGGAATAAACCCAATCGAGAATTTCTTTACGATTTCACCGGATAAGCCACGACCTTTGAGGTAATCGATAGCAATTTCACCTTCTTTGGTACGAAGTTGAGATTGGTAAAATTGTGAAACTTGGCCCATCAATTCATAATAATTACGTTTGTCAGCGGCTTTTGGACCACGTTGGGTGTTATTGCCATCGTTTTCACGTGGCACTTCCAAACCTAGCTGTGAAGCTAATTCTTCAATCGCATCAACAAAATCAAGGCGATCAAATTCCATGACAAAATCAAGGACGTTACCGTGCACACCACAACCGAAACAGTGGTAAAACTGCTTTTCTTGGCTGACAGAAAAAGAGGGTGTTTTTTCATTATGGAAAGGACAACAAGCACCAAAGTTTTTGCCTTGTTTTTTGAGTTTTACCCGCGCATCAATGACATCGACAATGTCATGTCGAGAAATAAGATCATCAATGAATGAACGTGGTATTTTTCCTGCCATAAGAAAGCAAATAACCTGATAGTGAAATGAAAGAAGATTGTTGTTGGAGTGTGTGGAGTTCTCGCTCAATCAGATACGAACAAGCCGTGCATCCCAAAAGGATAGCACGGCTTGTCGCTGAATAGGAGAGTGATTAACCTAGTTTAGTTTTCACTAACTTGCTAACAATCCCCATATCGGCACGACCCTGAATTTGCGGTTTCAGTACGCCCATCACTTTGCCCATGTCTTGCATAGTGGCAGCGCCAGTCGCAGCAATAGCTTCATCCATTAACGCAGAGATTTCCTCTTCAGTTAGTGGTTGAGGCATAAACTCGGCTAGAACACTGATTTCAGCATGCTCGACATCAGCTAAGTCTTGACGGCCTGCAGCTTCATATTGAGCTACAGAGTCACGACGTTGCTTAACCATTTTTGTTAATACAACCAACACGTCGTCGTCGTTAAGAGTGATCTTTTCGTCAACTTCACGTTGTTTAATTGCTGCAAGAACTAAACGGATAGCGCCAAGACGAGGTTTATCCTTCGCCTTCATCGCCGCTTTTTGTTCGTCTTTAAGACGTTCAATTAGAGTCATTACGCGATCCTTCTGTATTAAAATCTAAAGATTAGTACAGACGAACGCGACGCGCGTTTTCGCGAGCCAATTTCTTCAGGTGACGCTTAACTGCCGCTGCTTTAGCGCGCTTACGTACAGTTGTTGGCTTTTCGAAGTGCTCACGACGGCGAACTTCAGAAAGGATACCTGCTTTTTCGCAAGAGCGCTTAAAACGACGTAGTGCTACGTCAAACGGTTCGTTTTCACGTACTTTGATTACTGGCATGTAATACTCACCTCAGAGTGATTCTATTTAAAGCTGACGTTCAAAGTGTCAGCTGATTAAAAATGGTGCGAAATTCTAATCTGATCTGGGGGCATTTGTAAAGCATTCTACGTCTATGAACTGGTTAATTTATGTCAACAACGGTAACATGCCCCTTAATTAGTACTTCCTAACCCTATTTGAGTTATCGGTTGTTATTGAAACTATACCGATTTTTCATTTAAACCCCCTAATAGTATAGAGGTTGTTATGCGTATACTGGGCATCGAGACTTCCTGTGATGAAACAGGTATTGCGATTTTCGATGATGAAAAAGGTCTCTTGGCACATGAACTTTACAGTCAAGTAAAGCTACATGCGGATTACGGTGGTGTTGTGCCTGAGTTGGCATCGCGTGATCACGTTAAGAAAACGATTCCATTGATTAAGGCTGCGCTTGCTTCTGCCGGACTGACTCATGACGATCTTGATGGTGTTGCTTATACCGCAGGCCCGGGTCTTGTTGGTGCATTATTAGTGGGTGCAACCATTGGACGCAGCCTAGCGTATGCGTGGGATTTACCTGCTGTTGCGGTGCACCATATGGAAGGGCATCTTCTCGCGCCAATGTTAGAAGATAATGCACCTGAATTCCCATTCGTTGCCTTGCTGGTGTCTGGTGGTCATACCATGATGGTTGAAGTTAAAGGCATTGGTGAATACCAAATCCTAGGCGAGTCGATTGATGACGCGGCTGGTGAGGCTTTTGATAAAACAGCGAAGATGATGGGGCTTGATTACCCAGGTGGCCCATTACTGTCTAAAATGGCAGAAAAAGGTACTAAAGGGCGTTTTAAATTCCCTCGTCCAATGACAGATCGTCCCGGTCTTGATTTTAGCTTTTCTGGTTTAAAAACATTTGCGGCGAATACCATTCGTGCTAACGACGATGATGAACAAACCCGAGCTGATATCGCGTTTGCATTCCAAGAGGCGGTAGTCGATACCTTAGCCATTAAATGTAAACGTGCACTAAAACAAACAGGTTTAAAGCGCTTAGTGATTGCTGGCGGCGTCAGTGCAAATAAGTACTTACGTCAAGAGCTTGAAAGCATGATGAAGAACCTAAAAGGGGAAGTGTTCTATCCTCGTACAGAATTTTGTACAGATAATGGTGCAATGATCGCTTATGCAGGCATGCAACGTCTGAAAAACAAAGAAACGATGGATTTAGGTGTTAAAGCCTTTCCACGCTGGCCGATTGATCAACTTAAACCGATTGCTGACTAATAAAAAATGGGTATAGCAATAGAAAAGCGAAGCAAAGAGCTTCGCTTTTTTTGTTTAAGCGTCTTTGTTTTTCTTGGAAAACTTATCCCAAATCTTGGTTTCTTGTCCATCAAGTAGGCGACGAATATTTTCGTGGTGCCGCAAAATAATTAAGCAAGACAGCATGGAAACAGGCATGGTGTATTCAGGTTTTACCAACCAAGTGAGCATTGGTGCAGCAAGGGCTGTGATAAGTGATGCGAGTGAAGAGTAGCCGGTTACAACCAGTGTGAGTACCCATGTTGTAATCAGCATGCCGCTTAAATCCCATCCAATAGGCGCTAATGCTCCAAGGGCTGTTGCAACTCCTTTTCCGCCCTGGAAATGAAAAAATAGTGGATAAATGTGGCCTAAACAGGCAGCAATTCCAATGATACCGAGTAAAAATGGATTAATACCTAAAAAGTAGCTTAACCATACCGGCAACATACCTTTCAAAATATCAGATACCAAGACTAGTGCTGCTGCACTTTTTCCACCTAAACGAAGCACATTAGTAGCACCAGGATTACCGGAACCACTTTTTCGAGGATCGGGAAGTCGATACAACCGCGAAATTAATACGGCGCTAGAAATAGACCCAAGTAAGTAGGCGGCAATGATCATCAGTAGCGCTAGTGGTGTCATGCATTTTTCCGAATAGCTAAGGTAAGTGCCAGTTCAACAGGAATTGAAATGTTAACTGGATCTTATCTGCGTCAATATTACGGAACAGTAATTTTGACTCGTTCATGGCTGTGGTATAGTTCCAGCCAAGTTAACAGTGATAATGTTGCATCATTACTAACAACACTCATGTTAACGAATATTACCTGATAATACGCGCTTTTGCTGACATTGGGTATCCGACCTCTAACAAAATTAGCGATTGAGCATGGATACGGTATTTATCGAAAAATTAGAAGTTATTGCCACTATTGGGGTATATGACTGGGAGCAGGAAATTAAGCAAAAATTAGTGCTTGATTTGGAAATGGCGCATGATAATCGACCTGCTGCTAACAGTGATGATGTTACTTATGCATTGGATTATTCTACGGTAAGTACCGCTGTTACGAATTTGATTGAACAGGGACGATTTCTGTTAGTTGAGCGTGTAGCTGAAGATGTGGCAAATTTAATCATGACAGATTTTAATGTGCCTTGGATCAAAGTGCGAGTGACTAAACCTGGTGCTGTGGTGAATGCGCGTGGCGTTGGAGTGCAAATAGAGCGAGGTAGTAAGTGATCACCGCGTATATCAGTATTGGTAGTAATATTGAACGTGAATATCATTTAAAAGCTGGCTTAGATGCGGTAAAGACACTGGCAAGTAACTGGCGAATGTCTCGCATTTTTGAAGCTGAGCCTGTGGGGTTTGATGGTGATAATTTTTTTAATGCAGTGATTGAAATACAGACATCGTTATCGTTATCTGCATTACAATCTCAACTTAAAGAAATTGAATGCCAATTAGGGCGTCCGGCACATGCGGTTAAAAATCAAAGTCGTACTATCGACCTTGATTTGTTGTTGTATGGCGATGCTGTAAGTGATGCTTTACCGTCGTTACCACGTTCTGATATTTACCGTTTTGCTTTTGTTTTGTGGCCTCTCAGTGAGTTAAATCCGGACTTAGTGATACCACAAGAGACTCAAACATTGGCGCAACTTTGGCAAAATTTTTCTCAACAGCAAATATTATGGCCTGTTGAATGAGTCATTTAGTAAAAAGTTAGTCACTACTTACTTTTTATGCTGTGTTTAATTAAGGACAATTAATGAGTCATTTAGAAGCATTTATGTTAGCCCTTATTCAAGGACTGACAGAGTTTTTACCCGTCTCTAGCTCCGCCCATTTAATCTTACCGTCTGAGATCTTAGGTTGGCCTGATCAAGGCTTAGCGTTTGATGTCGCTGTACATGTTGGTACGTTGATGGCGGTTATTCTGTATTTTCGAAAAGAGGTGGTTTCGTTATTAACCGCTTGGATTAACTCCATTTTTAAACGTGAACATAGCGCTGAATCGAAATTAGCATGGATGATTGTGATAGCGACAATCCCCGCCTGTATCTTCGGTTTGGTGATGAAAGACTTTATCGAAATGTACTTGCGTTCAGCATGGGTGATTGCGTGCACCACGATTATCTTTGGTTTGTTGCTATGGTGGGTTGATAAACGCGCCAAGCAAACCGATAACGAGTATCAAGCGAATTGGAAGAGTGCGTTGTTTATTGGTCTAGCGCAGGCGGCGGCTATTATCCCTGGAACTTCTCGCTCTGGCGCGACGATGACAGCTGCACTGTATCTTGGCTTTACGCGTGAGGCTGCAGCGCGTTTTTCATTTTTAATGTCGATCCCGATTATTCTGCTTGCTGGTAGTTACCTTGGTTTAAAATTGGTGACGGGCACAGATCCAATTGATTTCGGTAATCTAAGTATTGGTATTGCTGTTTCGTTTATCAGTGCTTATGCGTGTATTCATGTGTTCTTGAAATTAGTAACGCGTTTGGGAATGACACCGTTTGTTATCTACCGCTTAATTTTGGGTATTGGTTTGTTCTTATTCTTGATGTCCAAGTAATTTTAACGCGCTATTTACGATCAAAAAAGCCGACATTAAGTCGGCTTTTTTGTGTCTTTTGTTTTAAAGCTAATACTTAGCTACTTTGGCGTGTCGCTGTTAAATGTAGAGCAACTGCCTCTATACGTTTTGCCGCTAATTGCTCTCTGATCTCTGCGCCTTTAAACCCTGCTGCAACAATTGCTTTTACATCCACTTGTTGTGCTATAGCAAATACAGTTTGGAAAATATCAGCTTGTTGGTACGGTGTTTGCTCAAAGTGGGTGCGTCCACGAGCATCAGCACGGCAGCACGTTGCTAGTTGAGCAACACGGTCGGGTTTTCGCCATGCGTCAATTTGATCAAAGATTTTAATAAAGGTATCAGCACACATTTCTTCGGCATAATGGATTTTGGTGTGTTGTTCACAGACCAATAATGCCAGATCGCGATAGTCATTCGGTATACGTAAACGTTGGCACAGTGCTTTGATAGGTTTAATACCATCTCGACAGTGTGTCTTGTGATGAGGTAGATCCTCCTTTGGGGATAAGGCTTTCCCCAAATCATGTACCTGTGCGGCAAAACGAATGGTTTTATCGGTCGTTAACTCAGCGGCTTTTTTAGCCACTAATAAAGTATGGATACCGCAATCAATTTCAGGATGCCACTTTTCAGGTTGTGGTACCCCAAACAGTGCATCAATTTCAGGCATGACAACTGATAACGCACCACATTGGCGCAGTACCGTAAGAAATACTTGTGGGTCATCACTAGAGAGTGATTTTTCCCACTCTTTCCATACCCGCTCAGGTGTGAGGCTTTCTAATTCACCACTGATCACCATCTCTTGCATTAACGCGATAGTTTCAGGCGCGACAGTAAAACCTAAATGGGCAAAACGTGCGGCAAAACGCGCGACACGTAAGACACGCAAAGGATCTTCACTAAATGCAGGGGAGACGTGACGTAAAATTTTATCGTGAAGATCTTGTTGTCCATGGTAAGGATCAATTAACTCACCCGTTGGTGATTGGGCCATCGCATTGATGGTAAGATCACGGCGCTGTAAATCTTGTTCAAGCGTTACATCAGGTGCAGAATAACAAGTAAAGCCAGTATAACCATGCCCGGATTTTCGCTCAGTTCGAGCTAGAGCATGTTCCTGTTTCGTTTTTGGGTGAAGAAAAACAGGAAAGTCACTGCCTATTTGTTCAAATCCTGCAGCTAGCATTGCTTCAGGTGTTGTGCCAACCACCACCCAGTCTTTATCTGTTACCGTAAGGTTTAATAAGGTGTCACGAACGGCACCACCAACAAGATAGGTTTGCAATGAAAGCTCCTTATATCTGAAACTAATGAGATGAATCTCTACCGATTTTAGTTAAAAACTGACCATAATACTGTATTCAGTGTGAACTTGGTCTATGCGCTACTGCTTGGCAGTATACAATAACCCAATCAATACCCATGATAATAAATACCGCAATGTTGACGGGTATTTTAGAACAAAAGAGCATTTAACCTCGTTAAACGGTTATCACTTATTTTAAGCACTAGAGTATTTCTATGTATCAAGACTTTTTCGGGATCACTGAAGCGCCTTTTTCTATCGTCCCTAGCGCACGTTTTTTATATCTCAGTGAACGACATCGAGAAGCATTGACACATATGTTGTCAGGATTAACCGATGGTGGTGGTTTTGGTTTATTAACGGGAGAGGTGGGTACCGGTAAAACCACCGTACTACGTGCGATGATTTCCCGGTTGTCACACCAAACACAAGTTGCTGTTATTTTAAATCCAGCGTTATCTGCTCATGATTTATTAGCTGCGATTTGTGATGAGTTAGGCTTACATTATCAATCTGACGCGAGCTTTAAACAGTTAACAGATATCATTTATCGCCACTTAATTGCGAATCATGCTGAAGGTCGACAAACATTGCTGCTGGTGGATGAAGCACAGCACCTTATGCCTGATGTATTAGAACAATTACGCTTATTGACCAATTTAGAAACGGACAGCAGAAAATTGCTTAAGGTCGTGTTAATTGGTCAGCCTGAATTACAGCAATTATTGCAACAAGAGCGTTTACGTCAGCTTGCTCAACGTATAACTTCTCGTTATCACCTGTTGCCCTTAACCGAAACCGAAGTGAGTGAGTATATTCACTACCGTTTAACTGCTGTCGATTGTTTATACCCTGTATTTGACGCAAGTAGCATCAAATATATTGCGAAAGCAACTCAAGGTATTCCGCGCTTAATTAATCTTGTGTGTGATAAGTCGATGCAATTGGCTTGTCAAGCCGGCACGCATCAAGTGACTAAAACAATGGCGGTTCAAGCGTGTGAAGATATTTTAAGTTGGCAAGTCCCTGTTCAGTCAAAAGCGCGCTTAAAAGGGGCTAAAACTGCGGCATCATGGCTCCCATGGGGAGTTGCTATGGCATTATGTTCAACATTAGTGATAGGGGTATGGCATTATTGGCCATTACCTGTCGCGCCAGTTGCATCACCGATAGCACCGAACCATTCGTCATACGCTGCGGTAAATTTGTCTGCCGTTGAGACATCGAGTGAGTTAAATAATCAGAAAATAACAACAGCCTTAAATCACCCAGAAAATACCCAAGAAAGGTTAGCGAAACTGATTGATGCGAGTCGTAAAGAGCGAACTTCGATGCAAACGTTATATCGTTTATGGGGCTTTGATACCGCATTAAATCAAGCAACATGTGCTACCAGTTCGCGGATCAGCTTGGCGTGTTTTAGTGGTAAAGCGACATTAGCAAAATTAGGATTAATTAACCGTCCCGTGATCGTAACTTTAAAAGATGGCGCGCAGAAGCCTTTTTACGCGGTGTTATACGCGATCACCGATGATCGTATTGAATTACTCTTAGGGAAAGAGCGAATTTCGGTGACACCAAAATGGTTTGAATCACGTTGGGATGGACAATTTAGTTTATTGTGGCGCCCACCATTAGGTGATAAAACCAGTATTCGTTTTGGACAGAATGGTCCACGCGTTGCGTGGCTTGACCAACAATTGAATGATTTTCTTGGTGAGGAGTCGCCAAGAAAAGGCTATTTTGATCAATCAATATTAGATAAATTGCGTCGTTTCCAACGTTCACAAGATTTAGCGGCTGATGGGATAGCAGGGCCAATGACACTTATGGTGCTGGATTCTGCGATGAACCTACCTGGACCAACGTTACAGCCGGAGCACAGCTAATGTCTCAATTGCTAGATAGTTTAAAACAATCAGATAATAAAAATACGGATCAGTCTGAACGAGAAGCGGGTCAAGGAACCGTTAAAGTTGTGCATCCAATGCGAAGTGTTAAAGCTCAGAAAATGCCAACATCATGGGCATGGCCACTTGTTATTGCATTACTTCCTGCCGCTTCAATTGTTGGATATAAGTTTTATCAGCAAGCCAAATATGAGCAGGTTCAAACAACAGCGCTGAGTGCACCGTTAAAGCAAGTACCTCAATCGCAACCCTCGACATCAACATATGATCAGCGAGTATTGCAAGCGCCAGCAGAGAGCCGTCAGGCGACTGTATTATCACCAAACAAAGACGTTGTTTTTCTGGATTATCCTCAATTGGTGACAGAGCCTCTTCCTGTTGGTGATAGCCTGTATTCAGCCGCGCCTGCTTATCAAGATTATGAAGTCGCAACGCCGACTCAATCTTATTTAGCGAATGCTTCTGCAGACAGTTATGCTGCGGTATCTAAACCTGTTGCAAAACAATCTGAAGATCAAGATCCCTATCAACTAGATAATTTAGATCTTTCTGGATTATCACCTAAGTTAGCCGCTCAGCTTAAATCCGCGATTGTGGCAACAGATGGCGAAAGTTATCAAGACAATGAACTGGATCGCAGTGGGGATAAAGTTGATGCTCAACCTTCAGTTAAAGCGCCTAAACAATCACAAAGTAAAGTGATCCCTATTGGCTTGCTACCAGCATCGATTCAAAACCAATTACCTAAAATGAACTTTGAGCAGCATATCTATTCGTCAGCCCCTGCTAAACGTTGGGTTAAGGTCAATGGTAAGGAATTTCATGAAGGGGACAGTATTGCGCCAGGCGTCAAATTAGCCCGTATCGAGTCACGTGATGTGGTATTAAAATTTGATGGTTACGAAATCAGTATGCCAGCATTATCAGAGTGGTAAATGCACGCTAACAAGAGATAATAAAAAAGGCAGCTTAGCTGCCTTTTTTGATCCAGATGTCGAGACCTCTGCCTCTTTGGTCATTATGCCCAACCGTTATTACGTTTACGACGGCGTGGGATAAGGTGAGGTAGCACAAGACCAAATAATAAGCCTGCACCTGCAACAAGGCCACCATAAGTGAACCACTTCATTAATAGGTCGTCTTTTTGAGTATCAATTTTTGCGCGAAGTTCACGGATTTGATCTTGAGATGAAGACAACTCGCTTTGCAGTTTATTATTGCGTGTTTCTAAATCATTAATCTGTGTATTACGTTGAGCTAGTGTGTTTTTAAGCCCAGCGTTTTGACTATCGCTTGAAGTAAGTGCTTCAGCAAGTTTAGCCTTAACTTCTGTTAATTCAGTTTGTAGCGCAGGAACACGCTCTTTTAGGCCAATTTCGGTTGAAACAAATTTTGAATCGACCCAACCACTACGACCACGGTCATCGGTTATTTGGGTAAAGCCTGCCGCTTTATTAGAGCTTAGTAGGGTAACTTTAGTACCTGCATCAACGCTACCAATTATACGGTATTGTGTGCCGGGGCCTGAATGCATATAGGTAAATAGGTTGTCGGAGATATAACGAACTTGTGCCGCATTTGCAATAGGCGCAATTGCCGCACAAATAAGTAAACAAAGACTAATGAGGTGCTTCACAATCTGATCCTTGGGGAGTCTTGATTTTGTTAAGGTCGTTGATAGTAAGAATTTTGGCAGGAAGGTGCAAGAAAAGAGGGAGGCTAAGCCTCCCTCTTTTGAACCTGTGCCACTATTTAACTAAATATGGCTTGCATAATGTAGAAGAAAATGACAGCAAGTAGTGCACCCGCTGGCAGAGTAACTACCCATGATGCAACGATGTTACGAACAACACCAAGATTCAATGCTGCAATACCACGAGCAAAACCCACACCTAAAACGGCACCAACAAGTGTTTGTGTCGTTGAGATAGGTAAACCTGTACCTGATGCCAGTACAACAGTCGATGCTGTTGCAAGCTGCGCAGCAAAACCACGGCTTGGGGTTAGTTCTGTGATACCTGTGCCTACGGTAGCCATTACTTTATGACCTAGAGTTGCGAGGCCGATAACAATACCGATACCACCTAGTGGAAGGATCCACCATGCAATTTCACTTTTATTTGCAATTTGGCCAGCATGCTCAACCGTAGAAACTACAGCAGACAAAGGACCAATCGCATTAGCTACGTCATTAGAGCCGTGAGCAAATGCCATTGCACAAGCGGTTACTACCATTAGTACGCTAAATACACTTTCAACACCGGCATAGCCATTACTATCAACAGAAGAGCCGTCGTCGGTGTATTTACGCTGAATGTATAAGTAACCTGCTACCATCACGAGTAGTGATACAACAAGTGATGCAACCCAAGCTTCACTGGTTGTTAAATGCAAACCAACGTGCTTTAGACCTTTCTTAATTGTTACTAGTGCAATGACCATCGCAGTAATAAACATGTAGACAGGAACAAAGCGCTTTGCATTTTTCAGTGGAGTATCAGTGTCAAAAATTAATTTTTGGGCGCTGATAAATATTAGGTAAGCAAAAATACCTGCAATAAGAGGGGTAATTAACCAGCTACCAACAATACCTTGGATTGAATGCCAATCCACTGCATTAGTACCAACAGACACACACGCAAAACCGATAATTGCACCGATAATTGAGTGAGTTGTTGATACTGGCCAGCCCATATAAGAAGCGAGCAGTAGCCATGTACCAGCAGCAAGTAACGCTGACATCATGCCGTATACCAGTACTTCAGGTTGGGCTGCATAGAGTGAGGTATCGATAACACCTTTACGGATTGTATCTGTTACTTCACCACCAGCAAGATAAGCACCTGCAAACTCAAAAATCATCGCAATGATGATTGCTTGCTTTACAGTTAGCGCCTTTGAGCCTACTGAAGTACCCATGGCATTGGCAACATCATTTGCACCAATACCAATCGCCATTAAAAGACCAAAAATAGCTGCCACTCCAATAATTAGAGTGCCGTAGTTAGCCAGGATTTCCATTGTAAAACCTTGTTTTGTTAATTCTCGTTATTAAGAACGCGAAAGCATAATCTCTAAACGCGAGCCTACACGCTGTGCTTGATCAGCAATTGCGCCTACCCACTCGAGAATCTTATACAGGAACATGACATCCACCGGGCTGTGTTGGTCTTCGATGGACATTAATTGTTGACGTAGAACAATCTGCATAGAATCAGTATCATCTTCGATAACATCTAGCTGATTAATCATTTCGGCAACAAGCGTCACTTCTCTGCCTTTGAAACCAGTCTCAAGAAGCTCATCCAATTCGTTAATTACACGGCGTGCTTGATCAGCAGCGTCTAAACATCGTTGAACGTAAGCGACAAAGTCTGGGTACATGATCGCAGGGATTTGTAGCTTACGACCTAAGACACGACCTGCGATATCTTTAGAGAGGTTAGCGAGTTTATCCTGCTGGGTTAACAGTCCTAACATATCAGTACGATCTACTGGCATGAAAAGACCACGAGGAAGCTTCAGACGGATCTCACGCTTAAGCACATCCGCATCTTTTTCAAGTTGCGAGATCTGTTCGCGTAAAGCAGCCGCCTTTTCCCAGTCTCCAGCATTACATGCTTCAAAGAATGGGATAAGCAAGTTACAACATTCAGTTACGCGAATAACGTGACGTTGCAGTGGTTTGATTGGGGATTTTGCAAAGAGCCCCATAATTGTATTTACTGGCATAGCCGATCAACCTAGAGAGCGCCCGAAAAAGGCTAAATCTTGAGCGATGGTCATTGAAGCGCGCATGTTAACGTATATATGAGTATAGTGGAACTAATTTTGATCAAGGTTTTATCGATATTTCTGACTTGCCCTTAAGCGCAGAAGCAAATATCCTTGGATTGCCACTGTTTATAGGTATAACTATGGAAACCGAGATAGAACTGAAGTTTATCGTCTCACCAGAATTTTCTAGTCAATTATTGAACAAAATAACTGAAGCGAAAATTCTGCAGCAGAGCAGTCGAGAATTAGGCAATATTTACTTTGATACGCCAGACCAATTATTGCGTCAGCATGATATTGGCCTTCGGATACGTCGTTTTGACGATGTTTATGTACAAACATTAAAAACTGCAGGTCGGGTCGTTGCGGGTTTACACCAGCGTCCTGAATATAATGTAGAAATTGATGGTGATGCGCCCATTTTGGCTTTACATCCAGCGGATGCGTGGCCAGAAGGTTTTGATGTTGATCTCGCTCAACAGCAAATTAAACCTTTATTCTCAACCGATTTCACCCGTCAGCAATGGTTAGTCGCCATGCCGGATGGAAGCCAGATTGAATTGGCCTATGATCATGGTGATGTCCATACTAATGGTAAATCATCGCCAATTTGTGAAGTTGAGTTAGAGCTTAAATCGGGTCAAACCGATGCTTTATTTACGCTTGCCCGTGCACTTTGTGCGGATGGTGGTATGCGATTAGGTAATTTGAGTAAAGCGGCTCGTGGCTACCGCTTAGCAGCAGATTATCAAGGTGATACACCAAAGCCTTTAACGCTGGTGGCAACGACTGAGCAAGATACGGTTGAATCGACGTTTATTAAAACGTTAGAGCACGCATTAGAGCATTGGTTATACCACGAACAAATTTATACTGAATCGCAAGATCAGCAAGCGTTAGTTCAAATCTCCCAATCATTAAGCTTATTGCGCCAAACCTTTGCAACGTTCGGCGGTATTATCCCGCGTCGTGCCAGTGCTTTGTTACGCCAAGAATTACAATGGTTAGAAGGTGAGTTAGCGTGGTTAGAGGATGCCAATAGTATTCAAGCGCTAACGGACGATAAATCTTATGTGTTGCGTAAGTTAAATGTCCGAAAATCACTACAACAGCAGTTAGATACGCGCTATGAACAGCTACCCGATAGCGAAGATATGCTGCGTTTGATGAACTCTGCACGTTATTGCGGTTTATTGCTTGATTTAAGTCGTTGGATATTAAGCCGTGGTTGGCAGCCGTTTTTAGATGATAAATCACGCGCAAAACTTGCTGGTGCGATTAAACCTTTTGCCGATAATATCTTATCTCGTTCATGGCGTGAGCTAATGGATGCTTTTCCTGCTGAGCGCCAATTAACCCGTTCTGATTACATTGATCAGAAACCACGTTTGCAACGGAATTTAATGTGTGGTTTATCTTTTGCTGCGCTTTACGATCCTGAATTACGTCAATCTTTCCGTATGCCATGGTTTGATTTATTGCAAGGCATTGACGACCTTTATGCCTTAGAGCCAATACGTCAGTTATTGCCGTTATTTGAAGGTGATGACTTTGTACAAATTGAGAAATGGTTGCAGCGTCAAAATGAATCATTGATCCATGCAATGGATCAAACACGTAAGATGAGTATTGAACTCGCGCCATATTGGCCTTAAGTGCTATAGAGAAAATAAAAGCCTTGCTCAAGCAAGGCTTTTTTATAGCGATATATTTTTGTTTTCTTAATGCTGGCTTGGTGTATTGGTGCTTTTCTCTTGTGATAGTTGATCAAGTTTTGTTTCCAAGCGATCTAATTTAGCCAGTAAGACTTGTTGATTGGCTAGCATTTCTCGCCATTCTTTTCGATGTGCTTTTTCGAGTAAGTCTTTTTCATGTTGTGGATCTGAAATGATTGAGCTTATCAAACCAGCCACCATACCAAATAAACCCACACCACAGATGATGATCCCGACAGCAATGATTCGACCTAATGTTGTAACCGGATAATAATCGCCATAACCCACGGTTGAGATAGTGACAAATACCCACCATAGTGCATCCCCTGCAGTATGAATGTTCGCTTCAGGGACATTGCCTTCTACAAATAAGATAGAACTTGCGCCAATAGTGATAAGGACCGTCAATAATAAGAAGATCGAAGCCAAAGTGGTTTCTCGGCGATTGTTTTGTAGCTGAAAGTAAATGTGTTTACTCGAACGTAATAAGCGAATAACGCGCAGAACTTGTAAAATACGCATAAAACGTAACGGTTCGATAGCGGGAATACTGGCGATAAAATCAGGCCAGTGGTGCTTTAGGTAGGCCGCTTTACTTTCACTTCTAAATAAATCTATCAGCAGTTGGCACCAGAAAATCAGGCAGATAAAAGTGTCTATGGCAATAAAAATACGAAACGTTGGACTGTGTTTATTGAGAAAAAGTGTGCTGGTCACAATGATAAGCGAGGTGATAGAGAGAACCAATGCCATCAAACTCATGGGATGTAGCTCATACTTTACGTCATCAATTACTTTCATCACTAAGGTCTTTGTGGTTATTGTCGATATATTGCTATTAAGAAAGACGATAGCAAAATTCATTGATAGTTATTGTGCTTCATCTTCATTTATTTGACTTGAAAATTGAAGGGCAATAAGGAGGATCCAAATGGCAACGATGCACTTTTCATCATGGGAAAAAGGACTAACAAATATCCGTCTTGTGCCCAAATTGATCCTATTAATGGTATTTAGTACGGTACTGCTACTTGGAAAGCAGTTATGGGATGCCCAAACATTTTATTCTGCAGTCTCACAAATCCAAAAAGATCGTGCCAAAGAACAAGCGGTTTCATATTCTAATTTATTGAAAGGTAATGATAAATCAGGTGTCGATATAGCAAAATCCTTTTTTAACCAAGTTTCTGCTCAAGACGCGTATGTTTATATCATTGATCGTAAAAGTGGCAAGGTTGTTGGGCATCCATCTGTAACGCAACTGGATCAACTCAGTGCAACAACGTCAGAAAATCAACCCTTGTCAGCTTTACTCTCTCAATTAACGATCTCTTCTCCACTAACGTTAGATCAAGGGCGTTATGAATATGCAGAATTACTTCCCCAGCGTGATTTAGTGGTCGTGGGCTCTCAGTCAAGCCAAGTTGCTAATAACTATTACCATCAATACTTATGGCAAATTGCATGGCAAACAGGGGTTATGATCCTTGCCTTTATGGTGCTACTACTGGGTGGTTCAAGGATAATGCTACGTCAAATTAATTACTTAAAACTAAGTATTAAAAATTTGGCACAACGTAATTTAATTGAGCCGATTGAGATGGATTGCCGTGATGAATTTGGTGATTTAGCACGTGAACTAGAAACCGCACGTTTTCAGTTACAGGAAGTATTGCAAGCTCAACGTACAGTGGCGAGTGAGCTTTCGAGCCTGTCCGATATTATGTCAATTAGTATGGTAGAGACGAAAGCGTCGGCACAAGAAGAGTTTGCAGAGATTGATCAATTAGCTTCTGCGATGTCAGAAATGACCTCTACGGTACAAACCGTCGCTGAACATGCAAGGCAAGCTTCTGATGCCACAGTTGGAACATCAGAGCAAGCAGCGCAAGGACAAGAGTTTGTAGGCAAAACAATGAGCACAATTAATCAGCTTTCTGGCGATATTCGTCAATCTGCTGATGCGGTTAATCAGGTCGAAGCACGCGTTGAGAAGATCAGCACAGTTATTGTGACAATCCAAAGTATTTCAGAGCAAACCAATCTACTGGCATTGAATGCTGCGATTGAAGCTGCACGCGCAGGCGATGCTGGACGCGGTTTTGCTGTTGTTGCCGATGAAGTACGTAATTTGGCGCAACGGACACAAACTGCAACGGTTGAAATTCAAGAGATGATCAGTCAATTACAACAAAGTGCCCAGCAAGCCGTGGGTTTGATGGAGCAAAGTGTTGAAGAGGCGGCTGAAGGGGTTGACTTGGTGACCAATGCTGGGGATGAATTAGAAAAAATTGTTGCACAAGTAAAGCTAATTAATGATATGAATTTCCATATTGCCACCGCAGCAGAGCAGCAAACAACGGTTGCTGATGAGATGAACCAGAATTTAACCAATGTACGAGAGCTGGTAGAAGCGTCGGTGACAGTGGTGACTGAGCTTGCTGAAACGTCAGATACCATGCACCAACATGCTAATGATTTAGAAACAAAAATTAAGGCATTTCAGGTGTAACTCATCGCCTCGTGTAATGAGATAATCAGTAATGTATAAAATTATAACGCCCATCATTTGATGGGCGTTTTTCTATGCTAATGTAGAAACAATTCTGTCAGATTACTTGTTCAAGGAAAGCACATGACTGTAGAAAAGAGCGCTTTTTTTCCTAATATTTCTCGTTTTACTTCTCTGGCTGATGCCGCTGATCTTGCTATTCATAAACTTGCCGAACATCACCCTGAAGCGTTAGCGCAATGGCAAGGGCAAGATAGAGAAGAGCTGCGTTCAGTTTTAGGCTTAAGTGATTTTATTTTTTCGTCATTAGTGCAAGATCCTGAATGGCTAACTTGGCTACTGCATCATCGTCAGCATCTTGAATCGATTGATTACCGCCAGTGCTTATCTGAGCAGTTAAATGATGTGAAAGATGAAAACCAATTAATGCATGTGTTAAGGCAATTTCGTCGTCGACAAATGTGCCTTATTGCTTGGCATGACTTTACTAATGTTGTCCCGTTAAAGCAGAGTTTAGAGTCTTTATCGCAGCTTGCTGAAGCGTTGATCATGGAAGCCTACCATTGGTTATATCGTCAATGTTGTGCTGATTGGGGCACACCAATGAACGCAAGCGGTGAAGCTCAACCTATGTTGGTATTAGGGATGGGTAAACTGGGTGGTGGAGAGCTAAACTTTTCTTCTGATATCGATCTTATTTTTACCTATCCAGAAAATGGTGAAACACAAGGTGGGCGTCGAAGTCTTGCCAATGCGCAGTTCTTTACCCGTCTAGGACAGAAGTTGATTAAAGCGTTAGATCAACAAACTTATGATGGCTTTTGTTATCGCGTTGATATGCGTTTACGTCCTTTTGGCGACAGTGGCCCATTAGTGATGAGCTATGCTGCCCTTGAAGATTATTACCAAGAGCAAGGACGTGATTGGGAACGTTATGCGATGATCAAAGCGCGCGTGATGGGCAAAGAAAGCTTTAGCCAGTATCAAGAATTACGTCAAATGCTACGGCCCTTTGTTTTTCGTCGTTATATCGACTTCAGTGCTGTACAAGCTTTGCGTCGCATGAAAGCGATGATCAGCAGTGAAGTCAGACGTCGAGGACTTAGCAATAATATTAAATTAGGCGCTGGTGGGATCCGAGAGGTTGAATTTATCGCCCAGTCATTTCAGTTGATCCGTGGTGGACGTGAACCGAGTCTGCGAGGACGAGGATTACTGCCCACCTTATCAGCGATGAATGAATTAGGTTTATTGCCATCACAAGATGTGGCTGTGTTACAAGATGGCTATTGTTTCTTGCGCCGTTTAGAGAATTTACTCCAAGCAATCGATGATAAACAAACCCAAACGTTACCAGATAAAGCACTTGGTCAAGCACGTTTAGCGTGTGCAATGGGATATGCTGATTGGGCTGCTTTACTGCAAGATGTCGAATCTCATATGTCTGCAATTCACTTGATTTTTGAAGATATCATCGGTGTGGAGGAGCAAGATGATCAAGCAAGTGTTGATGCTCAATACCATGAAATGTGGGCAATGGTGCTCAATTATGAAGTCTTACTCGCGATCCTTGCTGAATTAAATGAGCCAGCATCCATTGAGTTAGCAGAGCACTTAATTGGTTTTAAAGCTGAGCTATCTAAACGTACATTGGGCCCCCGTGGGCGCGAAGTGTTAGCTCGCCTAATGCCCGAAGTATTATCACAGGTTGTGATGCGAGATGATGCGACTCAACTGTTACCGCGTTTAACCAAACTGATCATTCGGATCGCAACACGTACCACTTATCTTGAGCTATTGGTTGAACACCCAGCCGCTTTACAGCAATTGATTCGACTTTGTGCAGCAAGCCCAATGGTTGCCGATCAGCTGGCGTTATATCCACTTTTATTAGATGAATTACTCGATCCACAGCACCTTTATAAGCCGACAGAGCTCACCAGTTATAAAGACGAATTGCGTGAATATCTTGCTCGTATTCCAGAAGAAGATATGGAGCAGCAAATGGAGGCGATTCGACAGTTTAAACAAGTTCAGTTGTTGAAAATTGCAGCGGCTGACATTGCTGGTATTTTACCTGTGATGAAGGTTAGTGATCACTTAACTTATTTAGCTGAAGCGATTGTTGCAGCTGTAGTGAACCAAGCATGGTTACAAATCGCTCAGAAATATGGTGAGCCGAGCCACTTAGTTGAACGACAGGGGAAAGGGTTTGGTGTTGTGGGCTATGGTAAAGTTGGTGGTTGGGAGCTTGGTTATGGATCTGATCTTGATTTGGTTTTTATGCATGATTGCCCTGATAATGTTTATACCAACGGCCTTAAAGAAATAGATGGCCGTCAATTTTATTTACGTCTAGCGCAACGGATCATTCACCTATTTTCAACTCGAACCGCATCAGGCGTGTTATATGAGGTTGATATGCGGTTACGTCCATCTGGTGCATCAGGGTTATTGGTCAGTACCGTCACCGCGTTTGCTGATTATCAGCAGCAAGAGGCGTGGACATGGGAGCATCAGGCGCTTGTTCGTGCTCGCATGATTTATGGTGACCAACAATTGCAGCATGCCTTTGCCGATGTTCGCCAGCAGATATTATCAATTCCTCGCAAACGAAATGAATTAGCCAAAGCCGTTGTCGAGATGCGCCATAAAATGCGTGATCATTTAGGTAAGAAAAAAGCGGGAATGTTTGGTTTAAAACAAGATAAAGGTGGGATCACCGATATTGAATTTCTCGCCCAATTTCTTGTGTTAGCGAATGCTGCTGAGCAACCTGACGTAACTCGTTGGTCTGATAATATCCGTATATTTTCATCAATGACGCAAGAAGGCATCATTTCTGCTGAGGATGCAAAATTACTCCAGCATGCTTACTGTGAAATGCGTAATGAAACCCATAAGCTTAATTTATTAGGATCAGATGCGTATGTATCTGATAAACAATTTGTTGAGCTACGAGAAAATGTTGAAGCGATCTGGCTGCAAATTTTAGAGCCAATCAATAGTGATGATAATTAACGGAATAACATTGTCCTGATGCATCTTGATTTTAGTTTATGCTAGTATTTGAGCGTTTTCATATTCCCGGAGAAAAAAATGAAACTGACCCTTCCTGATTATAACCAAGCAGGTGTCTTGATTGTTGGTGATGTCATGCTAGACCGTTATTGGACAGGTCCTACAGGGCGAATTTCACCAGAAGCGCCAGTACCTGTTGTTAAGGTTGATCAGATTGAAGAGCGCCCGGGCGGTGCCGCTAACGTTGCAATGAATATTGCAGCATTAGGTGGGCATGCAAAATTGATTGGTTTAACGGGCATTGACGAGCAAGCGAAAGCGCTGACTGAAAAGTTATCTTCACTGAACGTTTATTGTGATTTTGTTTCACTGCCTAACTATCCGACAATTACCAAACTTCGTGTAATGAGTCGTGGGCAACAGTTGATCCGTTTAGACTTTGAAGAAGGTTTTCATAACGTTGATCCCGCACCGATCATTGCGCGCATGAAGCAATCCTTAACGGATGTGAAAGCCGTCATTTTATCTGATTATGCGAAAGGTGTATTAGAGCACGTTCAAGGTATGATCCAATTAGCGCGCGAAGCAAATGTGCCTGTGTTAATTGATCCAAAAGGTTCGGATTTTGAACGTTACCGTGGCGCCACACTGCTTACACCAAACTTATCTGAGTTTGAAGCGGTTGTTGGTAAAGTCACGTCAGACGAAGACTTAGTTGAGAAAGGGTTAGCCCTTATTGAAAAGTTTGATTTTGAAGCCTTGTTAGTCACTCGCTCTGAGCATGGCATGACGTTACTTGAAAAAGGCAGTGAGCCTTTACATATGCCAACGCAAGCGCAAGAAGTGTATGACGTAACAGGTGCTGGTGACACGGTGATCTCAGTGCTTGCCGCTTCATTATCTGCAGGTAAATCGTTATCAGATGCGTGTAAATTAGCCAATGCTGCGGCTGGTGTCGTTGTCGCGAAGTTGGGTACATCAACCTTATCTACTATTGAATTAACAGATGCCATTCATGGTAGTCAAGACAGTGGTTTTGGTGTTATTTCTGAGCCTCAATTAATTCAAGCCGTAAAGTCAGCACGTGCGCGTGGTGAGACGGTAGTTATGACAAATGGTTGTTTTGATATTTTACATGCCGGTCATGTTGCTTATTTAACTGAAGCGGCAAAATTAGGCGATCGTTTAATTGTTGCGGTGAACTCTGATAGCTCAGTTAAAGGTTTAAAAGGCCCTGGTCGTCCAGTCAATCCAGAAGACCGTCGTATGGCGGTATTGGCAGGTCTTGGTGCAGTTGATTGGGTGGTACCGTTTACCGAGGAAACACCACAACGTTTGATCAGTGAAGTGCTGCCGAGCCTTTTGGTGAAAGGTGGCGATTATAAACCTGAAGAAATTGCGGGTGGTAAAGAAGTTGTGGCAGCTGGTGGTCAAGTACTGGTACTTAACTTTGAAGACGGCTGCTCTACATCCAAAATTATTGAAGCGATCCGTGGTGGTCGTGGCTAATAAATTATAGCGACAAAAATCGCAGATAATAAAAAAGCGCCTTTGGGCGCTTTTTTATTTTTGATGATTAAAACTTATTGTTTAATTAAGCCTTTATTTATATCAACAATATCTTGCTCACTCAGGGTACCTACCGCTTGTTTTAGCTGTAGTTGTGCAAGAATATAATTATAACGAGCATTAGCTAATAGGCTATTTGCTGAATAGAGGCTCTTTGTTGAGTCAAGAACATCAACAATAGTACGCGTACCCACATCAAAGCCCGCTTCTGTTGCTTCTAAAGCTGATTTAGCTGAAATAACGAGCTGTTTGTATGCTTTTATTGAACCAGCAGCGGCATGAATGTTGTTGTAATAGTTACGTACATCTTTCACAACTGTGCGGTATTGGCCTTCAAGCTCTTCACTAGAGGCAACATATGCGTATTGCGCTTGTTTTACTTGAGAGCTGATATTACCACCAGAGTAGACTGGAAGGTTTAACTGAATTCCTGCAGTCAAAGAACCTTGATCTGGATCTGGAGTGCCCGGTCCTGACTTATTATATTGATAACCTGAAGTGAACGATAAGGTTGGTAGATGGCCTGATTCTGCAAGTGAAATATTGTCTCTTGCGATATCTTGACCAATTCTTGACGCCAATAATGATAGGTTGTCAGTCTCAGCTGTTTTTACAAACGTATCAGGTGATTGTTGTAATGGCGTTACGGAGAAAGTCTTGGTGTTCAAGGCATCCAGAGAGGTGTACTCACGGCCTGTAATTTCACGCAGTTCTTCGTAGCTATTTGCTACTGCATTTTCTTTTAGAATCACATCAGCTGCAACTTTATCGTATTGTGCTTGGGCGTCATGGACATCCGTAATGGCAGATAGACCCACTTCAAAGCGCTGTTTCATCTGTTCTAGTTGTCGGCCTACAGCTTTCTTTTCGGCCTCACCAAAACTCAGATCGTCTTTGGCTTCTAAAACATTAAAGTAAGCCTGTGCGACACGAAGAATTAAGCCTTGTTGCTCAGCTGAGTATGCAGCATCACTTTGACGGGCTTTTTTTTCTGATACATCTAAACCAATCCAGCTTGAGCGATTATAAATCTCTTGGTCAAGCTGAAGACCGCCAACAAATCCATCTGTATTTTTGTCTTTGGCATCTAAATGGTAAGTATTGTAGCCCGCGCTTAAGTTAATCTGCGGTAGTAACGTACTTCGAGATGAGTTAATTGCTTCAAATGCTGCATCTTTATCTGCTGCAGCTTTTAGAAGTTGTGGATCATTTTGTTTTGCTTGCTGATAAATTTGAGCGAGATCATCAGCAAGAGCTGATTGACTTAGTGAGCCAAATGCAAGGCTGATAACGATTGGAAGCAATTTTTTCATGGATGCCTTTCCTGGTCTTGCTGACAAAATGGGAGCTAAAAATATAATTACAAATTGTAGTTTACCTCAACATGCCTTGCTTGAAACTGATCATTGCAAAAATTTACCTAAATATGATGGTTTATTTTTTATTTATGGTGGTGGAAATTTAAACTCTTATCAATTTGGTTTAAAAAAAAATGTAATATTTATTAATTTTGTTGAAGTTAAACGTTGCTGATAATCTGATTGAATGAAAAGATAGCTAACCTTCTCTGTTTGTTATGATTATCTGTTAATTATTGCGAGCTAGCGCACTTTATTTATACAAGGGAATAATGATGAGCCAAAATGAGAAAAGTCCACTGCAGTTTGGTGTGGATGATGTAAAAGTTGAGGCGAAAGATATTGTCTACAATGGCTTTTTTAAAATGGTGAAATACCGTTTTCGTCATAAACTTTTTGCAGGCGGATGGAGCGATACGGTCAATCGAGAAATGTTTGAACGTGGGCATGCCGCCGCCTTATTACCTTATGATCCAGTCACTGATGAGGTTGTTTTAATTGAACAATTTCGTGTCGGTGCGATGGCGGCTGGCTGTGAGCCTTGGCAGTTAGAAATTGTCGCGGGCATGATTGATCACCAAGGTGAATCTGCAGAAGAGGTCGTTAAACGAGAAGCTGTTGAAGAGGCGGGGCTAACCGTCACTGAACTTCAAAAAGTGACGCGTTATTTATCAAGCTCAGGTGGTTGCTCTGAAATGCTGGATATATTCGTTGGCACTGTTGATAGCACAACAGCGAGTGGTATTCATGGTTTAGCTGAAGAAAGTGAAGATATTCGGGTGCATGTTGTGTCAAGAACACAGGCCTATCAGTGGGTAGAATCTGGTAAAATTGAAAATGCAGCCTCGATTATTGCCTTACAATGGTTACAGCTTCATTATTTACAGTTACAGCAATAGGCCAATAAAAGGTTGTAACTATTTAAAGGATTTTGTCATTGAACTCTCGATACTCTGTCGATTTATCAAGCCTAATGCGCTTGTATGAAACCAATTATGCTAAGTTGCTCCCGTTATTACCTCGTAGTGACGAAGTGGGTGATGAAAGGTTTTATCGAGTGTGTGATGATATATATCGCTTAAAAATAATAGAATCCACACGCTATACTACGATGATTTCTCTAGGGTTAAAGAGTGATCAAGATGTTGTTGATTATTTATCGCCAGCGTTAACAGTAAGGCTTTATCATGATGCTAGAGTCGCAGAAGTGTGTTCCGCTCAACAGATTTCTCGTTTAAAGCCAATATATGATTATCCTAACTTGCGTATGCATCAGAAAGATGAGAAACATCAAGTAAATCGTTTTTTAGGCGATTGGTTAAACCATTGTTTACGCCGTGGGATCAGTAACCAATCTGTTTGTTAACTGTTTTTGATTGATTAAAAGACAAGGTTTTTGACGTTTTGCAGACCTATTCGCTGCCACAGACGAACCCTGATAGTGTGGTTCTTCTTCAAATTACAGACACTCATTTGTTTGCCAATGAATCAGGCGCTCTGCTTGGTGTGGCAACTCAACAGAGCTTTCATGCCGTCCTTAATGCGGTAGATGCTTCTACGCGTAAATTTGATGCAATTGTTGCAACGGGAGATATTTCCCAAGATCACACTCCTGATTCCTACCAACGTTTTGCTGAAGGCATTGCTCGTTGGGAACAACCGTGTTTTTGGTTACCGGGCAATCACGATTACCAACCAACCATGGCATCAATATTACCTTCTGAACAAATTAAAGATAGTGAACAAATCTTGGTCGGTGATCATTGGCAAGTTATCCTACTTGATAGCCAAGTGGCTGGTGTTCCTCATGGTGAACTATCACATCATCAATTAGCATTACTTGATCACGCTTTATCGCTACACCCTGAACGACATGCTTTGGTATTACTTCATCATCATCCGTTACCCGCGGGGAGCGCATGGCTTGATCAACATCAGTTACACAATAGTGATGCGCTGTGGCAGGTGATTGATAAACACCCTCAAGTGAAAGCTATTTTATGCGGCCATATTCATCAAGAATTGGATCGTATTCATCGGGATGTCAGAGTGCTAGCGACGCCTTCGACGTGTATTCAATTTCTTCCCGATTCTGATGATTTTGCATTAGATCAAGTCACCCCAGGTTGGCGTTATCTAGAGTTAACCGCGACAGGGGATATTATTACTCACGTTGAACGTCTTGAAGGTGATGTATTCCAACCAACGTTTGATTCAGCAGGGTACTAATGCCATCATTACTTATTTATTTACACGGCTTTAATAGCTCGCCACAATCACTAAAAGCACAACAAATGGCGCAGTATTGCGCGGTTCATCGACCTGATATTAAGGTTGTGATGCCGCAACTACCTAGCTATCCTGAAGAGGCGCAGGTTTATCTTGAACAGTTGATCCTTCGCTTCAAAGACGAGTACAAGATAGGTTTAGTAGGGAGTTCATTAGGTGGGTATTTATGTACTTGGTTAAGTGAACGGTTTGCTTTACCTGCGGTATTAATTAACCCTGCTGTAAAACCCTATGAGTTGTTAGTTGATTATTTAGGACCCCAGCAGAATCCATATAGTGGCGAAAATTATGTACTTGCTCCCCAGCATATGGCGCAACTACAGCAACTCGATGTGGCGACATTACATGCTCCACAACGTTTTTGGGTGCTATTGCAAGAGGGGGATGAAGTATTAGACTATCGCCAATCCATGCTGAAATATGCTGAATCAAAATTGACCGTTGAACCTAATGGGGATCATAGTTTTGTCAATTTTGAACGATTTCCTGCATCAATTATCCAATTCTTAGAATTATAACTGGTAGAATGTTGCCATGTTTAGTGTTCGCGAGTGATTCTGTATCGCGATATGTTTTCTGATATTACTTATATTTCTATGACATGTTGTATCTGATGTTCTTGTAAATAGCATCATTACTCACAGTCATGAGCCTTCATGTGTCCCAGAACTTGACATATAGCGCTGGGTTACTGACTATTATTTTCAAAACTTTCCCGTAAATTTCCGTGATATGACAGATCAAAGCTATAACGCTGGAGCCATTGAGGTTCTTAATGGCCTTGAGCCAGTACGCCGCCGTCCCGGTATGTATACCGACACGGCTCGACCTAACCACTTAGGTCAAGAAGTTATCGATAACAGTGTCGATGAAGCATTGGCTGGACATGCCCGTAAAGTTGAAGTGATCCTTCATGCCGATCAATCATTAGAGGTGGTTGATGATGGTCGTGGTATGCCTGTTGATATTCACCCTGAAGAAGGTGTCTCAGGGGTTGAACTTATTTTATGTAAGCTTCACGCAGGTGGTAAGTTTTCTGGTAAAAACTACCAATTCTCAGGTGGTTTACACGGGGTCGGTATCTCGGTTGTAAACGCCCTTTCTAAGCGTGTTGAAGTCACGGTAAAACGTGATGGTCAAGTATATCAAATTGCGTTTGAAAATGGCGATAAGGTCTCAGAACTTGAAGTGATAGGCACCTGTGGTCGTCGCGCAAAAGGCACACGTGTTCACTTTTGGCCAGATCCAAAATATTTCGACAGTGCCAAGTTCTCAGTTTCTCGCCTTAAGAGCAATCTAAAAGCTAAAGCAGTGTTATGCCCTGGTTTAGAAATTGTATTCACCAATAAAATCACTGATGAAACGATTCGTTGGTGCTATGAAGATGGCTTAAAAGACTACCTTGCTGAAGGTGTAAAAGGGTATACATTACTGCCAGAAGAACCATTTACTGGTGTGTTCAGTTCGCAAACAGAAGCCGCTGATTGGGCGCTGTTATGGCTACCTGAAGGTGGTGAATTGATCACTGAAAGTTATGTTAACTTGATCCCAACAGCGCAAGGGGGGACTCACGTTAATGGTCTGCGTCAGGGCTTGTTAGATGCGATGCGTGAATTCTGTGAATTCCGTAATCTTCTGCCACGAGGCGTGAAATTAACGGCTGATGATATTTGGGATCGTTGTGCGTATGTCTTGTCGGTAAAAATCCAAGATCCACAATTTGCCGGTCAAACCAAAGAACGTTTATCGTCACGTCAATGTGCGGCGTTTGTTTCTGGTGTGGTAAAAGATGCCTTTAGCTTATGGCTTAATGAGCGTCCACAACTGGCAGAGCAATTAGCAGAAGTCTGTATTGCAAATGCGCACCGTCGTATGCGTGCAAGCAAAAAAGTGGTACGTAAGAAAATTGCATCAGGCCCAGCACTGCCTGGTAAGTTAGCGGACTGTTCACAACAAGATCTTAATCGCACTGAATTATTCCTTGTCGAGGGTGACTCGGCGGGCGGCTCGGCAAAACAAGCTCGTGATCGTATGTTCCAAGCGATCATGCCACTTCGCGGTAAAATTTTAAATACGTGGGAGGTGTCTGCCGATCAAGTCCTTGCCTCTCAAGAAGTCCATGATATTTCGGTCGCACTTGGTATTGATCCAGATAGTGATGATTTAAGTGGGCTACGTTACGGTAAGATCTGCGTCCTTGCGGATGCGGACTCCGATGGTCTTCACATTGCTACCTTGTTGTGTGCGTTATTTATGAAGCACTTTGAAACCTTAGTACGTGCCGGACATGTGTTTATTGCAATGCCTCCTTTGTACCGTATCGATTTGGGTAAAGAAGTGTACTACGCCCTCGATGAAGCTGAGAAAAACAGTATTCTTGATCGCCTAAAAGGTAAGCGTGGCAAGGTTAATGTTCAGCGATTCAAAGGTCTGGGTGAGATGAACCCATTGCAATTGCGTGAAACCACCATGGATCCGAATACTCGCCGTTTAGTGCAGTTAACGATTGATGACGACAGTGAAACCAACGAAATGATGGACATGCTACTTGGTAAGAAGCGTGCTGAAGATCGTCGTCACTGGTTGCAAAGCAAAGGCGATATGGCTGAAGTGTGATCAGCTTTTTACTCTATTTCATCTGCTAGTAATAACTGGCAGATAAGCAAAATTAAAGACGGATTATCTAACGATGACTGATGTCTCAATGGATGGCGTTGAACAGCTTCCTCTTAGGAAGTTTACTGAAGACGCTTATTTAAATTACTCCATGTATGTAATCATGGATCGTGCCTTACCGTTTATCGGTGATGGCCTTAAACCCGTACAGCGCCGTATTATTTATGCGATGTCTGAGTTGGGTTTAAGTGCAACGGCAAAATATAAAAAATCAGCCCGTACAGTGGGTGATGTATTAGGTAAATATCACCCTCATGGTGATTCTGCCTGTTATGAAGCCATGGTATTAATGGCACAGCCTTTCTCTTACCGCTACCCACTGGTTGACGGTCAAGGTAACTGGGGTGCTCCGGATGATCCGAAATCATTCGCGGCGATGCGTTATACCGAATCACGTTTGTCTCGATTTTCTGAAGTGTTGCTGTCTGAATTAGGCCAAGGCACCGCAGATTGGGTACCAAACTTTGACGGTACAATGCAAGAGCCTAAGATGTTACCTGCACGTCTGCCGCATATTTTGCTTAATGGCGTAACGGGTATTGCTGTTGGTATGGCAACTGATATTCCACCGCACAATGCGCGTGAAGTTGCCAATGCAGCAGTACATATGATTGAAAATCCAAAGGCAGATCTTGATGCGCTAATGGAGTTTGTTCAAGGCCCTGATTACCCAACTGAAGCGGAAATCATTACCTCTAAAGCTGACTTAAAGAAAGTCTATAAGAGTGGCCGAGGCAGTATTAGAATGCGCGCGGTTTGGCATAAAGAAAACGGTGATATTGTTATTACCGCATTGCCACACCAAACGTCAGGTGCAAAACTGCTTGAGCAAATCGCTAGCCAAATGCGTGCGAAGAAATTGCCAATGGTTGAGGATTTACGTGACGAATCCGATCACGAAAACCCAACTCGCATTGTGATTGTGCCACGCTCTAACCGTATTGATTGCGAGCAGTTGATGAATCACTTGTTTGCTTCAACGGATCTTGAAAAGAGCTTCCGTGCGAACTTGAACATGTTGGGTCTAGATGGTCGTCCACAAGTTAAAGGTTTAGTGGAGATTATTGCTGAATGGCTGGAATATCGCCGTACAACAGTACGTCGTCGTTTACAGTACCGTTTAGATAAAGTGAATGCGCGCTTACATATTTTAGAAGGTTTACTGGCCGCTTACCTTAACATTGATGAAGTGATTGAGATCATCCGTAATGAGGAAGATCCAAAAGCAGAATTCATGTCACGTTTTGGTTTATCAGCGATTCAAGCAGACGCAATTTTAGAAATTAAACTGCGTCAGTTAGCCAAGCTTGAAGAAATTAAGATCCGTGCAGAGCAAGACGAATTAGCCAAAGAGCGTGAGCAACTAGAAAAGTTACTTGGCTCTGAGCGTCGCTTAAATACTTTAATTAAGAAAGAAATTCTCGCTGATGCTGAGAAGTACGGTGATGATCGCCGCTCGCCATTAGTTGAACGAGAAGAAGCGAAAGCATTAACTGAACGTGACTTGATCCCAAGTGAGGCGATCACCGTTGTACTATCAGAGAAAGGCTGGATCCGTCATGCTAAAGGGCATGAGGTAGATCCGAGCACGCTAAACTATAAGTCGGGTGACAGTTACCTTGCGCATGCTCGCGGTAAGAGTAATCAGCCTGCGATTTTCTTAGGCTCTGATGGACGTAGCTATGCGTTAGAATCACATAGCTTGCCATCTGCGCGTAGCCAAGGTGAACCTATCACGGGGCGTTTAAATTTAACTCCAGGCACAAATATGCGCCAAGTGTTAATGGCAGAAGACGATCAAATTTGGTTAATGGCATCGGATGCAGGTTACGGATTTATCTGTAAGAGCACAGATATGGTATCGAAAAATAAGAGTGGTAAAGCCTTATTAACGGTACCTGAAAATGCTGCTGTGCTGCCGCCACAGCCTGTTGCTGATATTGAGAATGATCAGATATTAGCCATTACCAATGAAGGTCGAATGTTACTGTTCCCAATTAAAGATTTACCGCAACTGGGGAAAGGTAAGGGTAACAAGATCATCAACATTCCATCTGCACGTTCAAAAGCGCGTGAAGAATTCTTATCCTACTTAACGGTAATTAGTGCAGATACCCATGTCACTCTTTATGCGGGCAAACGTAAACTAGGATTGAAACCGTCGGATCTCGATAATTTCCGTGGTGAGCGTGGACGTCGAGGAGCGATGTTACCTCGAGGCTTACAGCGAGTAACACGGATGGAGATTGATTCACCAAACGAGCAATCTTCTGACGTTCCATCGGAATAGTTATTTCTGATGCGCTATTCAAAGCCCTCAAGTTGAGGGCTTTTTTGATCTAAGCTGTGCGTATCGTTTCTATTGATAAGCGAATAACAAGTGAGTAAAGAATACACATAAAACGTGTATTTTCTCTTGCTGTGAGTATACTAGCGAACGCTTGTACGCTGAGGAGAGCTAGAATGATTTTTGTTTTGCGGATATTTGCTATCGCAATTTTTGCTATCGTGACGTTTATTTTTGGTTGCGGATATTGTTTATTAAGCCCACGTAACCCTAAACACGTTTATACCTTTGGACGTTTGTTTAGCAAAATGTCACGTGTACTAGGGATCAAATTAGAGTTCCGATACGCAGAGGGTGCTGAAAAAGTAGGCTCTGCTATTTATATTGCGAACCACCAGAATAATTATGATCTTTTTACGGTTTCTGGTGCAATCATGCCTCGTACCGTTACCGTGGGTAAAAAAAGTTTAGTATGGTTACCGTTATTTGGTCAGCTATACTGGATCACGGGTAACATCTTAATTGATCGTGCAAACCGCAGCAAAGCAGTGGGTACCATAGGTCAAGTTGTCGATAAAATTAAGCAAAACAAAGTTTCAGTGTGGATGTTCCCTGAAGGCACTCGCTCTCGTGGTCGTGGTTTATTACCGTTTAAAACCGGTGCTTTTCATGCTGCAATTGGTGCGAATGTTCCCGTTGTACCGATTGTTTGTAGCTCAACGGATCATGTTAGGTTAAATCGTTGGAATAACGGTGTAGTGATTGTTGAAGTGATGAAGCCGATTTCAACTGATGGCTTAACAAAAGAAGATGTTCGCAGTCTCTCTAGCCGTTGTCATGATGTCATGGAAGAAAAATTAGCAGAGCTTAATGCAGAAGCGAGTGAACGTAGTAAACGCTAATTTATTTGTTTCGTAAGTATTAATAAACAAGGACATGTTTATCACATGTCCTTGTTTTATTTTAATCCCTGAATATCAGGGGGTAATTTATAACAGTAGTAAAGAGTGATGACTGAAGAATATGTAGTCTTGGTTGATAGCCAAGGTGAATTTCAAGGCTTACAAGAGAAAATGGCAGCACATAAACAAGGTGCTTTGCATTTGGCTTTTTCGGTTTTGTTATATCGAAATACCACGTCTGGTCGTGAATACTTACTTCATCAACGCGCGTTGCACAAATATCATAGTGGTGGGTTGTGGACTAACACGTGTTGTTCACACCCTCGCCAATATGAGTCGATAGAGCAAGCAGGGATACGACGATTAGCTGAAGAAATGGGGATCACGCAAGTGACTTCATTATCTGATATTGGTCACTTCTGTTATTACGCAGAGCTTGATAACCAATTATTTGAGCATGAGCTCGATCATGTGCTGGTGGCTGATGCTGGCGAGATAGAGGTTGTTCCTAACGCTGATGAAGTGATGGATTATCGCTGGTGGTCTGAAGAGACGATTAAACAAACGCTAAAGACTCAGCCTGAGTTATTTACGGCATGGTTTAGTCAAGTGTTTGCTTTTGCCACTAAGTAATTAGTGTTGTTTTAAGAATAAAAAAGCTGCCAACGAGATCCCGTTAGCAGCTTTTTTTATGGCAAATTAAGATGCAATGAAACGTTTATTAGCAACGATTATTTACGAACAGCAATCGCTTCGATTTCAATTTTTACATCTTTTGGTAAACGTGCAACTTCAACACAAGAGCGTGCTGGGTAAGGTGCGTTATGCTCATCAAAGAAGTTACCATACACTTCGTTAACGGCAGCGAAGTCATTTAGATCTTTAACAAAAACAGTCATCTTAACAATGTCAGAAACCTGAAGACCTGAAGATTCCACTACCGCCTTTACATTGTCTAAAGATTGGCGAGCTTGCGCTGCAATTGCTTCCGGTACTTCACCTGTTGCAGGGTTTACAGGGATTTGACCGGAAGTTAGCACCATATTACCAAGATCAACACCTTGTACGTATGGACCGATTGCTGCAGGAGCTTGCTCTGTATGAAGAACCTTAGTCATTGTTTACCCTTACTTATATTTTTTTGATTGTTATAGCGTAAGTGACACGTCACGCTATCTGATTGATGGTGTTATGGGGGCTAAGTCAGGAAGATTCAAGCTGATTAGAACGTTTTTATATCATCCCAAGACTTAGACAAACGGCTTGTTCACAATCACGGATCCGATCAATATTGCGAGGTGCAACCATAATAGTGTCATTGCCAGCTATGGTGCCTAAAATTTCTTGATGGGGATTAAGGTCAATAATTCTAGCGATGAGTTGTGCAGAGCCCGGATGGGTTTTTACTACAATCACTAATTTATTATGAGTAACAAATTCAATTTGTGAAGCGATCTCAGAATCAGTATATGTGGGATTGGTGGTTTCAGTAACACAATACACCCGTTTACCATAGACATTTGGTGCTTTTACTATTTTGAGTTTAGTGAGAAGACGTGAAACGGTAGATTGGCTGATATCATCAAACCCCTCTTTAATTAGCGCGTCGCGAATATGATCTTGAGTAGAAAAATGGTGCATTTGTAATAATTGTTTACAAACGGCTGTCATGTTTTTTTCGCAATAATGACTGATGATCCCGTGTGGTGATTCATGTCCATTCATGGACAGCTCCTTGTTGCTTTTTTATGCATTTTATTTGTTCTATATCGCAATAATAATCATTTTTCGTGATATTTAATGCAGATATGATAACAAGGAATAATCAGAAGAAACTTGATGGTTATCACTAAATAATACCTAGCTGGTATTTTGTGTTATTTTGTGGCTGAGATTTAATGAATAAAGCCCGCTATGAAGCTAACGGGCTGTTTATAACAAAGTTATGCATTGCACTCTGTCACGATTTCGCGAGAGAAAACTTTTTCGCAGTATTTACATTTAAGTTGAATATCTGCTTTTTTAGTCAGTACCTTAAAGCCACTATTTACCGGCTCACCGTGTGAAATACAGTTAGTATTTGGGCACTTAAATACCGCACTAATAAAGTCAGGTAATGATAAGTTAAGTTTCTTTACTACTTCATAATTTTCAATTTGGTTAACGGTTGCTTTCGGGGCATAGAGTGCGAGTTGGTTAGCTTGATCTTCATTGATAAAGACGTTTTCGATCTTGATCAGATCTTTGGCACCAAGTGCTGACGAAGGCAGATTCAAACCAATTGTCACTCGTTGGTTCGAGTTATCCATACTAAAGAGCTTAAGTACCTTGATACCCACATGCGCAGGAATATGGTCGATAACAGTGCCGTTTTTGATTGCTTCAACTTTTAGTTGGGTTTCTTTAGACATGATCATCGCTCCTGCTTATAAGGTTTCGTTAAGAACTAGGGCTAATAGCGCCTGACGTGCGTAAACACCATTTTCTGCTTGCTGGAAGAAGTAAGCATGTTTAGTTTTATCAACATCTACCGTAATTTCATCGACACGTGGTAGTGGATGCAGCACTTTTAAGTTGTCTCTTGCCCCTTCTAGCATCTTCGCCGTTAAGATATAAGCCGCTTTCATGTGGGCGTATTCTGATTCATCAAAACGCTCTTTTTGTACTCGCGTCATGTAAAGGATATCAAGCTCAGGGATCACATCTTCCATATCGCTGTGCAAGCTGTAAGCGATACCTGCATCATCTAATTCTTCACAAATATAGTCTGGCATTGCGAGTACTTCCGGGGCGATAAAGAAGAACTTCACGTTATCAAATTTAGATAATGCTTGGGTTAACGAGTGCACCGTACGACCGTATTTCAAGTCACCAACAAAGGCGATATTAATGTTATCTAACGTGCCTTGGGTTTCGTAAATGGTGAACAGATCTAACAGGGTCTGCGTTGGGTGTTGGTTTGCCCCATCCCCACCATTGATCACAGGAATACCGTTAGAAAATTCAGATGCCAGACGAGCAGCGCCTTCTTGAGGGTGACGCATAACGAAAGCGTCAACGTATGAAGTAATCACTTGAACGGAATCAGACAGGGTTTCGCCTTTATTTGCTAGAGACGTATTGCCAGCGCTATCAAACCCCACCACAGTCCCGCCTAAACGTTGAATAGCCGTTTCAAATGAGAGTCGGGTACGGGTTGATGGTTCAAAGAAGCAACTTGCAATCACTTTGTTTTTTAGCAGTTCAGGATTAGGATCAGCTTTCAATTGTCCTGCGGTTTGGATAATTAATTCAAGCTCTGCGCGACTAAGCTCTGGGATGGAAATAATATGCTTTTTAAACAGCGAATTAGCCATGGTTTCTTTCCCTCAAAATAAAATAAATAACGCTCAATACGGCATTCACCGTGATCCTTGCCGATTTACAGACAAAAAAAAGCCTCCTTAATAAAAGGAGGCTTTTTTTATAAAAATAGAAACACGAACCTGCGTTAAAAAGCGGTGACGATAATTCTGTAGTGGAGTTATTGTCAGGTTCATCTCTTAGCTCGTGTTCGACAAATTGGCAAGAATTATACCGTCATTTTTAAGTGACGCAAGCGTTTGCGAAAACTATCAACAGGCATTTATTAATGCCCTAGTGTTGCCACCATGACCGCTTTAATAGTGTGCATACGATTCTCTGCTTCATCAAAAACAATTGAATGTTTGGATTCAATGACCTCATCGGTGACTTCAACGCCTTGGGCCAGTTCAGGATATTCTTGCGCAAGCTCCTTACCAATTGTGGTGTCTTCACCATGAAAAGCGGGTAAGCAATGCATAAATTTCACATGTGGATTCCCTGTTGCTTTTAGTAAGTCCATATTGACTTGATAAGGGAGCATTAACTGAATACGCTCAGCCCATGCTTCTTTTGCTTCGCCCATTGAAACCCATACATCGGTATATAAAAAGTCACATCCTTGAACGCCTTCTTGCACATTTTCTGTGAGAGTGATTTTCGCGCCTGTTTCTAATGCAATTTCACGACACTGTGCCACTAACTCGTCTTCAGGCCAGAACGCTTTGGGCGCAACGAGACGAATATCCATCCCCATTTTCGCCGCCCCAACGAGCAATGAATTTCCCATGTTATTACGTGCATCACCTAAATAAGCAAAGGTGATTTCATTGAGTTGCTTGCCACGACCATGTTCTTGCATCGTTAGAAAATCAGCTAAGATTTGAGTCGGATGGAATTCATCGGTTAACCCATTCCAAACAGGTACGCCAGCGTATTGCCCCAACTCTTCAACAATGGCTTGACCAAAGCCGCGGTATTCAATGCCATCATACATACGACCCAATACGCGCGCGGTGTCTTTCATTGATTCTTTGTGGCCGATTTGTGAGCCTGATGGGCCAAGATATGTCACTTTTGCACCTTGATCAAAAGCTGCCACTTCAAATGCACAACGAGTACGGGTCGATGCTTTTTCAAAGATAAGCGCAATATTTTTTCCGCTTAAGCGTGGCTGCTCGTAACCATTGTATTTGGCTTTTTTTAATTCAGCAGATAAATCGAGAAGATGTTGAATTTCTCGTGGAGTAAAATCTAATAATTTAAGGAAGTTACGGTTACGAAGATTAAAAGCCATGATAGTTCCCTCTTGCATTTTATAATGTTTCTAACCGAATACCCCTTTGTTGTGACTAGGTTACTAGATATTCGTTATTGTTGCTTTATGTTTATCTTATTATTACTTCATTGTGAATAGCTGTGCGCTTATTATGCAAGATTATTTGGTTTCCTTGGTTTTTCCGACAGTAATAAGAATGTTGAATATGAACGCTAAAACTCAAGGCAATACTAATTATCGGTGCTTCTCACTAACAGGTGGTAATTGATGGCAAACCATGCGATATTTGCCAGCAAATTGATTCCACAGTCGGAGTGAACCCATGCCTTATGCAGAACTGATCGAAGAGCAAAAAGAAGAAACACGCGAAATTATTGCCGCGTTACTTGAAGATGGCAGTGAGCCAGATGCTCTTTATACGATTGAGCACCACTTTTCAGCGGATACGTTTGAAGAGTTAGAAGGTGCTGCTGTAGAAGCCTTTAAACTTGGTTTTGAAGTTTTAGAAGCAGAAGAACTTGAACTAGCGCCAGAAGATGGCGGCGGTAAAGTTGTTTGTTTCGATGCTGTAATGGAATCAGCACTGAACGCTGAGTTGATTGACGAACAAGCTGAGAAGTTGATCAAACTTGCTGAAAAACACAATATCGATTACGACGGTTGGGGCACTTACTTCGAGTCTGGTGAAGACGACGATGAAGAGTACGACGACGAAGAATAATCGTTAAAATAGACGAATAATAAAAAAGCCGGCATATTTGCTGGCTTTTTCGCCTTTTAGCTGTGGGGACTCGCACTTTTTATTCTGCTTAATGATCAAAGTTTAATAATGATCACAGTGCGTTATTGAAAAACTGCGTAGATATACCTTTTTTATTATCAAGCTTACTGAGTGTACTCAGTGCTGGAGTTATGATGACAATTTCGCTTAATGGTCAATGGCAATTAACCTGTGTTCAGCGAGCGGCTTTACAAGATCTGCATATTGATTTACCAGGTGATGTTCATTCTGCGCTTTTTGCTGCAGGTGAGATCCCTGATCCTTACTGGGCTACCAATGAAAAGAAAGTCCAATGGGTTGGGGAGTGTGATTGGATCGTAAGTCGACAGTTCGACTTAACCGAAGCGCAGTTAGCCTGTAATGCGATGGATTTAGTGATGGATCACCTTGATACCGTGGCTGAAATTCGTTTAAACGGCCACACTGTGGCTGATTTCAATAATATGTTTATGCGTCACAAAGTAGATGTATTAAGTTGTCTGCAAGTAGGCTGCAACAGAATTGAAATCGTATTACACCGTGCTGATCTTGCAGCTAAAAAGCGTGCTGATAAATTGCCATTTCCAGTGCCATGGGCAGAAGGTAATAACCAGATCCCTCATATGAATACCTTGCGTAAAACCCAATGTCATGCGGGTTGGGACTGGGGTATTTGTTTATCTGTATTAGGGGTATATGGCGATATTGAATTACAGCCAATTGAGCATGTTCGAATCAGTCATGTGAGTACGAAACAAAAGTGGCTAGATCAAGAGTGCGAATTATCTGTCACGCTCAATTATGAAGTGGTATCAGAGAAAGGATTAGCAAACGCAGCTGTCACGTTTAACGATCAAACCTTCCACTTGACGCTTGATCGTGACGCAACGAAAACATCTGTCTTGTTCCGTATTGCAGAGCCTCGTCGTTGGTGGCCCGCTGGGTATGGTAAACCACGTTTATATGATCTTAAAATTGAAGCTGACGGCAGTTATATCAATAAGAAGATTGGTCTGCGCAAGCTTGAGTTGATCACTGAAGATGATGAACTTGGCCAAAGTATGGTCTTTAAAGTTAATGATGTTGAGATCTCGGCATTAGGTGCCAATTGGATTCCGATGGATGCGATGCCTTCACGCATGACGGATCAACGCTATCGTTCTTTGCTTGAAGATGCGTTAGCTGCCAATATGAACATGCTACGTGTTTGGGGCGGAGGCATGTATGAAAAAGATATCTTCTATGAGTTATGTGATGAGTTAGGGATCATGGTATGGCAAGATTTGATGTTTGCTTGTGCGCTGTACCCTTCAACACCTGATTTTGTAGCAGAAGTAAAACAGGAAGTTGAATACCAAGTCCGCCGTCTAAAAGATCATGCAAGCCTAGCCTTATGGTGTGGTGACAATGAAGTGATAGGTGCGATTAGTTGGTATCCTGAATCCCGTCAAAACCGAGAAAAATATCTTGTTAACTATGATCGTTTAAACCGAGCATTAGCAGAAGTAGTTGAAAAAGAAGATCCTTCTCGTCGTTTTTGGGCGAGTTCGCCGTGTAATGGTGAGTTAGATTTTGGCGATGCGTGGCACGATGATAAACGTGGCGACATGCATTTTTGGGATGTATGGCATTCAGGTAAAGATTTTGAAGCCTACCAAACCGTTACGCCACGTTTTTGCTCAGAGTTTGGTTTCCAATCATGGCCGTCACTGCCGACAGTGAAGACGTTTGCTCCTGAGCAAGATTGGAATATCACGTCACCAAGTTTTGAATGTCATCAGAAAAATAGCCGTGGTAACTCGATTATCACTGAAATGTTTACCCGTTATTTCCGTTTCCCTAATGGTTTCGTCAATATGTTGTACCTATCGCAAGTACAACAAGCGATGGCGATTAAAACGGCAGCAGAATATTGGCGTGCACATAAGCCGACAAACCGTGGCATTTTATTCTGGCAATTGAATGATTGTTGGCCAGTAAGCTCATGGTCTTCGCTAGAATATAGTGGTCGTTGGAAACAGTTGCACTATCATACTCGACGTTTCTTTGCGCCACAGATGGCGACCTTTATTCGTGATGAGCAAGGGGTAAAACTTCACTTAATTAATGATGGTCGCAATAGTGCTGAGTTAAAAGGTGAAGTGGTATGGCAGAGTTGGGAAGGTGAGATTTTATATCGTGAACCTATTTCAGAGTTCCTTGATCCTGATTGCACGAAAGTGGTGTGGGAATGGTTAAACGAGGATCTTGATGGTCACGAGACTGAAGGCTTCTTCCATGTGCATTTACGTAACGGCGATAAACTAATTGAAAACACATGGTTCCCAGCTAAACCTAAAGAATGTGAATTAGAAGATCCTGATTTACGTTTTGAAGTTGCTGAAATGAATGGTGAAATATCAGTGATGCTGAGTAGCAGCAAACCTGCTTTCTATGTTCATTTGGAATTTGAAGGGGAAGGTCGGTTTGAAGATTCAAGCTTCACGCTCGTCCCTGAGCACCAACGCCAAGTGAAATACATTGGCTCAGCCAGTTACGATGAAGTTGTGCAAGGCTTACGTGTTTACCATTTAAAGCAAAGCTATTAATACAGTATATCGTTTAAAAAAGCCTGCTGAGAGAGTCTCTGAGCAGGCTTTTTATTATCAATTAATATGTTAGAAGGTTTTAAGCATGTGAATTTCACAAGCGTTGTGCCCTGTATTACCAAGCGCAGTTGGAATATCGACAAAACCTAAAGATTGATAGAGTTTCACCGCTTCTTTTAATACCTCTGTGGTTTCTAAATAGCATCCTTTAAAGCCATTTTCTCGGGCAAACTTTAATGCTTTAACGGTTAATACCCGTGCGAGTCCCTTACTTCTGAGCTCTGGCAAGAAGAAGACTTTTTGCAGTTCACTCCACTGCGCATCTCCTGTTAATGGCGCTATACCGCCACAGCCTAAAATACGATTGTTTTTTTCTATTACCCAATAACGGCTTTTCGGTAATTGGTAATGCTGGCAGAGATCATCAAGATGAGGATCCGCAACGCTAAAGCCTCTATCTGGGGTTAATCCATATTCTGCTGAAACACGACGAATGAGTGCAGCAACGGCGGCATTATCCAAAGGCGTGATTTCTCTTAGCACGTACCCCTGTTGATGCTCTGTGATTGTCAAAGCTTTATGATAACGGCGTAAACTTGTTTCTAACTGCTCTATTTCATCTAGATCCAGCTGATCTAAAATCGTTTGGGTATCTTGATCAAGCTGATGGTGAAGAGCGGTGAGTGTTTGAATACCCTTGGGTGTTAACTGGGAGAGTTGGCTACGTTTATCGCTAGGGTTAGCAATTGATTGGATTAATCCTTGATTGAGTAACATGGCTAAATTACGGCTGGCATTGGATTTATCGACCCGTAAACGCTCTGCCATTTGATTAACCGTACAAGGCCCTTGTTCGAGTTCAATCAAAGTATGGGCTTGCACTGGGGTAAGGGCGAGTTGGCCACATTGACTATTTAACATGCCGAGTTGACGGACTAATTGGCGCGAGAGCTGACGAAGTTGTTGGGGCTGCATGATCCATCCTTGAATTTAATTGCACTACGCAATTAAAATAGTTGCAGCCTGCAACAATGTCAATCTGTTTAATCTATCATGGTGTTTATTAGTGCTGACAAGCCATTGCATCTAGCCAAGTTGGCTGATGTGTCTCATTTTGGTTGTGATTTTTACGTTGCCATACACGCTCATGGAAATAGTAAGCCATGGTATTAATTGCAGGTTCGATCATTGCCATTAAGCTACCAATCAGTATGTCACCTGTAAGAAGGTACACAACACTAAATGCGACACTGAAGTGCACAATAGCAAAGCTTACTGTTTTGCGACTTGGCGTATTAAAGTGTGATTGTTTGAGTGTTTTGCTTTGCCATACTTTTTCATGGAAATAAAAGGCAACGGTATTAACCATCGGCTCAATCATTGCAATTAAACTACCAATAATGATATCGCCTGTAAGAAGGTAAGCCACTGTAAAAGCAATAGTAAAATGGATGGCGGCAAAACTGACTGTCTTTTTCATAAGGTGATCCTCAATTCGATGAGGTCATTATCATTGAATATTAGCAATAACTAAATTTGTTATTTTATATATTATTAATAGGTAAAAGCTATTGCTTGAAAGGAGATGGTGGAATTTGAGGTATAAAAAAACCGACAGTATGTGACTGTCGGTTTTTATTAATCAAGAATGATTGGTGAGATTATAGCGCAGCAATCGTTGCTTTTTGCTCAATAAGCTTCACTAATGTTTCTTCATAACCGGCTAGCTTTTCACGCTCTTTAGTGATCACGATTTCAGGCGCTTTAGCAACGAAGCCTTCGTTACTTAGCTTGCCAGAAGTACGTTTGATTTCGCCTTCCATTTTCGCGATTTCTTTGTCTAAACGTGCAAGCTCTGCATCTTTATCAATCAAGCCCGCCATAGGGATCATCAATTCAGATTTGCCTACAAGTGCAGTAGCACAAGCTGGTGTTGCTTCACCGTCCGCCAATACTTTCACTTCTTCTAGTTTTGCTAGAGATTTCAGTACTGTCAGGTTTGCTTCAACACGTGCAGTATCAGCGGCATCAGCCACTTTTAGCATTACTGATAATGGCTTACTTGGCGCGATATCGTATTCTGCACGTAGGTTACGAATACTCGTGATAAACGCTTTAACAAACTCAATGTCAGTGATTGCTGCTTGGTCAAATTGCGCTTCATCAAACTGAGGCAATGCCTGAGTCATGATGGTTTCGCCTTCAACACCGTCAACGAGTGGCTTAACGCTCTGCCAGATTGATTCAGTGATGTAAGGAAGAACAGGATGCGCAAGACGTAATGTCTTCTCTAGCACTGTGATTAGAGTATGACGCGTTGCACGTTGCTGTGCTTCTGTACCTTTCCATAGAACAGGTTTAGTTAGCTCTAGGTACCAGTCACAGAATTGGTTCCAGATGAACTCGTAAAGTACACCAGCAGCCATATCTAAACGGAAGTTATCAATGTGAGCATTGAACTCTTTTGCCGCTAGCTGGAATTGTGATTCAATCCACTTGTCTGCTAGTGAGTAGTCAAGCTCGCTACCTGCTGCGAAACCGCAATCTTGATCTTCTGTGTTCATTAGTACGTAACGACTTGCGTTCCATAGCTTATTACAGAAGTTACGGTAACCTTCAAGACGTTTCATGTCCCAGTTGATGTCACGGCCCGTTGAAGCCATAGCAGCAAGAGTGAAACGTAGGGCATCAGTACCGTAAGGTTCGATGCCGTTCTCAAAGGTTTTACGTGTCGCTTTTTCGATCTTCGCTGCAAGTTGTGGCTGCATCATATTGCCACAACGCTTCTCTACTAGCGACTCAAGATCAATACCGTCGATCATGTCGATAGGGTCGATAACGTTACCCTTAGATTTCGACATTTTATCGCCGTTTTCGTCACGGATAAGACCCGTTACGTAAACGGTTTTAAATGGTACTTGTGGCTTGCCGCCTTCATCTTTACAGAAGTGCATGGTCATCATGATCATACGCGCAACCCAGAAGAAGATAATATCAAAACCTGTTACCAACACATCAGATGGGTGGAAGGTTTGAAGATCAGCGGTGTTTTCTGGCCAGCCTTGCGTACCGAATGTCCATAGCGCGGAAGAGAACCATGTATCAAGTACATCATCGTCTTGGCGTAATACGACAACCGGTGCTAGGTTATGTTTTTCACGTACTTCAGCTTCGTTACGACCAACGTAAACATTACCGTCGTTGTCGTACCAAGCAGGAATACGGTGACCCCACCATAGCTGACGTGAAATACACCAGTCTTGAATGTCACGCATCCAAGCGAAGTACATGTTTTCGTACTGCTTAGGTACGAATTGAATATCACCGTTTTCAACCGCTTCAACAGCAGGTTTTGCTAGCGGAGCTGCACGAACGTACCATTGGTCAGTTAGCATTGGTTCAATAACCACGCCACCACGGTCACCGTAAGGGATCGTTAGGTCGTGATCTTTGATTTCTTCTAGTAGACCTAGTTCATCAAATTCAGCAACAATCGCTTTACGTGCAGCAAAACGTTCCATGCCATGGTATTTCTCTGGCAGCGCAGTGCTGTATGCATCACTTGGCTCGCCATTAGTTGTGAATACTTCTGCAGCATCACGAATATCGGCATTGAACGTTAGGATATTGATCATAGGTAGGCTATGACGTTTACCTACTTCGTAGTCATTGAAATCATGTGCAGGTGTGATTTTTACACAACCGGTGCCTTTTTCCATATCAGCGTGCTCATCACCTACGATAGGGATGCGACGGTCAACGATTGGAAGAATGATTTCTTTACCGATCAGATCTTTGTAACGTGGATCTTCAGGGTTAACGGCAACACCAGTATCGCCCAGCATAGTTTCAGGACGTGTAGTTGCAACAACGATGTAGTCTTTACCTTCCGCTGTTTGTACGCCATCAGCTAATGGGTAACGGAAGTGCCACATGTGGCCTTTTTTATCTTTGTTTTCAACTTCTAGATCTGAGATCGCAGTGTGTAGTTTAGGATCCCAGTTAACTAGACGCTTACCGCGGTAAAGAAGATCTTCTTGGTATAGACGAACGAAAACTTCTTGAACGGCATTTGATAGACCATCATCCATCGTGAAGCGCTCACGATCCCAGTCTACTGATGCGCCAAGGCGACGAAGCTGCTTAGTGATCGTGCCACCAGATTCGCCTTTCCATTCCCAGATCTTATCGATGAAAGCATCACGACCGTAATCGTGCTTTGTTTTGCCTTCTTCAGCAGCAATCTTACGTTCCACAACCATTTGGGTAGCAATACCTGCGTGGTCAGTACCAACCTGCCATAAGGTGTTTTTGCCTTTCATACGCTCACAACGGATCAGGGTATCCATAATGGTATCCTGGAACGCGTGGCCCATGTGTAGGCTACCTGTGACGTTTGGTGGTGGGATCATAATGCTGTAAGCATCTTTAGATGTATCACCATGAGGCTTGAAGTAACCAGCCTCTTCCCAGCGCTGATATAGCGCTTGTTCAATTGATTGTGGGTTGTATGTCTTTTCCATAGCGCTCTTAGAAGGATTCTATGTGGAATTAGGGCGTCTCAGTAGCAGTGGCAGTCGTAATTTGAATGCCAGCAAGACGATATGCCTTGTAACGCTCGCGCGCTAACTGCTTGAGCTTTTCATCGCAAGGAACGAAGTCTACCACTTGTGCAAAGCTAACCGCAAAATTTGGTGCGTTTTCCGCTAAATTAATTAGCGTAGCACGGCGTCCAGTATGACGTAATGTTGACCACCCTATCTCAACGGGAGAGCCGCCATTAGGCCCTTCTCCGACAAGGTTGTGGGGCACAAAACTGTCAGGATCTTGCTGCCATAGATATTCATCTATTTGTTCTGCTTGCTGTTTATTTGCTGCGAGTAGGTAAACGCTGTTACCTTGCCGGTAACTCATTGCTGCTAAATGACAGGCAAAATGGCACTGAAAGTGACTATCAGCGCTCTCTTGCTTGTCATCGATTATATAAAACGTAGCATGAGTCATGGTTTTTTGTTCCTAAAGAAAAGGGCCTTGCGGCCCTTTTCGATGTCTTTTACTCGACGATCTCTTGGCCTGCTCTGTTTAATAAGAACTGGACAAGGAGAGGGACTGGTCGACCGGTAGAGCCTTTTGCAGCACCACCTTTCCAAGCGGTACCTGCAATATCAAGGTGCGCCCAGTTGTACTTTTTAGTAAAGCGAGATAAGAAACAACCAGCCGTTATAGTACCAGCGCCAGGCGTGCCTAAGTTTGCCATATCAGCAAATGGGCTCGCAATTTGCTCTTGGTATTCATCACTCATCGGTAGACGCCAAGCGCGATCACCGGATTGCTCTGACGCATTTATAATTTCATGCGACAGTGGATTATGGTTACTCATTAAACCACTAATGTGATTACCTAAAGCAACAACACAAGCACCTGTTAGTGTCGCAACGTCAATCACACATTCAGGTTCAAAACGCTCAACGTAAGTTAATGCATCACAAAGCACTAAACGACCTTCAGCATCGGTATTTAATACTTCAACTGTTTGACCTGACATGGTGGTTAAAATATCACCAGGACGATAAGCATTGCCGCCAGGCATATTTTCACAGCCCGCTAACACACCAACCACATTGATGGGTAAATTAAGCTTAGCTAATGCTTTCATGGTACCGAACACAGAGGCTGCACCACACATGTCGTACTTCATTTCGTCCATTTGAGCACCAGGTTTAATCGAAATACCACCTGAATCAAAAGTTAACCCTTTACCGACAAGAACGATAGGCTTAGCGTCTAAATCGGGGTTACCTTTGTACTCAATAACAGACATCATCGCTTCATTTTTAGAGCCACGACCCACTGCAAGGTATGATGTCATCCCTAAAGATTGCATCTCTTGCTCACCAATGATTTTAGTGCTTACGGTCTCAAAATCATCGGCTAGACGGCGTGCTTGTGAAGCAAGATAGGCTGGGTTTGCCACGTTTGGTGGCATATTACCCAAATCTTTACTTGCGCGAACACCAGATGCTATCGCTAGACCATGGCTGATAGCGCGTTCACCTAAAGAGAGCTCGCGACGAGTCGGTACATTAAAGACTAGTTTACGTAGTGGACGACGAGTCTCTGGTTTATTACTCTTAAACTGGTTGAAGGTATACAAGCTATCTTTAGTTGTTTCGACAGCTTGACGTACTTTCCAGTATGTATCACGACCTTTTACATGAAGCTCTGTTAAGAAGCACACAGCTTCCATAGAGCCAGTTTCATTTAAAGTACTGATCGTTTTTTTGATGATTTGCTTGTATTGGCGCTCATCTAATTCCCGTTCTTTACCACAACCGACCAGTAAAACACGTTCTGATAACACGTTTGGTACGTGGTGTAGTAAAAGCATTTGCCCAGGTTTACCTTCGAGGTCGCCACGACGCAGTAAGGAGCTGATATAACCATCACTGATTTTATCTAGCTGTTCCGCGATTGGAGAGAGGCGACGTGGTTCAAAGACGCCAACAACAATACAAGCACTACGCTGTTTTTCGGGGCTGCCGCTTTTTACACTGAACTCCATGCGTACTCCTAACATCCTAATTAAAGACAATTAACGCTAAATGTTGGATAATACCACACTGTTTGCTCTGCCGTGATTTCGGTATACGCTTAGAGTGCAGTCTTTCATTTAGCTGAAAGATAACAAAATAACTGATTTATCGAAAAACTATAGTGATTCCATCAAAAAAACAAGTTTTCTATGGGAATATAACGCGTGATTATTGTTAGGTATTTGACAAGAGAGACATTAAAGAGCCAATTAGCGGTACTTTTTGTACTTTTCCTTGTCTTTATTAGCCAAAAGTTTATTAGCATTTTAGCCGATGCAACCGATGGCTCGATCCCGAGTGATCTCATTCTAACCTTCATGGGATTATCTATCCCTTCGATGGCACTATTAATGCTCCCTCTGAGTTTATACATCGGGATCTTACTCACGTTCGGTAGATTATATGCTGAAAGTGAAATCACGGTGATGAATGCGACGGGGATGGGGAACAAATTATTACTCCAATCAGCATTAGCTTTGGCCATTATTACGGGGGCAATTGCCGCTGTGAATTCATTTTGGGTTGCACCTTGGTCGCAAGAGCATATAGAGCAGCTTAAAGAAGAGACAAAGGCTGGGCCAACGTTAAATATGTTGGTAAAGGGGACGTTTCAGCCGGCACCGAATGGAAGTGGGGTTATATTTATTGACAATATCACCGATAAAGGCTCAAAACTTCATAAGGTTTTTGTCGCGCAATTAAAAGCCTCTGGAACCTTACAGCCTAGTGTGATTGTTGCAGACAATGGTACCGTCAAAGAGTTATCTGATGGTCGTCAAATGTTAGAATTAAATAACGGTGCTCGATATGAAGGCATCCCTACTCAGCTAAATTACTCCATTACTCATTTTCATGACTACCAAGCGCTAATAGGGCAACGTGAAGTTAAAGCTGGTAATCGTGATTGGGAAGCCCAGCCCACAATGACCTTAATAAAAGATCAAAGCTTAGCTGCAAAAGCTGAATTACAGTGGCGTTTCTCTTTAGTACTTTGTATTCCATTGTTAGTAATGATTGTTGTTCCGCTATCGGCTGTTAATCCACGTCAAGGACGATTTGCAAAATTAGCACCTGCTGTGTTGATTTATCTGGCTTATTTCTTAGCGATCTCATCCGCAAAATCAGCGATTGAGGATGGTATTATCCCATCAGCTATTGGCATGTGGCCAATTAATATTACAACCTTGTTAGTTGCTCTTGCTTTAAATAGCTGGGATTCTATGCCTGTGCGACGCCTTAAAGATAAATTACGGAGACGCAGTTAATGTTTAAAATTCTCGACTGGTATATAGGTCGAACGATCATTGCAACTTTCTCACTGACACTATCAACCTTAGTGGGCTTATCTGCGATTATTAAATACGTTGATCAACTAAGAAAAGTGGGACAAGGAAGCTACGATCTCCTCAAGGCGCTGTATTTTGTTTTATTATCAATGCCGCAAGACATCATTATGTTCTTTCCTATGGCGGTATTATTAGGCGCATTGATTGGTTTAGGAATGCTGGCATCAAGCTCTGAGCTGGTGGTAATGCAAGCGGCAGGCTTTTCTAAACTTGATATAGGTTTATCGACCTTAAAAACGGCAGTTCCTATGATGATAGTGGTTGTATTACTGGGACAGTGGGGAGCACCGCAAGCGCAGAAAATGGCACGTGAGTATCGTTCGATATGGGTTTATGGCGGTAGTATGATTTCTGCACAAAGTGGCGTATGGGCTAAAAATGATAATAGCTTCATTTATATGGGACGTGTTCATGATCTCAATAAAGTGGATGTTGTTAATATTTGGCAGTTTGACAACAAAGGCCAGTTGGAAGATGTAACATCTGCAAAACGCGCGTCTTACGATAAAGCGACGGGTTGGACAATGCATGATGTAACCATAACAGACATGACAGGTAGTAGTCAGTTAACCAATAGCCATATAGCAAGTAAGCATTGGGAAACAACATTAACACCAGATAAATTAGCGGTTGTGACGGTGAAACCTGAAGAATTATCGTTGTCTGGCTTATATCATTATGTGAATTATCTCAAAGAGACCAAGCAAGATGCTTCTCGTTATGAGTTAGCATTCTGGCGTAAAGCGCTTCAGCCTATATCCATTGCTGTTATGATGCTATTAGCATTATCTTTTGTATTTGGTCCTCTTCGCTCTGTTACTATGGGGGCTCGTGTCCTTTCAGGTGTCATTTTTGGTTTTGCATTTTATATTTCAGACCAAGTGTTTGGACCGATGATTTTAGTGTACCGATTACCGCCTATTTTAGGGGCATTAGGTCCAAGTTTAGCGTTCTTGTTTATCACGATATATTTGCTAAGACGCAAACTATAAAATGGAAAAAGGAGCCTAAAGGCTCCTTTTTTATTAGCGAATATCTTTTGTCACTATCATTTCACATTCAGCCATTACGTCTTGTAATGCTCGACGTTTAGTGTTGTATGCGAGCAAATTCCCTAACCCTAAGGCTGCCGTTGCAGCGCGGATCAATGCTTGAGTGATAGTAATTGGGCGTCCATCTTTATTTTGTACTTTTAATTTCCATGCTCGCATACCTAACGTTTGGCCACCATGAGTCCAAAAGTAAGTGTAGAATCCAATAATTACGGCGCCTAAGTAACTAGAGTAAAGTAAATTAGCTTGTGGATGATGTGTTAAATAAGCACTTACATCTTCATAGTGAGCTAAATCGAGAATATTAAAATGAAGTAAAAGCGCTATTCCTGCCATTGCTATACCGCCTGCTAGCATAAGAATCGCAGCGACAATTATAGCATCATAAAACCAAGCGGCTAAACGCCGAAATAAGGTTGGATATTGTGGGGAAGTGGTTTTTTTTATTATTGCTGATTTTGACATAAAACATCCGATTTATCTGACTGTGTCCATATGTGCTGAGTGTAACAGTAAACAATAAGTCAGAGAACGCTTGATATTGCTACAGAATGTGTAAGGGGTCTGGTGTTATTATCACCAACAAAGAGGTAAATAGGATGAAAAAATAGCGGTCAAAGAGATTGGTTGAATATCTTAACGATAAAGGCTTGCCTCGCTGCATTGGATACGTATAATAGCCGCAATAAGCCCGAGTGGTGAAATTGGTATACACGACGGATTCAAAATCCGTTTCCTTCGGGAGTGACGGTTCAAGTCCGTCCTCGGGCACCAAATTTCAAACAAAGCCTCAATCGAAAGATTGGGGCTTTGTTGTTTTTAGATAGTAAGCTCACCAACACCTCCTTGACATTCATATCATATTTATTGTTACACTAAACAGACGTTATCTGACTTGATTGCAGCATTGCGTCGAATCAATCGAATAACGTAGCTATTCAAGTATTTAGTTTATAATCAAATATGTCATCTCATTTACTCATATATAACAAAAAGATAGATATGATTGTTCTAAATGAATATATAGTCTCTCATTTTTATTTATAATAATTTATGTGAAGGTCTTATCTGAAATGAGAAGGATACTTTGATTATAAAAAAACTGTGTAATAATTATTTCTGGTTCATTTTTGAGTTTTGATCTCGTGGTTAAAAATAATTTTGATGTATTACGAATTTTCCTCGCTGTACTTGTTTTCTATTTCCATATAGGGATAGAAACTCAAAATGAATACCTCATGTATGTACCAGGCGGCTTAGCAGTGCATTGCTTCTTCGTTATTAGTGGCTATTTGATAGTAAAAAGCTACTTAAAAAGAAAGTCTTTATCGACTTATGTAAAGTCACGTTTCTTACGTATTTACCCACTGTATTTTATTGTTATTACAACGGCGTTTATTTTTGGATATTTTCATTACTCCGGTAGTTTTATTGACGACATAAATAATGGTGCCGGTAAATACTTAGCGTCTAATTATGTGTTCGCTAACTTCTTGCATCCGACGTTACCCGGTTTATTTGAAAATAATTTTCAACCTTTTGTTAATGCAGCATTATGGACCATTAAAATTGAAGTCATGTTCTATATTTGTGTACCTATTATCTATGGTGTACTGAATAAAAAGTTAGATAATAAAAAGCTGACAATACTACTAGGTTTAGTATCGATTTGCTGTTTTTATACAGTGCAGTATTTCATTGAGTATCATGGTTTACCAGCAAGCATTAATCGACAATTACCATCTATGTTAGTGTTCTTCATGCTAGGGGCATATTGGAATTTTGCGGAGCCTAAGTTTTTAAGGCTTTGGCATCTACTGATCTTGATCCCGATAGTATTCTTTTTACAAAGCTGGTTTGTGATTTATGCGTTCGCGGTGAGTTTTATAGTGTACGTTATTGTCTTTAAGTTAAAGCCAATAGCGGTTAGCAAGCGTATTGGTGATATATCATACGGTATCTACATTTGGCATTTTCCAATCTTACAAACATTAATCATGTATGGTTTTTTCAAGAATATTTATCAAGGTACAGCAATTGCAACTGTACTTGTTTTCTCATTTGCAATGATTAGCTGGCACTTCATCGAGTCCAAATTAGTCGTTAGACATTAATTGATTGAAGTTGAGTTGTTATATGGCAAGACGTTTTGAAGCCCTTGATGCCTTTCGCGGGTTATGTGCATTATCTGTTGTGTTATTTCACTTTCGTGCAGTTGGGAGTGTGACTGAGTTACCTTTTTTTAGAGGCAGCGAATTATTTGTAGAGTTTTTCTTTGCCCTAAGTGGCTTTGTGCTCGCCCATAGTTATGGTTTTAGGGACAACCTACACTTTAAATCTTATATAGCATCGCGTTTTTTTCGACTATATCCATTGTATGTTTGCATGCTGATGGTATTCATTGGGTTAGAGGTGGTAAAATATATTGCGTATAAAACCGTTGGTTTTAGTTTTAATACATTGCCCTTTACAGGCCATGGATCTCTGTCTGAAATACTCCCTAACCTATTAATGGTGCAATCATGGACATCATTAACCGATCCTTTATCGTTCAACTATCCATCGTGGAGTATAAGCATTGAGTTTTATCTCTATGTTTTACTCTTCCTGACGCTATATCTATTTGGTCGTTACAAAGTATGGAGCTGGTTGACGATAGCCGTTATGGTTTTAGGCTTAATGGGGAACAATTCAACACTACTTCAACCATATGTATTTAATGGATTATCATGTTTTTTTGGTGGCGCATTCACGTATGTTTTATTTACCAAAGTAAAGCACATATCGATTCCATTTATTGCAGGCTCTATTATTGAAGTCGCGCTTTTAAGTGCTGTAGTTTATTTGGTTTCAAATGAAATAAGCTACAGATATATATACGCAACGCTATTGTTCTATCTTGTTGTATTGTTTTTTGCTTTTGAGTCTGGTGCGATTTCAAAACTGTTAAATAGAAGTATATTTCAAGTCTTAGGTAAATGGTCCTATTCTATCTATTTAACACATGCCGCTATTCTCTTTATGGTTACATCGGTCGCATTAGTAGGACAAAAAGTGTTAGGTAAAGCAATCGCTCCAATGATAGAGGGTGCACGGTTTATCGATTTAGGTTCGACGTTTTATAATAATGTACTTGTTGTTTCTGTTCTTTTGATCGTTATCCTTGTGTCGAAGACGACATATAAATATATAGAGCTTAAAGGACAAGCATTAGGAAAACGGGTTATGGGCTTTAAATAGATATGAAATGTCAGACGTTCAGTGTGTAAAATATACGATTATTATGTTCGTGATTAGATGTTGAGCTATCGCATTTTTGTGGTATTTTTTATTGAAAAAAAAGCTTGCCAATGTGATCTGAATCTCTATAATGCGGCCTCACTGACACGGAGCAAGCCACTGGCAAGCGACAAAATCAGTATTGTTCTTTAACAATTTGACCATGCAATCTGTGTGGGCACTCGTTGAAAAGTTAAGTCGAAAGATTTATCAATGATACTAGTGACCAATTGATACGTAAGTATCAGCACAGTCAATTCATTCATCATTTTATGATGAATTAACAGTATTCATTGAGCCGGTCGCCTTTTTACAAGAGCGACCACAAAAACTTTAATTGAAGAGTTTGATCATGGCTCAGATTGAACGCTGGCGGCAGGCCTAACACATGCAAGTCGAGCGGTAACAGATTGATAGCTTGCTATCAATGCTGACGAGCGGCGGACG
>NZ_PYNY01000011.1:0-132522 GCF_003026135.1 Photobacterium sp. GB-36 | reverse complement strand
GTTTACCGCCTCACTATTTTCTGTAAGGCGCTCAATGAAAGAGCTAGATTCAGCATTCATTACACAAGGACAGTAAATGAAAAAGATCATATCAACAGGGGTGCTCTGCCTATTACTGGCTGGTTGTAGCATGATAAATAGAGAACGCGTACCTGATGAAGTTCCTGATTGGACGGTTGGTTACGCTATGCCATCATTTTACCCTGTCAGAGTCACTAAAGCATATGGTATAAACACGCAAGAAGATTGGACCTCTATTTTACACACTCATAGTCAATTTATGAGAATCAGCGATTTAGAACGAATTAAACAGTCTCAACCGGACTATGATGGATATGGATTATCGTTAACTTTTGGGATCGCTCAATACTCCCAGATAAGATATACAAATCATTTACCCGATAAAGTTGTGCTTTATTGGACGTCCCTTTTTGACGCGAAGTTCTATATTACTGAATTAGATGTCACCCAAAAAATGAAAGCGCTGGCCTATAAAAAGCAAAGTTACATTCGACCAGATGGAATAAAACGAGCTTGCTACCAAACGACATTTGATTTTGGTTTTCTACCAAATGGACAAGTGAAAGTGTGGCTTGAAGGGTGTGGCAAATATACGTACGTTACTGAACTGTCACCAACGAGCACACCCGAAACGGACTATAACGGAAGTACTTACTCTGATCATAACCAGACAAGAAACGCTGTACTTAAAAGAGCTAAAAAGGCTAACGCAACCTTAACGCCTATCCCTTGGGACAAGGTAAATAAGGTTTATACATCTAAACATTTTACTGTTGACCAGCTTCATTAATATTGACTTATCGCCTCACAGAAACCTGTGAGGCGCTCAATGAAAGAGCTAGATTCAGCATTCATTACACAAGGACAGTAAATGAAAAATATTATATCAACAGGGGTGCTCTGCCTATTACTGGCTGGTTGTAGCATGATGAATAGAGAACGCGTACCTGATGAAGTTCCTGATTGGACGGTTGGTTACGCTATGCCATCATTTTACCCTGTCAGAGTCACTAAAGCATATGGTATTAACACGCAAGAAGATTGGACCTCTATTTTACACACTCATAGTCAATTTATGACGGTTAGTGATTTTAAGCGTATAAAGGGCTTTTTACCTAATTATGATGGTTATGGTATGCCATTAAGAAGTTATTCTACAATTGCTTACTATGAACAGATTATGAAAACCAATCATCTACCCGATAAAGTCGTGCTTTACTGGACATCCCTTTTTAATGCGAAGTTCTATATTACTGAATTAGATGTCACCCCAAAAATGAAAGCGCTGATGTATACACAACAGCATCATGTGGAATCTGACGGAATAAAACGTACTTGCTATCAAAGTCAATTTGATTTTGGTTTCCTACCAAATGGGCAAGTGAAAGTGTGGCTTGAAGGGTGTGGCAAGTATACGTACGTTACTGAGCTATCGCCAACTAGCATGCCTGATACTGACTATAATTCAATCACATCGAAACAATATTTCCAAGCAACAGAATATGTAAAAAAAAGAGCTAAAAAAGCTCACGCAACCTTGACACCTATCCCTTGGGACAAGGTAAATAAGGTTTATACATCAGAAAATTATATTGTAGATCAGCTTCATTAATATTGGCCTATCGCCTCACAGGTTTCTGTGAGGCGTTTTAGTTTTATATGATTCGTCAAACCATTACATTAAAACATTATAAAAACTAATCCAAAATCACGTTAACACAATATGAATGAGTATTAGGTCTAACTGATAAAGGGGCACTTTTGTGTTACGAAGTGCCAACTTTGAAAATTCGGGACAAGAAATAGATAGAAGTAAGCACTGAGTACCATGTAGTTAAGATATGCGTTATTAATTAATGATGTGGCAACTAAGTACTGTCGCTGCCAGTTCAAAGTACCACTTTCACCGTATCTTTAAGGCATTCATGGGGATCAGTGCTATGCAACATGTGTTGCTAGCACGAATGAAACGCGCTTCTTTCAGGTTAGCATTTGAGTCACAGTTCAGTGTTACTGATATTGCTTTTGAAGCTCAATTCGAAAGCCTAGAAGCCTTTACGCGTGCTTTTTCAAGGATATTCGGGCAAACACCTTCCCAATTTAGAAATCAGCCTGAGTGGCGTTCTTGGCACTCAAAGTATGAATATCATCCACCAATAACAGGAGAAAGTGTAATGAATGTTCAAATCGTAGATTTCGAAAAAAGAGAAGTTGCATTAATTGAACATAAAGGTAGCCCACTACTGGTATACGAGACAGCAGCTAAGTTTATAAATTGGCGAAAATCGACAGGTTTATCTCCAATAAAAACCAGCGAAACATTTGGTATTCCTCACTCTGACCCAAGCGATACGCCAGATGATGAGTTTCAGTTTGATATCTGTGGCTCGCACAAAGGAGAGGTTCCAGAGAACACCTATGGAATAAAATCTGGAACAATACCAAGTGGCAGGTGCGCTATGGCAATCCATAAAGGAAGCCATGACAGCATTGGCGACACCTTGTATCACTTATATCAAAAATGGCTGCCAGATAGTAAAGAAGAATTAAGAGAGTATCCTTGTTACTTTCGTTATTTAAATTTTGTTCATGAAGTCAATGAATGTGAGTTGTTAACGGAGATCTACCTACCGATAAAATAGTAAGTGGCTAAGGGAAGTAATAGACTCGGACCTGCGTCGAGGCTGTAATATGGCATCTGCACAGAGAGCGATTGTTAGCTCGGGAATAGCAATAAGTGCAATGGACATTATTAGCGTTAAGACGATCTTAATACTTTAGATAATATGCCATTGCAACCTTCTGTGGATATCGTTCTAGTCACGGAAGCCGAACCTCATCCAATATTGGAAAAATAACGCATGGAACAATTTGTTAAGCTAATGCCTTAAACGGATTCGCTAGCCAATTACAAAGGTAAATTCACCAGTTAAACGCCCGTCGATTCGCATAGTTTCAAACTGTAGATGATCACGGGCTTTTCCACCCCACCATTCATTACCAGTATTACCTTTTAAGTACAATTGGGTGGTAAGTAGCTCTTGATTACCACGCCACAACTTAACATGAATGTGTGGCGGACGAGAGGCGTAAGGTACAGGATACAATGTCTGGAATAAGTAGCGTCCATCCGATTGAGTTTCCACCGCGCCAAACCCAGCAAAGTGAGCATCAAACATATCGTTATTTGGCTGGTTTGGGTGAGAATAGATACCTTGCCCATCACACTGCCAGATTTCTAGTTTGATGCCTGAAACAGGGTTTCCCGTTGTATCCACTACTTTCCCTTGCAATATAATGGGCTCTCCAATTAATCCTTCAGTCTGAAGTAATAAATTTGATCGAAGAGGAATACGATCGACCGGATAAAATGGCCCTTCTGCTTGTTCAGGTGTTAACTGTATCGGCGTTTTGGCCTTTAAACCTGTCGTAAAAATCAAACTCAAAAGCGCTAAAAAGTGTCGTCGTTCCATGGTGTCACCAATCGCTAGTTTTAGTTAAGTTTGGTTAAAATTGAACGATTTGCCAAGACTAGTGCTGTGGATAATATAGTTTTATCAGCATCAGAAACATTTGGATATAAAACCTTGTTAAGATGTGAAGCAAGCAATACCGAAGTCTCAGCAAACTAACTTAAACACTAAAACCAGCACACACTAAAATGCCCATATGGTAAAACACTCTAAACAACTTGTTATTTTTTCGCTGGGTACACAGTTTTAAAATGCTCTAAGACAAGCACCATATCTTCTGATGGACTGATATTGAGTTCTTCGCACTCTTTTGAGAAGAAATTCCAATGAGCTTTTTTCCACCAGCCTAGTGTTTTGTCACCTTCACCTTCTAACTCAGCAAACTCAGCCGTAATTTCATTGTATTTGCACTTTGATACGGAAGTTATTTCTATAATACAAACGGGTTCACCAGACCAATTAGTTACAACCTGAAGATGTCCCACTTCAGGCATAAGCTCACCTTGTTCGCTATACCAAATCTCTAAACTGCATGAGGCTCGTTTTTCACCACGTAATATGAGATCAGCGCATAGGTTTGCATTATATTCGTCGGCACAAAAATAATCGGAACTAAATGAGGTGTACTTTGATGCATTGTCACAGGTCAGAGAACTAAGATATTGTTCTAGGAATAATTTACTTCTTTCATCCATGATCTTTACTCAATTTTCGTCTTGAACGCTTATTAGCGTGGTTCAGCTAGGCTCTCGATGCCCAACTCTTGTTGTTTACGCTTACTTAAACCACTAGCTACGATTCGGTAAGACTCAGACAAATAATACTTTAAATCGTCGTCTAATTTACCCGAGGTCTCAATTTGCTGTATCCACTTCATTCCACGATTGGCAAAATATGGCGCAGGTTTATAACCATCACTATTACTCAAAAACTCGAAATTTAAGTTAGACGTTTTAAACGTAAATGCAGCTTGGGAACCATCGCTCCAACCACCTATGGCAAAGACTTTACCACCGACTTTCCATACATCGGAATTCCCCCATTGAACAACGTGACTTGTTCCAGCAAAAGAACCGCAAAAATGGTTAAATTCTTCGTAGTTCATACTGACTTCCCTATTAGATCATGTAGCCGCGTTAAGTATTTCCAATATTAACTTTAACTGTTATATGACTTTTCGCGCGATGATATGGATTGCTTTACTTTTATGACCTGATATAGTCGAGTTATCGACCAACGTAGAACTCTCAATATTAAAGTTTGTTAGTAACGCTTCAAACTCTGCTTTGGAACTATGCCACATCGATACGCCTGTACCTGAAACAAAATGTAAGCTTTGGTCTGAACAAAACTCAGCTAGATAAATAATACCCTGAGGTTTGAGCACTCGGTGTAGTTCGCTAAGTATATTGTTACGACAGCTTTGTTCTGGGATACAAGTGAGTACGGCACACAAAACTATCGAATCAAATTCGCCATCATGGAAAGGCAAAACCTCAGTTGATAAATATCTTAAATCAAGCTCTGGACATTCGCTCAAACCTCGGCTTACCATTTCTTTCGATGAATCGACGCCAACGACTTCACGATAACCAAGCTCTGATATCTGTTTTGTGATGCGCCCATATCCACAACCAAAGTCCAAAATTTTTGATTCAAGAGGTACAGATGCGACAAAATCATCAGTTGATATTTTTAAATTAAAATTGACTCGATCTGCCACAGAATCCCATTCACTCATGATTTCCTCCCTCTGTCATATAACATAATCTTAACGTGAAAAATTTGATGCCATACTTTTTAGCGAAGCGAAAATGACTTATGTTTCAGCATCAGCCTGATTGAAAAACGAAGACACATAACAGGCTATTAATAAGCATCCTTACTTTTACGTGAAAATACACATCTATAATATCTTTATCATAATCGATATAATCTCTACATATTATGAGCTTGATAGCGATTTTTCACACCCAATGATTTTTAATTGGATATGGAAAGTAAGAAATATTGCTTATTAAAAAAGGATTAAAGCGATAAATCTCTCAACCTTTATTATAACTAGTTATATAGAGACGAAAAAAGGCTAAGCAATAACTTAACCTTTTATTCACCCTATTTTTTGACAGGCTAAATAGGCAGTAAATATGTTTTTACTCTCTTATTACCAGCGTCTTCATCTGTAATTAAGACTTTATTAGAAATAATTGTCACCCCTTGCGGGTTATTAACATCATCAATATCATAAACATTTATAGGTTTGTTTGATTCTTTATCTAAAACTATCAGTTGCTTACCTGAGTTGTTTAATAAAATAATTGCGTTATCTGTAACTTCCATACCGGTTATTATAGGAACCGCTTTCGTTTTCATTGATATGATCTGTTCAGCGTTTAACATCATATCTTTACGGCTAAATCTTGATAACACAATAAAATCATTGACTTTATTAGGCAAAGACAAGGTTAGATATTCATTATCTAATAAAGATAATGCACTGCTACCTATATAACTTTTACTAGCTCGAACTGTCTTTAAGTTCCCTCTACCCATTTCTTTCATGCGATATGAATCATCAACGGATAGCTTTACATAACTTTTATAAACAGACGTTACAATGATTTCTCCGTTTTTATCAAAAAAAACGCCAGAGATATTATTTACATCTTTATCAAATTTTGGGTCTACTTTATATTGGCTTAATATTTTTGATGCCGTCTTATCAAGTAAATAAATCCAGTTTTTATTTGTCGCAATAGCAATTACACTTCTTTTCTCATCATAACTTATCGCTGTTACTCGACCGGTAACATTAGCTGGAAGAGCAGTATTTTCTATCTTCAGCAATTCGTTCGCATGTTCAAGTTTAGTGTTTTCATTAGCCGTCAATGTAGTAAATTCAGGTTGTTCAATGTAATTATTAGCTTTAAATGAAAAATGACTCCACGTAGGCCAATGTTTTGTTGTCCAAACCGTTTTACTTAAGTCATAACTAAAGTTTTGCGGGCTTGCTTGACCAATATATGGCGGTGGACCAACTTGAGTGAATGCTTGAATTACGTTTAAAGATATAACAATAATAAAGCTATATCCTGAGACTTTATGGAACGTCCCCCAACGAACCCGCGTTGTATTTTTTAATGAGTCTTCATTTGAAAAACCTATCAATAAAGACATAATTAATAAGTTAGCTATAAATAAGAACACACCCCATGTATAAGCATGAGCACCGAGTATTAAACCACCAAACCCCTGCCCAATATCTTGTCCAAGATGTACAGAGCTATGCAATATACTTAACCATAACCCGTAAATACATATAATATAATAGGTACTAATATATTTTAATCTCAAACCATATCGAGACATATATAAAGCACAAAGAGAAAGAAGTATGATTGCAATTCTTTCCTGCCAACATAATATACAAGGATTATCACCCAGAATATAGCCAAGTATCACAGTTGCAATACCAATAGGGATCAGGGTTAATCCCAAAGATAAAACCGATAACAACAAGGATGTTTGAGAACTATTTAAACGTTTCAATTAGTAGTTCCCCATAGGTAGTATCATATTCCAACAAACAACAAGAGATAATAAAACACTAAAAATGACAGAAAAAAATAAAGAAGCATCACTCAAGTTTTTTCTTTTTGGATAAAATACAACTAATAATGAAGATATTAAAATTATAAATAATATTAAAAATTCCAATTTCGCACCTTACTTATTTAATTAATAGATATCATCTATATCTGATGACTTAAAAACTATTTCTATCGGCTAAATTTATTACCGATTTCTTTATATATTCGTAATAACAATTTTGATATTAAGTGGGCATTTTTAAGCACATGGCTTTTGGTGTGCATCAAATAACGTATGAAGTCTCACCAGTAAATCAGCTTTATTATGAGCACGATTAATATAAATATGGCCACTTACCAAGTGATCATTAGACGCTAAGAGCTTACTCTTCGTGTTGATACGTCTGTCTATTTACAGAGTTCTTGTTTGTGTGCAACATGAGCGAAAATCGCAATATTACGAAGACTTTGAGTATCTAACATTTTTTATCCTCATATTGGTGTGACGAATTGATCATACAGACTGTACAAAAATACCAATAACAACATTCAGACGATAAACATCACTAATGAGACAATTGCATAACGACTAACAAAAATATTCCATAGAGCGCCCAAATTATTGAAGCATCGTTTCAGTTCACATTGCTACTTTGCAAGCTTTGGATGAACGTTTTAGCTTGGTGAAAACATCTACCAACAGCAATGGTGTTTACCTAACGTCGCCAATAAATATATTCAGCTTTGTTCTTTTACCGTTGATAGGAACTATGGCGGTGTATATGTGCGTTCGGATGATTCATTGGTAATTAAAAAAGACGGTGATATCGAGCCTTTGATTGTATTGGAAGACAGTGCGTTCTTAAAATAGTCACCTGCTTCTATATAATAAAAAAACGCACAGCTTACTTTAGGTAAAACTGTGCGTTTTTATTTATATAAGTATTAAACGATTAGAACTTATATTCAGCAGAAATTTTGTATGAACGACCTGGCTCATAAACTTGCGTCCACGGTGTACGGTAGTTTTCATCAAACGCATTGGCGACAGTGAAATCAACAGTTAAGCCTTCCATGTTTGAGGTTGGCTCCCATGAGGCATAGAAATCAACAAGTTCATAAGACTTATAAGGGCCTTCGCTATCACCTTTTGGAAGGCGATCTTGAGTGCTGGCAAAAATTGCGCGTGTACCTACCTTGGTGTCAATTTCCCAAATACCGTAATCAACTTGCGCTACCCATTTATCGGCAGGGATATTACTTAACCACTCACCCGTATTTTCATCTTTACCACGAGTTTGACCGTACGATAACAATGTATTTAATCTGTCATAACGGTACTGGGCAACGACTTCAAACCCTTTTAGCTTCGCATTATCAATGTTATCTGAAGTACTTGTACCACCACAACCAACACCAGATCCTCGGTTTGCCATCATACACGCTATCATTTCGCTACGGCTTGGTACTGTTACATCGAGATTGATAAAATCTTTAACTTTATTTTGGAAAACGCTAGCGGTGATCAGTAATTCATCATCACCAATAAGGTTATCAAAATTAAATGTACCTTTTAACTCGATATTATGTGCCTGCTCTGGCTTCAAATTCGGGTTAGGTACAAATACATTGGTAATAGGCCCCATTGCAAAGTGAGTACCGTCCATAAATAATTCAGACGTACTTGCCGCTCTGAATGCTTCGTCATATCTTAATGACCATGCCATCCAATCTGTCGCCTGCCAGTTAGCACCTACAGATGGAGACCAAGCATCTTGCTTATTATTTTCGAACCCTTCTGCTTTTGACTCAAACGTGTCGTAACGTAAGCCAGCATCTAGTTCAAGTGACTCTAATAAGGCGTAATTAACATGAGCAAAGCCACCTAAGGTTGTTGCTTTAGCACCATCAGGAGGTGTTGGACGACCTGAGGTTGTTACTGGACGTTTAGTATCTAACTTATCTTCATAGCCATCAGCACCAATAAAGACTTGAAAACGATCTAAATCAGATTTATTGGTAACAGAAAAACCTGTTGTGGTGATAGAGCTGATATCTTTTTCAGTACTGCCATTACCCAACTCTTTAATATCTGTGTCGTTACGATAAACTCTAAATGCACTATCAATGAAGTTACTTTCAGGGTTATAAGCGTACTTTAATGTAATGTTTTGATCCGTGGACGTACGATCAATCAGTTTATCTTCTGTACTTAATGGCTCAGTCGAGCCGACAACTGGTGGGTGCCCGTCATAATCAGAAATGCGGTAATCTAAACCAATGCTTTGACTATCGGTAAAGTGCCAATTAAATTTCGCTAACCCCGTCTTATTAATCGCTTCAGTACCATAGAGCTTATAGCCATTGCCTTGCTCCATCACACCACTGTCTTGGTAACTACCGGCTAGTAACCAATCAACATTATCTTGTTTGTTAGCAATCGCACCAACGGTGGTAACAACATTTCCGTTACTCTGATAGCCCGTCTTAACTTTGCCACCAAAGCCTGTATCTTCGACTAAATCATCTGCAGTGATTGTATTTTGAATAACCACACCACCAATTGCACCTGAGCCATATAAAGAACTCACAGGGCCTTTTACTACCTCAATGTCACTGATCAAAGTTGGGTCTAAGAAAAAGGATGGTCGGTGATCAAATTGGGCATTTTGGCGGTTACCATCAATAACCTGTAGGACTTTATTCCCTTCTAAGCCACGAATATTAATAGATTGATTACTCGCAACATTACCACCAGCAACAGACACGTTTGGTATGAATTTTACCGCTTCAGCGACTGAATTAACCTGCATTTCATCAAGTTCTTCGCTGCTAACTTTTGCAACCGTCCTTGTTTTATCTTGGTTAGTTTCATCAACTCTCGAAGCCGAAACAACAATCTCATCAAATTGAGAAACATCGTTGCTGGCATAAACGGATGGAGAAAGGACCGCGACTAAAGAGCTGGCGATCAGAGTTAACTGCTTGTTCATATATCCCTACTTCACAATTTTTTATTTGTAACAAAATTCGCAAACATTATTACAAACAAAAACGATAATTACTATCATTTAGATTAAGAAATGATATTTATTTAATTATCATTACCATAAGGAATACTCATTGCGATATAGGCTTTGTATTATTGATTACCTAAAATAAGAAAAAGTGGTCACGGTATAATTAACGTGTATTTTTCACACAAAAAGATAGCAATTCGCTCATCTATTTATTTGTTATTTAATAAGTATTATTTTTCACTTTAATACGCTTGCTTAACAGCAATATGATTGTTAGTATGCGCGCTCGTTTTACGACGCTAAGTAAGGTCGCATTACTTAGTGAATCATTTATATCAAAGAGTATTGATTATGAAATTTAATGCAGTAGTACGTACTGACCTAGGTAAAGGTGCGAGCCGCCGCCTACGTCTTCAAGAGCAATTCCCAGGTATCATTTACGGTGGTGAAGCAGCACCAGTTGCTATCGCTCTTAAGCACAGCGATGTTATCAACCAAATGGACAAGCCTGAGTTCTACGAAGGTTTCGTACTAGTAATCGACGGTCAAGAAGTTAAAGTTAAACCTCAAGACATTCAACGTCACCCGTTCAAGCCTAAAGTTGAACACATGGACTTCAAACGCATCTAATTGCGAGTTCATAAACGTTTTATTAAGCACTCTTCGGAGTGCTTTTTTTATATCTAAATAACTGTATCGATATATTTACTAAAACAACGACTGTTGCGGATCATCCTCTCGCTCAATATTCTTATCTAACTCTTGCTGCAATTTAGCTCGGTGACGCCTTAGTACTTGCTGTTTGCGGCGACGACATATATCAAGTACTAGATGTTTTTCATCATCGGTCATTTTAAGCCAATACAAACGCTCTTCCCTACTACGGAAGCATCCTTTGCAATACCCCTTATTATTCACTTCACATATGCGCTTACAGGGACTTGGAATATCAAAAAAGTCTTTCTGTTCCATGCCTATTAAATTTCATCATCATACCTTTAATGAGAATAATAGATTTTTATAACTCGTGCTGTTATTAAGTGAAAAACACTAACAAAATTTTGCTAATTCGTTAATTCTGTATTGATTTTATGAAAAAATAGTCAGTTATGTTAGTTGCTTTCATCACCTCAACTCTGATAAGGTTATTCGAGTTGTCATGGCTGATAACTAATTTTTACATTATATATCTAGTCATGTCCCCGAATAGATATATCAAAGGAGGGAACCATGGATTTTTTTGTACCATCGGCTAAAGACCTTGAACAAGCGGAATCTGTTTATTCCTCGATTGCTGCACATGTCTCAGCACCTATTCCGAGCGACAGTAAACGCGTAAGTAAGTTAGTTTGGTCACATGAAGGAACGGTATGTATTGGCGAAGTAGGTAAACTTCCGCCAGAAATATTCCGTGCACCTGAAGAAATTTTAGCTATTTTTGAATGTGGTGATGTGTACAAGATCTGTACTCAAAACCGTGGTGTGATCAATTTTGATCCTATTCTTGCCAATACTAAAGACGTATCTAAAGTTGAATTCTTTAAATAGTTTTTATTTATTAGCAACAAAAAAACGCGCTTATATAGCGCGTTTTTTTATATCATTTCCAAATATTAGTCGTTTTCTTCAACGCGATCATCCGATTCTTCAGCTAAGTTTAAAAACTTCAATCCTAGGCTAAGTAATAAAATAGAAACGGGTAAAATAAGTATCTTCCAATCAAGATTATTGAAATTGACCAATACCGCTTCTAAGAACTTAACAAAAAGAATGATCACAATGACTTCTGCTAATACATTTTTTAAATGCCCAATATTAGGTGTTTTGATCCAACCTAAAACATTTGTTTTATCTGCGTCTGGCGATTTTTTATTTGATATAAATAGTGTGAATACACCGTGTGCAAAAATAAACAATACAAAAGCGATTAAAAAAATATCGAGTGACTTGATTAAATAATACGTCGCTATATCTGCAGTATCTAAATGCACTAGGCTGTTATGCGGTACTGCATTAAAAAACACCACAGTAAACGCGGTATACGTTTTCATTGAACCAACAATAAACAGCAACAATGAGCCAAGAGTAGAGCAAATGATAGCTAACCAGCCTACATATCGAAAAGCATTAAATGTTTTTTTCATAATGGGATAATCTAAAAGTTTTTCACATTATAAAGAATAAACCATAAACTACTAGCAACAGTGAATGTGAAAAAAGAATAAACAACCATTATGATAATCGTTAAAACAACCCTAACTGCGGTGCAGTAATCTCATCAAAGTATTTACCTATAAACGGCAAGATACCATCAGCAACTGGCTTTAATTGCTTATCAATATAATGGTTATAGTCGATAGGGCTTTGACGATACTCGCTTGGCTCAGCACCTGATACTGTAAATACATATTCAATCGTCCCTTTATTTTGATATTGACGAGGACGACCTAATTTTAGGTTCATTTCATCAGCTAAACGGGCTGCACGCACCTGTGGTGGTATATTTTTCTGATAATCCGCTAAATTTCGTCTTAATCGTTTACGATAAATAAGCAAATCATCAAACTCCCCTGCTAATGTTCGCTGCGTATAATCACGGACATAGTCATCAACATCCTGATCATGGAAAACCATTTGATACAGTGACTGCTGAAAATGCTGAGCGAGTGGTGTCCAATCAGTTCGTACCGTCTCTAACCCTTTAAAGACAATCTCTTCTTTATCCCCTCGCCACACTAAGCCGGCATACCGTTTTTTACTGCCTGTTTCTTGTCCCCGAATAGTGGGCATTAAAAACTTGTGGTAATGGGTTTCATATTCAATTTCAAGAGCCGATGTTAAGCCATATTCATCACGTAGGTGTTCTGTCCACCACTGATTAATATAAGCCACTAAGTCATGACCAATCGCATTTGCATCTTCTTGTGAATGGGCTTTTTTGAGTGATACAAATGTTGAGTCGGTGTCACCATAAATCACTTCATAGCCTTTAGCTTCAATTAACTCTCGAGTTAATTTCATGATTTCATGACCGCGCATGGTAATCGAGGAAGCTAAACGGTGATCAAAGAAACGACAACCTGACGATCCTAATACACCATAAAATGAGTTCATGATAATTTTAATGGCTTGGGAAAACGCTTTTTCGCCATCACGTTTAGCTTGATCACGTGCGGCCCATAAATCTTCAATCATCTTCGGCAAGAAATGCTTGGTCCGATGAAAACGTCCGCCGCGAAATCCATTAATGGCTTGGTGTTCCGCTTTACCTTCTTCTTGATTTAATCCTTCTACTAGCCCCATAGGATCAATCCGAAAAGATCGGATAATCGAAGGATATAGTGATTTAAAATCAAGAACTAATACAGAATCATACAACCCGGGTTTAGAGTCCATCACATAACCGCCGGGACTTGCAATCCAATTATCACTAACAAGGTTTGGGGCGATATAACCTGCTCGGTGTAATTGTGGCATATAAAGGTTGGTAAAGGCGGCAACTGAGCCCCCTACACGATCCAATTCAACGCCCGTTAAACGGCAGCGTTCAATAGCAAAATCGAGTAAATGAGTATGTTCAAAAATGCGAGTCACCAACTCACAATCTTGTAAGTTATATTTAGCAAGTGAGAGCTTATCATGGCGAAACATATGATTAATTTCCGCCATCCGATCATGGACGTTATGAATCGCTTTACCTTCACCCAATAATTCTTGTGAAACCGACTCTAGCGACCATGAACGGAAGTTATAAGTCGCAGTTTTAAGCGTATCAATACCATCCATGACGACTCGCCCAGGAACAGTCATAAACCCTTGATTAGGATTTTGCGAAGATGGTCGATAATGCGGTGTTTGTCGTCCACGACCAATGCGTAAATTAACTTTATTCCACTCAGCACGATGCAGTAATAAACGAAAATCAAAATCGATAACGTTCCATCCGATAATCACATCAGGATCAAAAGCCATGAACCACGACTCTAGCGACTGTAATAATGCCTTTTCATTTTCGACCCACTCGATGAACAAGTCACTAGACTCGCTATAACCGTCAGGTGCTTGCCCCACCATGATCACTCGGCTATCAGCATCGCTGTGTAAACCAATAGAATACAGTACGCCTTTTTCAGAACACTCAATATCTAACGACACGACACTCAGTGTTGGCACATAATCAACCGGTTTTACTTTGGTTTTTGTGACTTCAATATGACCAGCACGCTGGCGTTGTTCACCGGTAAAAACCAAGCCACCACGAACAAAACGCTCCATTAAGTAGCGATCAGCTAAACGAATATCCGATTCAAAAACATCAATAAGTTCGGCCGAAAGTGCTTTTACCGCAGCGAAGCCATCGCGAATAGTGTGGCAATAACAGGCAGAAACAACATGATGCTGAAACGTTTTAAGAGGAAGATCTTTCCACTCTGTGGAGATATTCGCATTCGTTAATACCTGTTGAGCTTGCGCTTTTTGCTCTGTACGAACAAAGAATACAGGCTTTTCGCCCATAATAGACAAACGACATGGACCATTTTCTGTTTTAACCCAGAGAATGATTTCTGTTTGTCCATTAATATCACGACTTTGGCGAGTTAATACAAAACCCGTTGTTAACGACTGCAAATAAAACCTCTGCTGTTGATAAGATCACCCGATCTTTTTTTCTATTTTTTCAAACTCCGCCACAATCCAATTACCGACATGTTCAACTAAAAACAAAGCGGCACGTTTGGGCACTTGCGGCCCATTGATAAGAATTTGAATGCGTTCAATATCGACTGTTTTGTCAGGATAAAAATGAAGAAAGAAATCAGCACATTGCTGTTCACTATAAGCTAAACTCGATGTGCGATGTGCCACCAGCATAAAACAGCTTCGTAGCATCTTTTTACCCACCTTTCGGCACAATGCGTTATATTCTGTCACGCTTTTCGTTGCCATAATTTTACTACGACAATCCGCAAGTACCGTTTTTATATCACTATTAAACGCTTTTGCTATCTCCCAACTCGGTTCAAACAAACCAAATTGTGTTGCCAAGCTATCGCCATAAAGACAGACGCTACAGTGCTTAAACCAAAAACCCCATTTAAAGATCGATGCTAGTGTCATCGCTTCATCTTTCGTAACCACCGTCAGATCAACCTGAGTAATAACGTTAAAACGATAGGCTATTTGTTGGCTTAGTGAGTCTAATACGCGTTGTTCTGATGCTGATAATGATCTATTAACAACCAGTGTTATATTAAGATCCGAACGTTCTGTTATCGCGCAACGAGCGGCTACACTACCATTTAGGTATATGCTATGTATCTGCTCTGAAAACTCAGCCTGCAACTGTTTTACCAAAGCTAATAACACTGGCATATAAGGTGCTTGAAATGGGGTTAATTCATCAAGAACAGGTAATGTTTTCATTACAAATACAACTCATAGACAGCTTCAATCCGTAAAAAACAGCAATAACAAATCGTAATAAAAATATAGATTTTTATGCTTTATTCTCTCTATATACTACCAAATTCAACCTATCGAAAGTAAATACTCAAAATCGTTGTTTTTCTGCTTAAATTTTCATTCAAACCATTATAGGCATCGCTTCTTAGCGAGGTTTTAGTATAATCACCACTCTTACACACAAAGAGACAGATCTTAATCTATGGAAACTCAAAACCTGATTTTTTTTTTTTTCAAGCAGAAGACGGCATACGATATTTTCTTAGAAATGGCACAAGATAACTTAGAGCCAGCAGACGTATTACTCTTCACTGCACAATTTGAAGATCGTGGTGCAGCTGAAATCGTTGAAACACGTGATGACTGGGCAGAGCACGCTGGTTTTGATGTGGATAAAGAGCTTTTTGCTGAGGTTATCATTGGTCTTGTTAATGAAGAAAACGATGAACTCGATGACGTATTTGCGCGTATGCTAATTAGCCGTGATCCTGAAAACAAAGGCTGCCATATTTTATGGAAACGCGATTAATCATCGTATTCCTAATAGAAAAAAGGCGATATCAACATCTTTTTAATGGATGTAATATCGCCTTTTTTACTTTCACAACACAATAATCGAGCTTAATTAACTTGCCAGTATTGTGATGTCATGTTTCTCACTGCGTCGGATCCACACCAAACTCAACACAACAAGAATTGCCATTACTGCAAGTACTGCACCTAAATTAAATTGGCTTTGCGCACTCATTGCTGATGCTGCTAATGTAGCTAAACCTGCGCCTAAATTCTGAAGACCACCAAGTACGGCTCCAGCTGTACCTGCATGTTGCGGAAACGGCTGAATTGCTAATGTGGTAGCAGCAGGAAATAAAACCCCAGCGCCCATAAAATAAATAAACGCACCACCAATTAAACTCGTCACCGTTACCAGCCCCTCCATGCCTGGAATAATAATCGTAATAGCACCTGCAAGTAAGGCAAACATACCCAAGAATAAAACGCGGTTGGTACCCAATCGCTTCATCAATTTATTTGAGCCCCAAGAACCCAATAAATAACCCGGCAAAGGCAGAATGAATAACCAACTTACGGTACTTGGATCCAGTTTTAACACACTACCCAGTAATACCCCTGCCGATGCTTCAAACGTAGCGACACCTGCAAATGTGGCAATTAAACACACCACATAACCTTGGAAACGACGATTAGATAACACATAACGGTAACTTACCCATACTCGCTCCGCTCGGCGATTTTCAACGGGTAATGTTTCACCAAAAGAACGCATGAGGGCAAGTGTTACAAGTGAACCAAAACCTAAAAGGTAAATATAAATAGATTCCCAGCCTAGATGCTCTGATAAATAGCCCCCTAATACAGGTGCGATCAATGGAGAAAATATCACCCCCATACTGACTAAACTATTTACTTTATGTAAGTCATCACCGTCATAACAATCGCGTGTAACTGTTCGGCTCATTGCACCACTGGTACCAGTACCCATACCTTGGATAAAACTAGCAAGGAGTAGTACTTCAAAACTTGGGGCTACTAACGCAATAACAGTACCGATCAAGAAAATGACCATACCGCTGATCATTACGGGACGTCGGCCAATACGATCAGATAACGGCCCATAAACAAACTGCGATAAACCATAAGGAATTAAATACGCGGCCATCACTGCCTGTAAAGAAGCAGCTCTAACACCAAAGAACGTCGCCATTTCTGGAATTGCTGGCACGTACATTGTTTGGGTCATTTGCCCTACAGCAATAAATATAATAAGCAAGAATAGGAACTTGCCCATATTCGAAGACGATTGCTTAACCACAACCATTACCCTCAGACAGAATAATATTTTGCAAAGAACCCGATAAAATAAAAACGAGCCCTTCAAACAGGATAAAACTCTAACCTAACAATAAATATTGAATTCAACATTCAATAAATATTCTTATATTAGAACCTATGACTAAATTTAAGACGAGATGTTAATCTTGATGCTGGATTATGACAAGAAGATATTGCTTGATTTAGCACGAATAAATTTTGAATTTGGATTACATTTTCTAATGTGTAAGTGTGGGGAATCTTGTTCAGAAAAATTGCACAGAAACAAAAAAGCCCTGCGAGCAATACAGGGCTTTTTTTTACAGATAATACAACTTAACTTTCGAAATATAAGCGATGATGACCATGACTTGCTTTGGTTTTAAGATAACTTTCATTACCATCTTTTACATGCGCTTTAGTACCAACAACTTCAACAATATTGATACCATTTTCGCTTAATTCACGAATCTTTTTAGGGTTATTAGTAACAAGTCGAATCTCAGTTAAACCCAGTGCTTTCAACATATATGCCGCTTCACTGAAATCACGTAAATCGTCACCAAAACCTAGATGATTGTTTGCTTCATATGTGTTCATACCTTCACTTTGAAGCTTATAAGCATCAATTTTATTGTACAAACCTATACCACGCCCTTCTTGACGAAGATAAAGAATAATACCGCCTAACTCCCCCATCTTTTCAATAGTTTCATCTAACTGTTCACCACAGTCACATCGAGATGAGTGGAAAACATCACCAGTTAAACATTCAGAATGCATACGCACCAAAGGTGCTGTCGTTTTATCTGCATCTTTAAAAATAACGGCAACGTGTTCTTTACCAGACTCAAGCCCGTTGAACGAAAGCAAATCTGCAGGAATATTGCTTTTTAAACCAACTTTAAAAGGCACTCTCGCCCTAACATTTACCATATTCTTCCTAAGCATTTTCTAATACTCGATCATAAGGAATGCTATTGCTTATGATGACTATCGACTTAATTTCAACTTGTGAATAATAGCGAAAATTACCACATGACAACAGTACTGCGCTTTAAACAAAGATAATACGTGATTAATCGTTTAAAAAGATCACCAACAGGTTAAATTTATCGTACTGTGCAGCAGGAACTCACGTGTACCATAATCAATATGTTATATTATAACACAAATAATACCTAAGCAATTTGCTCAACTATTTTATAGGTTATCGGCTAACGTCATTAATTTAGATAAAATAACTTCTCCAGCAACACCTAACCCATTATGTTCATATTCATTTGTTACCCACACTTTAGCCTGATTTAACCCTGCTAGTGTTTGGCAACTTAAATCATAATCAACATACATATCATCAACATAGACAGCAGCAGCAACGGGAACGGTATTGTTCGCTAATTGCTGAGCATCATATAAGCAAGACCAATCATCTTTCACTGCAAGTAATTCTGCCGCAATCTTTAGTGGTTGTAAGCAATGCAGTTGATCGAACATCCACGGATAGACCATCTCCCCTGTGAAGAAGAAATCCCCTCCCTTTGCGTAATTAAATTGCGGGTATTCACTCCGTACACGTTGCGCTGACCAGCTCGACGCTTCATGTTGGCAATATATAGATTCATGCAAAATAGCGTAGATAGGATTTGTCTGATAGCTTTGCTCTAATAACATTTGGTTTAAAAAGCTGTAGCTCAACTCAGGTTGACCACCAACTTCAACAAAAGCTTCATCAAGCATGTAGTACATCGCTAAATCACCACCACCTCGACCTAAATTAATCCCCCACAGTTGGAATTGTTCAACAGTAAATCGTTGACCATTAGGTAACCGAACATCATTGTCCAATAAGAAATTAGCAATATCGACACATTGCTGTTGTGCATTAGGAAAGCGAGAAAAGAAACTATTATTTTTACCGAGTACACGTTTATAAGTTGCACGGTAAACGTTATCAGCATGCCCTGTTATCGGTGGAATACCACCCGTTAAATAAGCACGTGTTAATGACTCAGGGTAATAAGATAAATAATGCAATGCACAGAACCCACCAAAGCTTTGCCCCAAAATAGCCCATTGTTTAATATTTAATGCTTCACGAATAAATTCAGCATCTTTAACAATATTATTAGCGCGAAAATAACTTAAATAGTTTGTTTGCTGCTCTGGTGTTTTATCAGACAAAGTTTGATGAGAAACCGGAGTACTTTTCCCTGTACCTCGTTGATCAAGCAGTAATACGCGGTATTTTGTTAATGCCTGCTTAAGCCAACCTGAATTGCCCGTCGGGCGTGGCGATGGAAATCCAGGTCCTCCTTGTAAATAAACTAACCACGGTAAATCATCATTTTCATGATCTTGCTTCACCACTTCTCGAGCATAAACAGTAATTTTTTCTTGATATGAATCTCTATAATTCAGCGGAACAGTAAACCAATGTGATTTAAATAGTAAACCATCACTTTTATATATTTTTTGCATTTACTGCAACTCCATTATTGGGTCAATTAATAATACAATATTTAACATAAGGTTATATAACCGTTAAAATATATAACCACAAGTGCTAATTTTCTAGTCATTTATTCAATAATTGTATTTATATTTGAAACAAACAGCTAAAGAATAATAGAATATACCTAGTTAGAATCGATGCTAATTTAAATATCATGAATAACAATTTATTACTTCGTTGGAAGCAACCTTTTATAATTCTTATTATAGGTTTAGGCTCTATCTTTTTAATGCAGTATTTTATAAAAGTTAGTTTATTCCAATATGGACTGTATAATCGTGTCAATTTAAAAAATAAAGCCAATGAGCCGGATACCATGGTATTTGACTCAGGCATAGACGCGTTAGTGCCTACATTTTACCTTTCTGATAATGAGGGGGTTGCTCTATCTACAGGTATAGAAAAGTTAATACCAAAGCTAACTTTTACATGTTCAAAACATGATATTAAAGAAATGCGATTAGCAAATGATTTGTAGAGTAACATTCATTATCTTGGACTGTTCACTCCTCACAGTAGTTGTTCAAATTACGGGATAAATTCACCTATAAGTGATAACTACAATAAAGAAAATGCAATCACGCTTGAAGACTATGTGGTTACTTCATATTTAGGCAGTCGCTTGAAAATAATTCGTAATTTGCCTAATGATACCCATTTAATCACAATTACCGACCCATTAAATCGTCAACTTTATTTTAATAACACAAATGATAATAATGTTGTTATTAATATTATTTATAAGGATAAAAAATTCAAATCCAGTCGAAGATTAAAAAAAATATCTTTTATCATGAATTTAAAAAAAAGCTGACAAAAAACATTTATCTTGAAGTTTTTGTAACTAAAAAAGGATTAACGGATATTGTTCATTCAGAACTTTTAATGGTTAATGTTTTTTTATGCATTCTACTTGTTATTACATGTATATTTTTAAGCCTTCGCCCTCAACAACGAACAGTTAAAATGGCTATTGAACGGGGTATTAAACGCAAAGAGTTTATCCCTTTTTACCAGCCTATTATTAATTCAATGACAGGCTCAATTATCGGTTGTGAGAGCTTAATTAGATGGTGTAAAGCAAATGGTGAAATTATTTCTCCTGCTAACTTTATTGATATTGCCGAACAGAATAAACAAATTTACGAGATAACAGATCTTTTAATATCACAAGTAGCCGAGGATCTTTCAAAACTAAATAACATCCATGACAACTTTTATATCAGTATTAATGTCATACCGCGTCAACTTCAAAATCAAACGTTTGCAACAAAATTACTCAACACATTATCTTCAGCGCAAGTGTCTAATCACCGTGTTGCGATAGAAGTAACCGAGAGAACTCAGTTCACAAACGTAACCTCAGCCAAAGAAGTGATGCAGCGATTAATTGACCATGGTATTTCCATTAAGCTCGATGATGCAGGAACGGGGTTCGGTGGCTTTAGCTACTTTCAAGAGTTACCCATCAGCACCTTAAAAATTGACAAAATGTTTATTGATACAATCGGTACTTGTGACGTTAAAGCCAATATATTAAACGCTATTATCAGCTTTGGAAAAGAAGCAAAATTGACCATGATTGCGGAAGGTGTGGAAACACAAGAACAAGTCAATTATTTAAGAGACCAAGGCGTATTTTTAATTCAAGGTTTTTATTACGCAAAACCAATGCCCTTTTCTGATTTAGAGAAATATATTAATAACAATTTAAAAAAGATAATCATTAGAGACTAACGAGAATATAATGATATTTATTCTCATTCAGTTTTTTCATATATGAAATCTTTATTCTTTTTTTTAAATTACACGGCATTAGAATAAAAGCGTATATTTATCTTATCAGAGAAAGAGATATTTATATCTCTATATCGTATGCCATAAATAATAGGTTTTATGGCGGGAGATGATGTTCCTCCTTTAACCGCCTTTCAATAAAGGATAATGACGTCTAACAACATTCGACTTTAAATCGTCGAGGACCGTGTATTTGTTTAAATGGATATTTATAATTTTAATTAATTATATTAATTTTTGCATTCGTCGCGTTGTTATTTCATTTTTGTCCTCTTCTATTTTCTGCTCGATAAAGAATTATCAATTCAACACGGCTGAGCGTTATACAACTCTTTCCTACTCTGAGTTTTATAATTAGTAACGCGGTGTCTAGTGAGGCAGAGCAATGCAATACTCAACTGAAGTACAAAATATGTGTCCTATCTCTCGTGGTCCACATCACGAGTCTGCACCCATTCCTGTTGAAGGTCGCTGGGTACAACCTAAAGATGTTATTGCAATTTCTGGTGTTAGCCACGGTTGTGGTACTTGTGCACCACAACAAGGTGCTGCAAAACTAACTTTAAACGTGAAAAACGGTATCATTGAAGAAGCATTAATCGAAACTATCGGTTGCTCAGGTATGACTCACTCTGCAGCAATGGCTTCAGAAATCATCACTGGTAAAACTATCCTTGAAGCACTAAATACTGACCTAGTATGTGATGCTATCAACGTTGCAATGCGTGAAATTTTCCTTCAATACGTTTACGGTCGTACACAAACAGCTTTCTCTTTAGACGGTCTACCAATTGGTGCTGGTCTAGAAGACCTTGGTAAAGGTTTACGTAGCCAAGTAGGTACGCATTACGGTACTCGTGAAAAAGGCCCTCGTTACATGGAGATGGCTGAAGGTTACGTTACTAAAATCGCACTTGATGACAACGACGAAATCATCGGCTACCGCTTCGTTAACATCGGTAAGATGATGGAATCTATCGGTAAAGGTGTTCCAGCAGATCAAGCAATGGAACAAGCAACAGGTCAATATGGTCGTTTTGACGAAGCGGTTCGCACAATCGATCCTCGTCACGAATAATCAGCCAAGCTGTTATCCATATATTCAATTACACCTAATTTGCTAAATTTATTGAGGATTTTATCATGGCTGCATTATTTGAAAGCTTTGATCGTCGTATTAACCAAATCACACCCGTTCTAGAACAATATGGTTTTTCTTCACTTGAAGAAGCGCGTCAATACATCGAAGATAAAGGTGTTAACGCTTACGATATCGTAAAAGAAACCCAACCAATTGCGTTTGAAAACGCATCATGGGCATATGTTCTAGGCGCTGCAATCGCACTAAAAGAAGGCGCAAAAACAGCGGCTGAAGCGGCTGAGTTTTTAGGCCAAGGTCTACAAGCATTCTGTATCCCAGGCTCTGTTGCTGACCAACGTAAAGTGGGTTTAGGTCATGGTCGTCTAGGTGCGCGTCTTCTAAGCAATGAAACTCAGTGTTTTGCATTCCTAGCAGGTCACGAATCCTATGCTGCGGCTGAAGGTGCAATCAAAATCGCGCTAAACGCAAACAAGGTACGTACTAACCCATTGCGTGTTATTCTTAACGGTTTGGGTAAAGATGCAGCTTACCTTATTGCGCGTATTAACGGCTTTAACTATGTACAAACTCAGTTCAACTACACGACTGGTGAACTTGAAATCGTTAATGAACGTCGCTTCTCTCAAACACAACGTGGCGAAATTAACTGTTACGGTGCTGATGATGTGCGTGAAGGTGTAGCGATTATGCACCGCGAGAATGTTGATATCTCTATTACAGGTAACTCGACTAACCCTACTCGCTTCCAACACCCAGTGGCTGGTACATACAAAAAAGAACGTCTAGAAGCAGGCCAAGATTACTTCTCAGTTGCATCAGGCGGCGGTACTGGTCGTACTCTTCACCCAGATAACGTAGCGGCAGGTCCTGCATCTTACGGCCTGACTGACACCATGGGTCGTATGCACTCTGACGCTCAATTTGCTGGTTCTTCATCTGTACCTGCTCACGTAGAAATGATGGGCTTAATTGGTATGGGTAATAATCCAATGGTTGGTGCAACAGTGGCTGTTGCAGTAGCAATTGAGCAAGCGCAAACCGCGTAAGCAGAAATTTAAAATCTTTATCTTCAAATAACGATAAAAGGCATGGTTTTAATTAACCATGCCTTTATTTTTTCAGCTAGTTGTTAATTTTGTTGAATATAAGAAAAAAATCTCTAAAATCCTCGGTACTCAATAAACTTGATAACACTTATACCTATAAAAAAGCAGGCTTATAGGTATAATCGGCTGTAATTAAGTTAAATCGTATTACGTCATTCAGTTAAATATTATTGCATGACTTAGTTAAGGAAACATCATGATCCAAGTAGTAGGTCACAAAAACCCTGATAGTGATAGCATTTGCTCAGCACTAGTTTGTACAGCGTTTCTTAAAGCACGTGGTCTTGAAGCGACAGCAATTCGTCAAGGCGAAATGAACCGTGAAACTCAACACATCCTTGAACTTGCTGGCGTTGCAGCTCCTGAGCTACGTACAAGTGTTGCTGGCGAGAAAGTATGGTTAGTTGACTACTCTGATCTTGCTCAAGCACCTGACGACCTAGCAGACGCTGAAGTTGTAGGTATTGTTGACCACCACCGTCTAGGTGATGTAATGACAATCAATCCAATGGAAGCATGGATCTGGCCTGTAGGTTGTACTTGTACTGTTCTATTTAACCTATTTAAGATTGAAGGCCACGAAATCACACGTGAACTTGCTGTTCTTATGATGTCTGCAATCCTATCTGACACTGTTGGCTTCGCATCGCCAACATGTACACAAAAAGATAAAGACGCAGTACACGAGCTTGCTCAAATTGCTGATGTTCAAGATCTTGAAGCATTCATTAAAGCACTACTAATTGCAAAGACTGACATTGAAGGTCTTACTGCTGCGCAATTAGTTGATAAAGATCTTAAAGGCTACCCTTTCAACGACCGTGACGTTGTTGTTGGTCAAATTGAACTTGCAACACTAGAGCAAGTTGACAGCATGATTGAAGAGCTTCAAGCAGATCTACAACGTCGTTGTGACGAAGAAGGTTTAGCGATGGCAGCACTAATGCTAACAGATATTACAACAAGTACGACTCGCCTACTTTACACTGGTGATTGGAACAACATTTTAGACGCGCATGCAAAAGATGGCGTTCTAATGATGGAAAATACGCTAAGCCGTAAGAAACAAGGCTGGCCTTGGCTACAAACAGTACTTGCTTAATTATTAGGTTTTAGTACTAGCCACCAAATATGACGCGATAGGAGCTCTCTCTTATCGCGTTTTTTATTCCAACACATTCTATAGTTATCGATATAAACTATCGTTATTAGCTGTCATTTTTTTCTGAAGCCAATACAGTGACCTTCTTTATTTTTGTCCTTTTTTTAAACAATTTATAATTTACACGACTGACATTAGAGCAAATACTTTAATTTTAAGCTCATTTTATTTGTATAAAAAAACAACGTGAAGAATAAAACACAGCCAAACAAACGCTATTTATGTGACAATTGTCAAATTTACTTAGTATTCTTTTTAGGTATACATATACTTCTCTCTCTAAAAATAATGCCGCCATTTAGCACCCCAATGGAAGAGCAAGAAGCTAATAAAAAGAGAGACAGTTAATGTCCATTAAAAAACGTTATATTACATGTGTTATTGGTCTAGCCATTTCGAGTCAAAGCTATGCTGCTGGCTACCAAGTATCAGAACATTCAGCTGCGGGTTTAGGTCGTGCCTACGCAGGCGATGCTGCCTTTGCTGATTCTGCCGCCGTGTTAGCTCGCAACCCTGCCGCGATGACCTTATTTAAACACGCAGAAGTTTCTACCGTAGCAAGTGTTGTCATACCTTCTGTTGATATTTACGATCATAGCTTTGATCAAGGCGCAAAAAATATCGCCCCCGTTAGCTTTGTTCCTGCGGGCTATTATATTCAACCAATCAATAACAAAGTCGCGGTTGGTCTTGCACTTTTCAGTAATTACGGTGTAACAACAAAGTACCCTAACGATTTCAACGCAGGGTTATTGGCAGGCAAAACGTCCCTTGAAACATTCAACTTTAATCCAAATATTGCCTACCGTTTAAATCCACACTTCAGCATTGGCGGCGGTGTTAGCCTTGTTTATGCTAATGCCGAGTTTGATCGCCGTTTAGGTGTACTTTCATTGGCGGTTCCTAATAGTCAACCAAGTGACAATGCAATCAACTTAAAAGGCACAAGTTGGGGCTGGGGTTGGAATATTGGCGCACTTTATGAATTAGATCAGAATAACCGTTTTGGCCTAAGTTACCGCTCACAAGTTAATCTTAATTTTGATGGTGATTTTACCGATTATTTAGGCTCAATAACCGGTAAACCACATAACACTGTTTCTGCTAACCTTTCGTTACCGCTCCCTGCTATCGCAGAGTTTTCTGGTTTCCATCAACTAAATTCACAATGGGCGATCAGCTATAGCTTACAGTGGACACAATACAACAAGTTTAAAGAAATTCGTGCCACTAGCTCACAATGTAAGCCAGGCTTTAATGGTCAAGTTGGTACCTGTTTACTGAAAAAAGAAAATTACAAAGATACCTATCGTTGGGCTGTCGGTACGACTTACACAATGAATGATGAATGGACACTTCGTTACGGTTTTGCCCTTGACCAAAATGCAGGCCAAGCAACACTAAGTATTCCAGATACTGATCGTTACTGGTATTCAGCAGGTGCGACTTACCACTTCAACCCAGATCTTTCTGTCGATATGGGTCTTTCATACATTCACAGTAAGAAAGCCACCTTCGTTGAAGATAACAGTACGTTTACCTCTCGTGGTAAAGCGTATCTTGTCGCTGCACAGCTTAACTATCGCTTTTAATGCGTTGTAACTAATTAATTATTTGGAATAAATAAAATGAAATTTAATTCAATCGCATTAATCGTCGCGTCTGCATTAAGCATGGTTGGTTGTGGTGGCGGTAGTCAAACGACCGTTAAACCAACCATTGATCCTGATATTGCAGACAGCTTAAAAGCAGAAACAAAAATTGATTTTGATTTACTGTCAGCTAATAAAACCATTGTGATCCCTAGCTATCTAGGTATGGATGCACAAGATGGCACATTAGCGACACGTGAAGGCGCAACTGCACCTGAAATCGCAATGGGACAAACCGATGGTTGGAGTACAACTCAGCCTATTACGATTAATTTTAAAGGTAAGGCACTTGATCCTGCAACAGCAGCGAATAGCTTTTACTTAATTAAATCAGGCGATCCTACCAACCCTGACGATACCACACAGCCTACACAATTATCCCAGCAAAACGGGGACTTTATGGTGACGGTTTCTGGCAATAGCTTAATTGTAATGCTGCTTAAGCCTCTGGATCCATCAAGTAACTATATGTTTGCATTAACAAATGATCTTAAAGATGTAAATGGTAAAGCGGTAGGTATGAGCAACTCTTACGCTTTACTAAAAGCTGATAGCACGCCACCAGCCAAAGCATTAATTCCAGCTCAAAAGATCACCCATGCAACAGAGGAAGCATTCCATAATATCGTTAAAAAACGGGATATCATTTTCTCTTCATGGTTTACCACATTATCTGTTGGCGATGTATTGTATGCTGCAAAAATGGCGACTCTACAGACAATTTCAAAACAAATTGAAACAGATGAGCCTGTGATTGCTAGTGACGACATAGCAAACCAAGATAATCTCTATAAAATAACACGACCGCAACTTGGTGGAGCAGATGGAGCAACAACACCTGCTGGTAATGAGATTTATACTGGAACCATTTTTCTTCCTTATTATTTATCTACAGACAGCCATAAAATATCCTCAGCCCCTAACGCACCAGAGAAATATTTAGTCAGCCCTTGGAAAAGTGATATGCCAAGCCTTGCGAAAATTAAATATATTCTGACTAACGGTAGTGAAGCTGATAAACGCGCGATTGCTTCTCAACTTTCAGATCTACATATCTCTGACATAGATCTTGCAAAAGTAGCAACAGATAAAGCGACACAAATTAAAGTACTAACAGCACTGAAAGGTCAAAAGTTAACGCTAGCTAATGGTAAGCAACTCGATCCAGAAAGATTGATCACTCGTTATAGTCCTGTTCCCCAACTACAATCAGTTGCGGCAGTACAATATAATTTAATCATGCCGAAGTTGGACAAAGAAAACCAAGAAAAATGTAAGCAGTCAGGTTACAGCGTGACGATTTTCCAACACGGTGTAACATCAAATAAAGAGCAATTTGTTTATTCGAATCCAAGCTTACCTGACAAAATTATTGGTAATCAATGTCGAGCTATTTTTGCTATTGATTTACCTCTTCATGGTACTCGAGGTGTCGGTGGTAAGAACGCTTCAGAAGATCCAAAGATGTTTCTAAACTTTATAGATCTTGCTGTAGCTAGAGATAATTTACGTCAAAGTGTTATTGATGTTGTTAACTTGCGTGCAATCATAGGCAAAGTAATAACAGACTCTGATCCTAGTGAATTAGGGGAACAACTGTCAGCATTATCTCTTAATAATGGTGTAAGTTTTGCTGGTCACTCTCTTGGCGCTATTACCGGTGTTGATGTCGCAGACATCGCGAACAGAACTGTATTTAATGACCAGTATAATAAAACGTTATTTAATATTGATACCGTTGCACTCGCAAACCCAGGTGCTGAAATACCATACTTACTACTAAACTCGCCAAGTTTTAGTGATCTCATTAAAGGTGGAATAGTTGACGCGACTAACCCATCATTCTCTAAACAATGTGGTAACACAAATCTTGCATTGTGTTTTAAGAGCTATATTGCACAGCTAAATACAAGTAAAGATTCAGGGAACTCACTGGCCCAAATAACACTCGATACTTTAAATGACAATTTTAATAAGTTTGCCTATGCCGCGCAAACCGTCATGGACCCAGCAGATCCAATAAATCACGCTTCATTTATTCCAAAAACAACCGCTGTTTTATTAGAAGAAATGAAAAATGATATGGTGATTCCAAATAAATCAACACAAGGCACGGATCCAATTTATTCACCATTTACAGGAACTACGCCACTTCTAAAACCACTACAATTGACTCAAACACTCAAGTCTGTAACAGGGTCACCTCTGAAAACAGCGGTGAGATTTGAGGGTGGATATCACAGTTCAGTGCTTACACCTCTGAATCCATCCGAGCTATCACAGCCCGCAACAGAACAAAGTATTGCTGCAACAAATGAAATGCAGAGTGTTATCGCCTCATTTATTAATAGTAAAGGAACATCGCTTACTATTAATAATGGCAGTGTTATTACTTCATTTTATGATTAATAGATAACAAAGAGACAATAGCCGAGTAAGCAATTCTTACTCGGTTTACTCATTTCGCATGTACTGCATTAAACTGCTTTTTTCATTTAAAATATTTGAAAAACAATCTACAAACTTACGTCCAATTATCTTTCCTTCTCGATAATCCATTTCTAAATCATCTTTGCTACTCAATAGGGCTCGGCTCTTCAATGACTTTTCAGGCGCTATTTGGATAACTTGTAACCCATCGGGTGGATTCACTAAAAAATCATTCATATCTTGGTGAGTTTTGTAATATTGAAGTAACATTTCAATTACGTCGGAATTATTACTCTGCCTCGCTAATTTTAATAAACGCTCAATATTCATATGTGATAGCCAACTTTTATTACCAAAAATAGGCAGCTTCAATGCCTCTTTACTTTTACTATCCAAATATGAAAGTTCTTTCTGTATATCATCTTTATCTTTAATATCGATAGTGTCGTTACGGTATTGTTCTCGCCACTGTTCAAAACGGTGACTTAATTCATGATGAACCGTTTTAATTTTATCTACCGATTCATTAAGGCTAAGCTTATTAATATAATAGGGTAAGTAAGTTTCAACACTTTCACGCCAGTCATCAAAGATCCCCTTATCGGCATGATTGTCATGATCAAGAGGCTCAGTTCGAATCACAATAACCAGATCAGCCCCTCGACGCCATGCTTCTTTAGCCGGTATCGCAGCGCTCACACCACCATCAACCCATTCCAGCTCATTCATATTAACAGGTAAATTGTATAAAACAGGAATAGCACAACTCGCACGCAAAACTTCATACCAATCATCTTGGTACATCGGCATATAAATATCTTCAAGGGTATCTTTACGTGTTGCGCAGGCGAATGCCTGTCGATGTTGTAGGGTTCTTTTCGCGGTATGAAAGTCGAGGGCTAATTCGCCAGTAGGAGAAACGACTTGCAGCGCCCAATCAAGGTTCATTGGCTGTTGTTTGCTTAAGTACTTATACAAGCTAAAAAATTTATCTGTTGTCGTATAGTTTTGAATAAACTGATAGCCGAAACGTGGCTGACGGCTAATAAATGAAGATAAATTGAGAGCACCTGCAGATGTGCCTATATACAAAGCAAAAGGATCAAACTCGTGTGCTAAGAAACTGTCTAAAACACCAGCCGAAAAAATACCTCGCTGTCCCCCACCCTGAACAACTAATGCTATTTTCTTATTATGTGCATCAAAAAGCCGTGATGAAAAATGTGATATCGATTCTTCATCAAAAGCACTCAAACTAAACGGCAGATAATTCATTTCTCCCCCAAAGGTTAGAAAACACTCTGACGTAATATACGTATTTAATTTAAGAGTTGGAATCGCTTATAAAAAACAAGTTAAAGAAATTAAAGCTCTATCTTATCTTTTTAACTTGCCATTGTATTACGCTAATAAGGCTACTGCTGCGTAACTAAAGATTGTCGTTAGCGTCATTGTTGCTGTAACTACAGCAAGTTTCAAATTACTATCCATACTTCGCCCCTTAAAATCTTTCAAATGTAACATTTTGTTAATCACAGTATAGTTATGTTACAGCTTTGTTATCAATTAAATTGTACAGAATTTAAGATAATTATCACATTAATATCAATACTGTATATTGCATTAAATTGTCCACTGTCATCACGGACTATCGTTTGATGACATAGTAGAAGTGAGCACATTATTTTCTTGGGTTGGAACGCCATTGAAATCATTACATTTTGCTTTCAACAAATGTTAGCAGGGACATCAAATGAAACTTGCGACAGCACTGCTTATTATGGTTTTAGTGCTAACAGCGGAATTTGCAAAGTGATTAACGCCGCCTATCGATATCAAACAGTCATTAGATAGCTATAATGAAAAAGCAGAAATTAGTTGCAGTAACATGCAAATAGCCCTTTAAAATATTGCTCTTATTTTCACACCTTCCTATAAAATAAGAGCAATTATCAACGTAGTGCGGTGACATTTCATCCCAATTTCCATTGAATAAATAAATCTATTATCAAATAAACAACAAAATACTGTATTTCGATTTAATAACATCCATCGCTATTATAAAATTAATCTATATTTAAACTTTATTTTTATTCCTTACGTTAACCATTATCACAGTAATGAATAATTGAAGAAAAGGATGCTTAAAATGAAACCGATTTATATTGGTTTAGTTACCGTAGTTGCCAGTTTTAATACCGTTGCAAAACCGGTGGATTGGACACCAGGTATCAGTGGTGATATCTCGCTCTTGGCTGCATACACTAAAACAAATTCACAGTTTGATTCTGATAATGCCACCACCTCAAATTTGAATTCATCAGGTGATGATCAAGGTCACACACGTATCGCCCCACTTGGTACACTTTCATATACTTTCAGCAATGCTAAACAGCAATTATTTTTTGGTACTGATCGTTCTGATGTCGCTTTAGGGCGTTTCCATACTGAACTTGGCTTTCGCCAACAACTTCAAGGAAACGGCACTGTTTCGTTAAGTTACATTCCTGGGTTATTAGAATTAAAAACATGGCAAAACCCCTATTTAACAGGGGAGCCACGTGTAAAAACAGGAAGTAATGTGAAAGCGGTACGTGCGCAGTGGGACAATATTGCTGGCTCTATGTACTCATTAGATACTGCATATGGTCGTTATGAAGTAGATCAAGAAAAAAGTGGAGAAGGCTTAGCTATCGATCAAAATCTACTAGATAGAAACGCAAAACTCTTTTTTGTAGAAGGAAGCCACCTACTTCCACTGAGTCGAACACAAATGCTTCGTACCGCATTAAACTACAGTGGTATTGATGCTGACGGTAAAGCAATGTCTGCCGATATTTTTGGGGGTTCAGCCACTTTTATTCAACTCTTCCAGCGTTCAAGCCTAGCTTTTACTTTAAGTTATAAGAAAGCTTTGTTTGATGCAGAAAACCCTATTTTTGATAAGAAACAAGAAGAAGACCGTTTAGGTGCCTTCCTAGCTTATGAATACAAACAACCATTTGGTTGGAAGAATTGGGGCGTTGTTTCATTAGTGGGCTACAACACCACACAATCAAATATCAACTTCTATGATGCAGATACTATGCTTGTTAGCTTAGGTATGAACTACACCTTCTAACAACAATAAATGCCATCCCTTCTTCATTGTAAGCGATGAAAATTATGGCTCTGTTATGATACAGAGCCATAAATTTTACGAGACATAACACTACTTTTCTATTAGATTAACAGCACTTTACCAAAGTTAAAGAAACGTTACTGAGTATTATGGCTGTTAATAATCGCACTGCCGATGCATCACAAGAATCTCTGCATCGAATTTTTACAGTACCGGAAGCCCCAGATTCAACACTGGGTATGATCGAAAAAGAGCTATCAGAAAACTTAAATGAATTTCTGCGTACTCACATTGCTGCAACAGAAAAACCACTACTCGAAATAGAGAAAGACTTCTCCGATCCAGCAATCCCTGAAATACCGAGCTTTGTCTCCGAGCATACCCAATTTCTATTAAATAAGCTGGTTTCGCAATCAGTCCACACCTCAGCGCCAAGCTTTATCGGTCACATGACTTCTGCCCTGCCTTACTTCATGATGCCGCTCTCTAAAATCATGATCGCGCTGAATCAAAATCTCGTAAAAATCGAAACCTCTAAAGCTTTCACTCCACTTGAGCGACAAGTTTTAGGGATGCTTCATAAGCTCATCTTCAATGAAAATGAAAGCTTCTATCAGCAATGGATGCATAGTGCTGACCATTCCTTAGGTGCTTTTTGTTCTGGTGGTACGATTGCTAATATCACAGCCTTATGGGTAGCAAGAAATACAGTCCTAAAACCTGACGGGGATTTTAAAGGTATTGCCCAAGAAGGATTATTTCGTGCTATGAAGCACTACGGCTATGAAGATTTAGCGATCTTAGTGTCTGAACGTGGCCATTACTCGTTAAAGAAATCAGCAGATGTATTAGGCATTGGTCGAGATAGCCTCATTTCAATTAAAACTGATGATGATAACCGTATCAACATCGACCACCTACAGTCGACGTTAGCTGATCTGAAACAGCGTAACATTAAACCCTTCGCCATTATTGGTATTGCAGGCACAACAGAAACAGGCAATGTTGATCCTTTAGATCAATTAGCAGATATTGCCACTGAGCACGATTGTCATTTCCATGTTGATGCAGCTTGGGGTGGCGCGACATTAATGTCTAATAAGTACCGTCATTTATTGAAAGGGATTGAACGCGCCGACTCTATTACAATCGACGCTCATAAGCAGTTGTATATTCCTATGGGTGCGGGCATGGTGATCTTTAAAAACCCAGAGCTCATGACGGCAATTGAACATCATGCTGAATATATTTTGCGTAAAGGATCGAAAGATTTAGGTAGTCACACCTTAGAAGGGTCACGAAGCGGTATGGCTATGTTACTATACGCTAGCATGAATATAATTAGTCGCCCTGGCTATGAATTGTTGATTAACAATAGTATTGAAAATGCACGTTATTTTGCTGATTTAATTAAACAACAAATAGATTTTGAGTTAGTTACTGAGCCTGAGCTTTGCTTGCTGACTTACCGTTATGTTCCGGAAGCGACGCAAGAAGCATTGTTAATCGCTACAGATGAAGAGCGCGAAACATTACTGGAGTTACTTAATGACTTAACCAAGTTCATCCAAAAACGTCAGCGTGAATCCGGTAAATCATTTGTATCTCGTACCCGCATTACACCGGAAAAATGGCAGCATAAGATAACAACTGTGTTCCGTGTCGTATTAGCAAACCCACTCACGACAGAGACCATCTTACAAAACGTGCTAAGCGAACAACGTCAATTAGCAAAAGAAAGTACCATTAGTCTGCCAAAAATAGAAAACTTAACCGCAGAAATAATGAGAAAAAAGACCGCAAATCGATATAAATAAGCTGTTTATCTATATTATTTTTTTTATTATTTAGTGTTAACGCCCAGTTTTACTGGGCTTTTTGCATTTTATAACCATTAACAATCAAAAAATTCTATGTCTATCTTATGAATAATCTGCAAATCAACTATGAACAGCACATTATTGTAGTATGAATAGCTTCAATAATTGGCCAAATATCTACTTTCATCTATCGCATAGTGTTTCTTATTTCTAAGATAAGTATTCATTGCTCTATTTTGAGCACTGTTCAATAAATTGCCTTATTCACATTCTGTCATTATTTTTTTGTGTTGTTAACGATATGATCTCAATGTTGTTCTTTATTCTCATTACTAATGTTAATGAAAAGTTTAAATAAATGTATGCATTTGAGAATGGTTAACAATTACAGTTTTTGGTTAAAAAACAAGCAAAAAGACACCTCTTCATTGATTGATTTATATCAAGAAATTAGCTCATTTTTTTCTAGAAAAAAGGCCATATCACCGAATGATATGGCCTTTTTATTTCAAAATGTTTCACTGCAATATGCAATTTTTGATATCAGTTATATCTAGTATTGAAGGAAATTAATCCCCTGCAAACATATATCCTTCACCGTGAACGGTAACAAAAATCTGTGGGTTCTTTGGATCTAGCTCCATTTTAGAGCGCATACGACGAATTAAAACATCGATGGTTCTGTCGTTTGGCGCTTCTACTCGATGGCTTAACATGTTCAAAATTCGTTCACGGCTTAGCACCACATTTGGGTGTGAAGAGAAAGCAACTAATAGCTCATATTCAGCTTTAGTTAGCTTCACTGGAAGACCATTATGAGTCAGCGCTCGTTTGTTAATATCGAACTGCCATTCGCCAAAACGAATGATGTTATCTTCTTGCATTTCGACCAACGTTTCGTCACGTGCTTTTTCCACTAAGGTTATGCGCCACAACAAGTTTTTTACTCGAACAAGGAGTTCGCGAAGCTCAAAAGGCTTAGTGACATAGTCATCTGCACCCATCTCTAAACCCACAATTCGATCGATACTATCAGTACGTCCTGTGACCAAAATAATACCCACTTCAGAGCGACTACGAAGCTCACGTGTAAGCATCAAACCATCTTCGCCAGGAAGGTTAATATCAAGCATGACGAGGTCGATTTTTTCAGTCGCCATGATCTCTCGCATCTGTGCGCCACTATCCGCTTGGCTAACCTTATATCCTTCATTCTCAAAATACCCGACCAGCTTAGTACGGGTAACAATTTCATCTTCCACAACAAGTACGTGATGAGTCATGTTTGTCTCTTTTAGTTTTTTAGGTGTTCTTACGAAACGTTAGCACAAACCGTAGTTATTCACAATTTGTCATAAACATGAGTTTGCTATTCATTCGTACCGTTAACCTTATTCACATCGTGGACATAAGATTACCCCATAAAATTTATAACGTCACCGTAGCTTACGGTGGGCATTCATTCTTAAATGGAATCATTCAACATGAAAAAACTTTGGCAGATGTTGACAAAACCAAGTAGCAAGTATTCGATTCTTGCTCTTGTATTTGTTGGTATTGTTATCACCCTTGTTGGTATCTTTGCTGCACATAAAGGTTTTGAGCACGCATCAACCAATGAATTCTGTATCGGTTGTCATACCATGCAGCAAAACTTCGATGAGTATAAAGAATCTGTTCACTTTAAAAACGCTTCTGGTGTTCGTGCTGATTGTGTTGACTGTCACCAACCTAAAGATTTAGTTGGTATGGTTCAAACTAAGCTGATGGCATCAAAAGATGTATATAACCAATTTATTACTAAAAAGATTGATACGCCTGAAAAGTTTGAAGAGCACCGTTTAGAATTAGCTCAAATGGTATGGGATCGAATGAAAAAGCAAAATTCGAGTACCTGTAAGAGCTGTCACAATTACTCTGCAATGGATCACGCTAAACAATCACCTGAAGCTGCTGCTGCAATGACAGACGCTGCTGCAAAAGACATGAACTGTATCGAGTGTCACAAAGGTATTGCACACGAACTACCAAACATGGCTGGCGGCTTCCAGAAAGACTTCCAAGGCCTACAAGCAGAAGCAGCTGCACAAGGTGCAACCGCTGACAAGCTTTACTCTCTTGGTGAGAAAGATATGTTCGCCACTGACGATGCTAACGCTAAATCAGAAGGTAAATTACTACCAGCGTCTGAAGTAACGGTACTTGAACGTAAAGGCGACATGCTAAAAGTTGAAGTAAACGGCTGGCTAGAGAAAGCGGGTAAAGGTCGCGTTATGACAGAATACATGGGTAAGCGCGTATTTAAAGCGACTATCCGTGGTGACATTAAAGCTAACGAGAAAATTATTAAGGAAGAAACTGATCCAGCAACTGACATCGTATGGCAGAACGTAACAGTACAAGCATGGATTACTAAAGCTGACATGATCGATAGCATCCAGCCTATCTGGAACTATGCAGAAGAAATGTACGGCTCTACTTGTAACGCTTGTCACGCGGCGCCAGCACCAGGCCATTTTACTGCAAATGGCTGGATCGCAAGTCTGAAAGCCATGAGCTCTTACTACCGTCTGTCTAAGACAGAAGAACGTACGCTACTGAAATATCTTCAGAACCACGGTAGCGATACAGGCGGTGCAGGGGCGCACTAATCCTGCAGCCTAATAACAAATAAATGATAGGCGGGTGATATCACTATCCCCGCCCCATCGATAAAAATTAAAGTTTAAGGATTCTCCAACATATGGCGACTCAAACTCATAAAACTGGCATCTCACGCCGCCGCTTCCTATCTGGCCTTGCAATGGCAAGTGCTGCATCGGTTGTAGGTCCTAGCCTTCTTGCTCCTCGTAAAGCAATGGCTGCAGAAGAAGCAAAAGCAGCGTTTTCTGGCGAAGTGTTATCTGGCTCTCACTGGGGTGCATTCCGCGCTAAAGTTGTTGACGGTGTTTGGACTGAAACAACGCCATTTGAAAAAGACAAGAACCCAACAGATATGATCCAGGCGGTACGTGAAGTGGTTTATAACCCTGCACGTGTTAAATACCCAATGGTACGTATTGATTGGCTAAAGCAAGGCTACAAGTCAGATACAACACAGCGTGGTAATAACCGCTTTGTACGTGTGCCATGGTCTCAAGCGTTAGACTTCTTCTACCATGAGATGGAGCGTGTTCAGAACAACTTCGGTCCAAGTGCACTGTACTCTGGTCACACAGGCTGGCAATCAGTGGGTAAACTGCATAACGCAGGTACCATGATGAAGCGTGGTGTTGGCCTTCACGGTACCAGCCTAGGTAAGATGGGTGACTACTCAACAGGTGCTGCTCAGGTAATTCTTCCTTACGTTGCTGGCGCAATGGAAGTTTACGAGCAACAAACATCATGGCCACTAGTACTTGAGCACACTGACACTATCGTTATTTGGGCATCTGACCCAATTAAAAACCTGCAAGTGGGTTGGTTAGTACCAGACCACAGCCCATACCAGTACTATGATCAACTTGCAGAGAAAGTGAAGAATAAAGAAATCAAAGTGATCTACGTCGATCCTGTGGTTTCTAGCACACAAAAAGTGGTTGGTGGTGAGCAGATCCGTGTTAACCCACAGACTGATGTTCCATTAATGCTTGCTATTGCACATACGCTATACACTGAAAACTTATACAACAAAGACTTCATTGCTGATTACACAACTGGCCTTGATAAGTTCATGCCTTACGTTCTTGGTAAGACTGACGGTGTTGTTAAGAACCCTGAGTGGGCTGAAAAGATCTGTGGTATCAAAGCTGATGATATCCGTGCTCTTGCGCGCACAATGGCAAGTGGCCGTACGCAAATCATCGGTGGCTGGTGTCTACAACGTATGCAGCACGGCGAACAGTACGCGTGGATGCTCGTTGTACTTGCAGCAATGCTAGGTCAAATCGGTTTACCTGGTGGTGGTTTCGGTTTCGGCTGGCACTACAATGATGCAGGTTCAATCACCTCGAATGGTCCACTAATGTCAGGCTTTAGTGGTGTTACAGGTGTTGCTCCAATTCATAACGGTTCATTTAACGGTTACTCTACTTTCATTCCAGTTGCTCGCTTTGTTGATTGTATCGACAACCCAGGCAAGACCATTAACTACAATGGTCAGAAGATTAAGTACCCTATTATGAAGATGGCGATCTTCAGTGGTAACAACCCATTTGGTCACCACCAAGATCGTAATAAGATGATCAAGGCTTGGACTAAGTTAGAAACTGTTGTATCGATTGAGCACCAGTGGACAGCAACTTGTCGTTTTGCAGATATCGTATTACCTGCAACAACAACTTACGAGCGTAACGATATCGAACAGTACGGTAACCACTCTAACGCAGGTATTATTGCCCTTCGTAAGATTGTTGAGCCAATGTACGAATCGAAAGATGACTTTGAGATTTTCCGTGAGCTATGTTCTCGCTTTAACCGCGAAGAAGCATTCACTGGCGGTAAGACGCAAATGGAAATCATTGAAGAGATCTACAACGGTGCGCGTCTACAAGGCCGTGGTCTAGGCGTTCGTATGCCTAACTTCAAGAAGTTCTGGGAAGGTGAAGGTTTCATCGAGTTCCCTGCGGGTAAAGAGTGGGTTCGCCACGAATCATTCCGTAAAGAACCTGACCTTGAGCCACTAGGTACGTCTTCAGGTATGATCGAAATCTACTGTAAGACTATCGCAGATATGGGTTACAAAGACTGTCAAGGTCACCCAATGTGGTTTGAAAAGACTGAACGTAGCCACGGTGGTCCTCGCTCTGATCGCTTCCCGATCAACATGCAGAGTACGCACCCGAAAGATCGTCTACACTCACAGCTATGTTCGTCAACGGATTTCCGTGCGACTTACGCTGTTGCTGAGCGTGAGCCTATCTTCATGAACACTGAAGATGCTGCTGCTCGTGGTATCAAATCTGGCGATATCGTACGTGTATACAACGACCGTGGTCAGGTATTAGCAGGTGCTGTTGTAACAGATGATTACCTACCAGGTGTTTGTCGTCTACAAGAAGGCGCATGGTACAGCCCATTAGAAGGCGGTAAAGTAGGTACTATCTGTACTTACGGTGATCCAAACGTATTAACAGAAGACATCGGTACTTCTAGCCTAGCGCAAGCAACATCTGCAGCTGCTGCCCTAGTTCAGATCGAGAAGTACACAGGTGTTGTTCCTGCAGTAACAGGCTTTAACGGTCCTATCTATGAAGAAGGTATCGACCCACTGTTCCCTGCTATGGATAAGTAATTTTACTTAGCTAGTTGATTAAAATAAGGCGATGAACGAAAATTCATCGCCTTTATTTCACCTTTTTAAAATAGATTCCAATATAATGTCTTAAGTTATATTTGAATGTGTTTTATCTGTCTGGAGTGACAATGCAAGAATTTATTGCTTTCAACGAACAACGTGCAGAGATCTACTGGTGGATGTCATCACTTTTCGCTCGCGAACTCACTGATGCAGATCTACATGAATACCACGGTGGTGAAATGTACACATTCCTTTCAGGCTTAGGCATGACCGAGGAATTAAAAGCCCCCGTTGAAGCTTTTCGCGAAGTAATTAATCAATCAAACACACGTCCTGATGAACAACTTGAGCTAGCGGCAGATTTCTGTGGTTTATTCTTAAGTACACCAAAAACAGGCGCGCTACCTTACGCATCTATGTATGTAGGTACTTCTGGTTTACTTAACGATAAGCCAGCACAAGATATGAATGTACTAATGAATGATTACGCGATTGCACAGCGTAAAGAATTCAATGAGCCAGCCGATCACCTTGCTGTTGAATTGGATTTCATGGGTAACCTTATCATCATGGCAAACCAGCAAGAAACTGAAGAAAAGCGTGAAGAGCTAATGCAAGCACAGCTTTCTTTTATTAACACTATGCTGCTTAACTGGTTACCACTGTTTGTGAAAGAGTGTCAAAGCCGAGATCAATTTGGCTTCTATGCTGCAGCGGCTAATTTATTATTGGCATTCTGTAAACTTGATGCGGCTTTCCTTGCCGGTGAATAATCAAGCAACATGTTAATAATTAAACCTCAGTATCGACTGAGGTTTTTTCTATCTGCATTTCAAATACACAAAAAAAACTAAATACTTCTAATTTTCTATTTTTTCCTCTCTCGGTTAAATATTATTTATTTTTTATCCGAAAATTAAGTTGCATATTCAAGCATATTATTCGCATTTGAAATCAATACCACTTATTACGTTGATATTTTTAATCTTTAAATTTCAAAATCTTAAGCTCACCATTGACACCGCGAATTAATGAAAAGAATTCTCATTAAGAATATCAATGAGTTATTTATGCATCCCGCCATTTTTGATTTTTTATATTGTCATACAAAAATCAAAAATCTGATATAGATCAATCATCTCTCATCATTACAAGCATAAGATCTGTACGCTATTCCCTTAGCGTATAAGTATTCATAATAAACAAGGTTGATAGATGGACTCGCATGCAGCCCTTTTCGAACTAGGCAAGAAGCGTCTTGCAGAGTTACGAGCAATGAAACCTCTTCGTGAGGAATCATTCAAAGATAAATTAGAACAAAATGGCATTACCCGTCGTGACTTCATGATTTGGAGTGCCACTATTACATCCCTACTGGCTTTACCTTTACCGTTTAGCACCATGGTTGCAGAAGCTGCAGAGCTTTCCGATCGCGTGCCTCTTATCTGGTTAAGTCTTGCAGAATGTACTGGCTGTTCTGAATCACTAACACGTACAACCACGCCAGATATTAGTACCCTTTTATTTGAACATGTTTCTCTTGAATACCAAGAAGTATTAATGGCAGCGGCTGGTCAACAAGCTGAAGAAAACCTCGAAAACGCAATGAAAGCGTACAAAGGCAAATACCTATTAGCAGCAGAAGGCGCGGTTCCTACTGCTAATAACGGTATTTATCTTACGCTTGGCAGCAAAGCTGAAACCGGTATGTCACTGATAAAGCGTGTGGCTAACGATGCAGCAGCCGTTATTTGTGTGGGTACTTGTTCTTCTTTCGGTGGTGTACAGGCAGCTCGTCCTAACCCAACGGGTGCGAAAAGCGTAGGTGCCGTGATTGATCGTCCAGTGATTAATGTTGCAGGTTGCCCACCAAACCCAGCCAACATCACGGGTACATTGATGTACTACATTATGTTTGGTCGTCTTCCTGCTCTTGATATGTTTAACCGTCCTAAGTGGGCATATGGCGCACGTGTGCATGATAACTGTGAGCGTCGTGGTCACTTTGATGCCGGTGAATTTGTCACTGAATTTGGTGATGACAACGCAAAGCAAGGGTACTGCTTATTTAAAATGGGTTGTAAAGGTCCATACACGTACAACAACTGCCCTACTGAGCGTTTCAACGCGCACACAAGTTGGCCTGTTCTTGCCGGTCATGGCTGTATTGGATGTTCTGAACCAGATTTTTGGGATGAAATGGCGTATTTCGAAAAACCATTAAGCCGTCAACCTTTACATGGTTTAGATGCCACTGCCGATACCATTGGCGCTGTGACATTAGGCGTTACTGCTATAGGTATTGGTGCTCACGCAGTGAGTAGTATTTTTGCAAAGAAAGTCGAGGAATAATTCATGAGCAAGCGTGTCGTAATCGATCCCATTACTCGTATCGAAGGCCACTTACGCATCGAAGTTGAACTTGATGCTAACAATGTTATTGAAAAAGCTTATGCCTCTTCTACCCTGTTCCGTGGTTTAGAGATCATCATGAAAGGCCGTACACCTTATGATGTAGGCCTATTAATGCAGCGTATTTGTGGTGTATGTACATCATCACACTACCTATGTGGCACATTAGCGGTTGAAAATGCCATTAATGCCCAAGTGCCTATTAACGCGAAATACATTCGTAGCTTGATTTTAACGTCACTTGAAATGCACGACCACATTGTTCATTTCTACCTGCTACACGGCCTTGACTGGGTGGATGTGGTTTCTGCATTAAGTGCCGATCCTGCAAAAGCGGCACAAGAAGCAATGAAGTGGTCAAAAATACCAATGGCCGCGGGTGAAGGTGAACTACGCGCAGTACAAGAAAAAGTACAAGGCTTAGTAAACACAGGTAAGTTAGGCCCATTTGCTAACGCATACTGGGGCAACAAAACATATGCATTTACACCAGAGCAAAACCTAATTGGTTTATCTCACTACCTTAAAGCACTTGAAGTTCAACGTATTGGCGCTGAAATGATGGCAATTTGGGGTGGCAAAAACCCGCACCCACAATCTATTGTTGTTGGTGGTGTAACTTGTGTTCGTGACATGTTAGATCCTGCTCGCCTACAAGAGTTTAAACAAAAGTTTGTTCATGTCGCTGAATTTATTGAACGTGCCTACCAAGCGGACATTTTGATGGCGGCAGCGGCATTTGGCAAAGAGCCAAGTGTATTAGGCGGCTGTAACGTTAGCACTTTCATGTGTAGTGAATCTATTCAACTAAACGAAGAAGATCAGCTATTTACTGGCGGTGTTATTCGTAATAAAGATCTAACCAAAGCAGAAAATGTTGATCTTAGCCTGATTGCTGAAGACGTGACCCACTCATGGTACAACGCTGATAAACCACAGCACCCATTTGATGGTACAACGATTCCTGAGCACACTCCGTTTATTGAACGTGACACCTTAGAAGGTAAACGTCCAACAATTAACGAAGCCGGTAAATATTCTTGGGTTAAATCGCCACGCTATAACGGCGAACCTGTTGAAGTAGGCCCACTAGCGACTATTGCTGTGAACTACGCAAAAGGTAATCCATACGTTGTACCAGTTGTTAACGAGTTCTTAAAAACAACAGGACTTCCAGCAGGTGCCCTATTCACTACATTAGGTCGTACAGCAGCACGTATGCTTCATACCTTGATCATTGCACGTAATGGTTTAACTACCTTTGAATCTATGGTCGCCAACCTAAATTCAGATCAAACTACGTACATTGAACCAACCATTGATCCTAAAAAAGAATACAAAGGTGTAGGTGTGATTGAAGCGCCTCGTGGTTTATTAAGTCACTGGTTACGTATTAAAGACGGTTTAGTTGAAAACTATCAAGCGGTTGTTCCTACCACATGGAACGCAAGCCCAATTGATGGCAACGGCAAAATTGCACCTTATGAAGCTTCTTTAGTCGGCTTAAAGTTAGAAGATCCAACTAAGCCTCTTGAAGTTCTTCGTGTGATCCACTCATTTGACCCATGCATGGCGTGTTCAGTACACGTGATGGATTACAAAGGCCAATCTTTGAGTGAATTCCGTATTCCAGCACAAGCAGTGTAAGGAAGGAATTTATGTCAACAGATACAGTGTTGTACAAACGATCCTATGTTTTCTCTTTTATTATACGTCTATGTCACTGGCTCCGTGCTTTTGCCATATTTGGTTTGGTGATCACAGGCTTTTATATTGCTTGGCCATTTTTGGTTGCGCCAGATAACACCAACGTATTAGAGCAAGGCTGGGTACGTTTTGTCCATGAAGTACTGGGGTTTGTCCTTATCGCTGTCACGTTAATTCGTGCTTATTTGTTCTTCTTTAGCCGCAGTAATGTTGAAAGACGTTCAGTAAAAGATGCTGTAAGTCCGAATAGCTGGGTAAAACAAATCAAAGCCTATTTTTGGGTTGGACAACCACCCCATCATGGTGCTTACGGCCCGTTACAGTTAGTGGTTTATGCGGGTATTTCTATCGCCGCTATTTTCATGTGTGTAACAGGTTTAACCTTGTATGCCAACGTGTATCACCTCGGTATGGGAGGCCTATTCTGGCAGCCAGCTGAGTGGGTAACCTATGCGATGGGCGGATTAGCTAACGTTCGTGAATGGCACCACATTGTAACTTGGGCGTTCATCGTGTTTGTCTTAATTCACGTTTACATGGTGATTTGGACAGGTATTCGATTCCGCAATGGCTCCGCTGACGCCATTATGTCGGGTTTTGATTACCACCCAGTGCACATTAAAGATAAGAACAAGGGTAACGACCCTGTTCAGCATCAAACTCACCAAACAAACACTGACCATAAAGGCCACTAGCACTAATGAAGATATTGCTACTTGGTATTGGCAATGTCTTGTACGCCGACGAAGGAGTCGGCGTACATTTCGTCAATTACCTCACCGAAAACTACCGCTTTTCACACCCAGAACATCAGATTGATCTCGTGGATGGCGGTACCCTTGCGCATAGTTTGATCCCAACCTTAACCCAATACGATCACCTTATTGTGATTGATACTGTTAATGCTGCTGGTGTAGATGCAGGCGAAGTCTACTTTTTCGATTTTGATAAAGCACCACCTGAGATCGACTGGCAAGGCAGTGCCCATGAAGTAGAAATGCTGCAAACATTGATCATGATGGAATTGGTCGGCGATCGCCCTAAAACATTCGTATTAGGTGTTACCCCTACTGTACTCGAGCCGATGCATTTAGGACTAACACCTAAAATTTATGCTGCTATTCCTACCATGGAATCAGCCATTCTGAATCATTTAACGGATCTGGGCATTAGCTGCGAACGTGTGAACAATATTGAGATTAATAGCTTGATCCCAACCGCTTATAAACGAGGAGTAGAGGCATGAAATTAATTCAATTTTCTTTTAAATGCTCACGCCAAGTGCCGTTTTATGCGCAATTATGTAATGACTATTTAGCCAATGAGCCTTATGAAATTACCGTTGGTTTTGTTAAAAATCGTTATCTAATTGAAGCGGTCGGTGAACAAGCACAACTTGAAGCATTAGCTGAAAAAATTGCCAATGATTTCCTGCTTTCCATTTGGTTAGTTGAATCTAAAGTGGAAGAAATCATCCATCGTGAAGGCAGTGTTGTTCCTCTGGTTAATACTCAACACCACTTACCTTTTTGCCAACATTGCGAACCATTGTTAGGCGATAACCAATCGCCACGATTTGGTGAGCTAGCATTACCTTGTGCATGTTGTCATGGTGAGCAGCGTTTACATCAAGCAATTAGCATCAACCAAGTAAAAGTTTGGGCTAATGATATTCTTACCACTGGCAATGTGTTATTTACCTTAACCACAGAGCAAGGTAAACATCAGGTATTCCAACTCAGTACAACACCGGTTTTAACCTCATCGCAGGAACGCCCACAAATTCTGATCTGTAATCCTAATAATGTACCTTCGCATTTCTTTACTCCATCAGAGCACGTACTCGCGTTATCAAGCCTTGAGAAACCGCGCGTGACTGTACAACCCAGAACACAGCATCGACAGTTACAAGCCCCCTTGTATGATTTGTGTTTTAGCTATAATCGCGTGCTCACTGTACTTACTGAAATTTTACGTCAACAAGGCGTTGATTTCGTATTTATTGATACCAACCATTGGCAACCCTTAATTACATGGATTGAAAAAGGTTGGAGCCAAGTCGATAGCGATCCTGAACTTGATCTTCCTGTGTCAATCAAAGCACTTGAACCCTTACACGATCAAGCCTGTATCAATGGCTTAAATGCCTATTGGCATAAACGTCGTATTCATTTCGATTATAAGCCGAATCATCCAAACGATGTCCCCTCTCATGCACTGCCTATTTGTGCGCTGCATGGCGGTAATATTGAATCAGGAAATGGACGAAATACCGCGGTTATTTATTTTGGTCGATACGCCGCAGGTGAGATTGTTTGCCAAGATAAATTTACCCGTACAGATAGCTTTTTAGTTTTACCTAGCTTGCCACAAACAGGTCATGAAATTATTCGCCTAATGGCAGCAGGAGAACAAGCAGCGATTCTTGCCAAATTTAAAGAATCGCTACCTTATAGCTATCAAGCCCTAAGCCAAATTAACCTTGCTGATAGTCATAATCAGCTATCAGGTTTATTTGCTGTTGCTGCCACCATTCTTGGCTTATCAACATCGAGTACTAATAGTATTCAATACTTAAACGATGCACTGATCGCTAAAGCATTACAAAATAGTGGTCAAAAAGGTCATCGTGTTGATTATTCATTAGATATGGTGAATGGCAAACGCACGATTGAATGGGCAAAAACACTGGGCAGCCTAATGAGTTTTTGCTTAGTTGTTGATGATTCAGAGCTTGATAAACTTGCTTTTGGTATCATGGATTCACTGGCTGACTATATTGCTAACTGGCTAGAGCGTATAGATGAAACCACGGGGTTAAATGCTGTTGTTTTAGCTGGCAGTGATTTTGCCAATGAAGTGTTGACTGAACGCCTATCACTCCGTGTGGGTAAAAACTTTGCAATTACTGTTAACCGTCAATTAGAACTCGATGGTAGCAACCTAAGTGCTGGCGCGTTATACCTAAAAATGCGTCGACGTTAATTCAATTAAAGCTCTATTTAGCTTTCGATAAATAGAGCTTTAATGGTCAATTCACATAACAACGTTCTCATTAATACATGAGTTATTAATTCCTGCTTATTCTTGCTATATGAGAACATAACATTGCAAATGATTATCATTAATGCTTGATAGCCAATTTTTTGACACCCTGTAAAGAAAAATGAATATATGCAATAGATATAACATAATATGTTAGGCATATAGCCACTAAGATCTCAATCTGAATATCGTGTTATTCAAATTATCTTCAGAATGTTCTAGATTAACTTCATACCTAGCCGGTAATTAGGCCCCTTGCCTAAAAATAATCTGAATTCATTGATTATTAAGCCTCATTCTCAAATGAGGCTTTTTTTATTCCCTTTCAAACTACACGGTTGTCTTTTATAAAAAATCTTATTCCGCTGCAAACGTGTAACACATAAACAAGCTGTGGGGATCCGGTAAATAATCAGCAAACGGTTCACAATATTCAAAACCAAACTTTTCATATAAACGACAGGCTGACTCAAAAAAATTATGTGAGCCTGTCTCTAAACTAATGGTCTTAAACCCCCTGTTATTGGCTTCAATTAAAACATGTTCTAAGAGCCTTGCTCCCACTCCTTGGTTTCGCGCATCAATCTTCGTCCGCATTGATTTCAGCTCAGCACTTTCAGCATTTAGACGTTTAATTGCAACACAACCAAGCAACATATCTTGCTTCCAACAGGTATAAAACGTCACATCCTCAGCCTGAAGTGCATCTAAATCTAACGCATGAACACTATCAGCAGGCGATGTTGCATACATATCTTCTAAATGCTCCATCAACAACTGAATGACTTGTGGGTGTGTTAAGTCACCAATTTTAATATCCATTTAAAATTCCTTTTACCATAATCTGAGCTGCTAACTACATACCTTGAAAACACGAGTTATAACATGATCGTACTAGGTAAACATTGACTTACCTATTATTTATAAAATGGCACCATAACGAAGTGTAAAATCCTTCCTCAATTTCTCACTCGATTTCTTTTCTAAGAATGTAAGCACTCTCTAGATTTGTAACTATTCTCAATAAAGTATGTATCAAAACTGAAACAATCGGCATTCTAAATGAATTGCACTAGAGATAAAACGTTTCAACATTTTTTTCACCTTTTAGCGTTTATAACTTACGGCGAATAACGACGTGGAGAAAGAAGGGTTATTCCGCTTATTTGCATCAATTTGGTTTGTAATCCTTCGAAATAAACAATGAATATGATTAAGCAAAAACGTGTTGGTGGCGTATCTTATGCTACCTTTACTTTCCTACTCGCACTGTATTTTACAGCCATAGTTAACTTACCTGTATATAAGGCACTGATTGGAATATTTAGTCAACTTGAAACCGTTAAACTTGGTTTTGTACTCACAATCCCACTTTTCTTTCTCGTCTGCTTAAACTTTCTTTTTTCATTATTTAGTTGGCCTAAGATAAGTAAGCCGTTCTTTATTATCTTACTGATTTTATCAAGTATGGTGAGTTATGCTGGGTTCAACTATGGCATCATGTTTGACTACGGCATGATTGCCAACATCATAGAAACAGACAGCAGTGAAGCCAGCTCTTATCTCAGCTTATACTCTGCAATGTGGACACTTCTAATGGGTGTCATACCCGCGCTGCTCATCTATAAACTGCCAATCAAGCCAATAACAAGCCCTATGACTTTTATTACAGCCAAGCTTGTATCAAAGCTAATTTCATTAGTGGTGGTTGGGTTAATTGCAGCAGTGTATTACCAAGACTATGCCTCGGTTGGACGTAATAATAGCTATCTGAAAAAAGTGATTATTCCCACTCAGTTTGTCTACAGCACTATTAAATACGTAAAACACACCTATTTCACCACTCCACAACCTTATAAGCACATAGGTTTGGATGCTAAACAAAGTGACGCAGCCTTAGCGCAGGCAAAAACAAAACCCACACTGATGATCATGGTAGTTGGTGAAACAGCTCGTGCGCAGAATTACGAACTAAATGGCTATCACCGTAACACCAACCGTTATACTCGTGAGCTTAATATGATCTCGTTTCAAGACGTAACAGCATGTGGTACAGCAACAGCAGTCTCGGTGCCTTGCATGTTTGCCAATTTGAACCGAGACAACTTCGAACGCTCGCAAGCGGATAACCAAGATAACCTCCTTGATATTCTGCAACGCGCTAACGTTTCTCAGCTATGGAAAGAAAACGATGGAGGTGATAAATCTGTCGCGAAGAATATTACTAAGATCGAGATAGATCGTTCCCGTAAAGATGAGATGTGTAATGGCTCAACTTGTTACGACATGGCGCTACTTGAAAATATCGAACAAGATATCGAAGATCTAAGTGGTAATCGCATGATCACGCTTCATTTAATTGGTAGTCATGGCCCCACGTACTATCAACGTTACCCATCAAATAAAGCGATATTCCAGCCTGATTGCCCACGAGCTGATATTGAAAACTGCAGCCAAGAGCAAATCATCAACAGCTACGATAATACGATTTTATATACTGACTATGTGATCAGCCAAATGATCGAGAAACTACAACAACTGAATGAGCAATATAATACTGCGCTGGTTTATATCTCAGATCATGGCGAGTCTCTCGGTGAAAACGGCACTTATTTGCACGGTATTCCTTATCGGTTTGCCCCCGAATACCAAACCAAAGTACCGTTAATAGTATGGATGTCGCCAAGTTTTCAACAAACGAAAAATATTGACTATACCTGTTTAAAACAAGCAGCTAGCAAAACGGGCACCTACTCTCACGATAATATCTTTCATTCCATGCTGGGCGTGATGGATGTCAGTACCGAAGAGTATCAAGCAGAATTAGATATTTTCAGTCAATGCCGTGATAAATTTGCAACTGAAGTTGCGAAATATAACAATTAACTATCATCAATCTAACGAATAAAAGAAAAGAGAATAACTAACCTAACAACCTATTCTCTTTTCTCGTTACTTAGCGTGCAGATCAACCATCGAACTTAAATATAATGAAATTATTACTCATTGAAGATCACCAAGATATAGCCAATATCATCTTCGACTTTTTTGAAATTAAAAGTTATACGCTTGATTACGCTAACAATGGCATCCAAGGATACAAACTGGCAAAGCAACATCATTATGATTTGATCATACTTGATGTCATGCTGCCACGTATGGACGGCTACATGGTATGTCAACAATTACGTAAAGATGGCATCGATACTCCTATACTCATGCTTACAGCCCGAGATACTCGTGAAGATACATTAGAAGGTTTTGCAACGGGTGCTGATGATTACTTAATTAAGCCTTTTGATTTAGAGATCCTTGAAGCAAGGATTACCGCTTTAACCCGTCGCCGTAAAGGAAACACAGCGGCACAAATACTGCAATTTGGTGATTTGTTCCTTGATCTCAAAACTCACATTGCCACCCGTGAAAACAGACAGATACCACTTAACCCTACTCTATTTACTATTTTGAAATTAATGCTGTTACGAGCACCAGATACCCTCACAAAACAAGAATTAATTAATACCTTATGGGGCGATGATGAACCTGAAAACAATGTACTACGTAGCCACATCTATCAATTAAGAACTCAAATAGACAAAGGCTTTAATCATAGCTATATCAAAACTATCCCTAAAGTGGGCTACCAGCTCATCAAACAGATTAAAGAAGATAAGCAACAATGAAAAAACTACGCTCTGCACGCGAAATAACGTTTTTCTATTTTGCTGTTGTCGCTATAGCCATGATCACCATCCACTTCGCTTTAGTTGAGTCAACAGTGGATGAGCTCGAATTATTAAATGCACAAAATGCCCTAGAACACAAAACTGAAGATATTATAAATAAGCTACAAAACTCACCTTCAGAATTACAGTACATAACTCGCACCAGCCAAAGTTATGTGGGTTTAGCCAATGTTCCTAAACACTTTGATATTGATAAAGATCTCCCCTATAACGAGGCGATCGAAGTATACCAACCTAATGGATACTCAACAGACTATTTTGTAATGAAAAGTTTAATGACCAATAGTAACGGTCATCATGCTGATCTCTACACTTTTTACTTTGATGAAATCTATGAGCTTAGTGAAGATCAGATCTTTAAAGAGAATATCGAGCAAGCCGTAATTTCAGTCATACTTTTAATTATCACCTTGACGATTATGCTGCTAATTTCACGCCGCCTAAACCATCCTTTATCGGTTCTCACCCATCAGTTGCAACGTCGTTCAGCCAATGATTTAAGCCCAATAGTCATCCCCAAAGGTGTTAAAACACAAGAGTTAACCATGCTTGTTGATAGTTTAAACCAATACCAAGATCGTATTAAGCAATCCATCGAACGGGAGAGAGCATTTAATCGATATGCAAGTCATGAACTTCGTACACCACTCATGGTGATAAAGGGAGCAACCTATTTATTAGCACATTCTTCAGCACCCGAGTTTATTGACAAGCAACGGGATCGTTTATCTAGAGCCTGTGATGAAATGAATGACTTCGTTACAACGTTACTTTCTCTTACTCGTGAGGAAAATCTAGATGAGCTACAAAGCCGTGAGTTAACCAAAGACGAATTAGAAGAAATAGTACAAAGTCACTTACATTTGTTAAAGAATAAGCCCGTCGAATACCGTATTGAATTAAGCCACTCTATTGACATTAAAATTCCTAAAACCAGTTTAAAAATCCTAGTAGGAAATTTACTCAAAAACGCATTTTCTTGCACCGAGAAAGGTTCAGTCGTGATTAGTGTTACCCCATTACGTATATCGATTATTGATACTGGAATCGGATTAGAGAAAAAGCCAAGAGGTGTGGAAGGATATGGCTTAGGATTACTCATATCCCGTGATATATGCCATAAATACGGTTATGAATTCGAGCTTCTGAATAACCCACACGGTGGTTGTCGTGCACAAATAAGCATTCAGCCTACTCAGTAGTTTCACAGTATCAACAATAAAAAAGGCAGCCACTGTATTCGACAGCGCTGCCTTTATCTTATTCATAGGATTGTTGCTTTATTCCAACTCAAGTTGCATCAGTAACAAATCTTCGCCATCAATAACCTGTGTGCGATTACTCTGGCAATGGCTGCAAATAATACTGCGCTCGTTATGCGTGGTTTCTTGCCCACACTCAAAACACGATAATACTAAGGGTTGGATCTGCATTTCAAATATTGCGTCATGACAAACCCCTTCTAACTTAAAGGTTTGAAAGGCTGTTTCTAATAACGCTGGTTCAACACCGCTTAAAATACCGACTTTTATTGCAACACGAGTCACTTTGGTCGCGTCATTATCTTCGGCATGTTGTTCGCATTGTTCAATTAAAGCGCCAACAATGGAATATTCATGCATTAACAAATCCTCGGAAGTAACTCACCTTGTGGTAAATCAAGGTAACGACGGCTACCCCATCCGCTAGTTAAGATTACGCGACCTGCATAATCATCACTGACTTCACCAATAATGGCAGCATCACCACATGCAGCAAATGCGCTTAATACTTCTAATGCTTTTTCTGCTTGTTCTTGTGGTAGTGCGATAATAAATGTTCCTTCGTTTGCAAGATCAAACGGTTCAAAACCGTATAACTCACAAAGCCCACGTACTTCTTCACTTACAGGCACATCATCTTCAACCACATTGATACCAATGTCAGATGCTTGCGCCCATTCGTTAAGTACTGCAGATAAACCACCACGTGTAGCATCACGCATTGCATGAATATCAAGATCTGCGGCAATTAACGCCTCAACTGCTGGCCACAAGGTATTGCAATCACTGATAAGTTCAGATTCTAGCGTTAGCCCTTCACGTGCCATTAAAATAGCGGCGCCATGACGACCAATATCACGAGAAACAATGATTGCATCACCTTGTTTTAGGTTACGTACCGAAATGCCAGATTTAGTAATAGTGCCAACACCTGTGGTATTGATAAACAAACCATCCGCACACCCTTTAGGCACAACTTTAGTATCGCCGCACACGATTTTAGCGCCAGAAATACTGAGCTCATTTGCCATGCTATCAACAATGGTCTTTAGATTAGCAACATCAAAGCCTTCTTCGATGATCACACTGCAACTCAAATACTGAGGTTTTGCGCCCATCATCGCAAGGTCGTTCACCGTACCTGCAATGGCTAATTTACCGATATTGCCACCAGCAAAAAACAATGGCGAAACCGTAAAGGAATCGGTAGTAAAAGCCGTGTTACCTTCCAGTGTTAAAACCGCAGCATCTTCTTCATTACGAAGGATATCGTTATCAAACGCTTTAAAGAATAAGCCTTTGATCAGCTTATTCATTTCCTGACCACCGCCACCATGACTTAATTGAATCGACTTGGTTGTAGATAAGGTTGTTAAATCAATATCAGTCATTATTAAACGCCTCGGTAACGGAAATAAGCATTACATGCACCTTCAGAGCTCACCATACAGCTACCTAATGGTGTTTGCGGTGTACAACCACGTCCAAAGACTTTGCAATCTTGAGGTTTCGCTAAGCCGCGAAGAATATCACCACATTGACATGCTTTATGATCATCAATCGGTGTCATGGGTAAGCAATCCGCAAAACGTATTTCAGCATCACGGTGTTGATAAGCAGCATTTAATTTCAACGCAGAATTAGCAATAGGTCCTAAACCACGCCAGCGAAAACTATCGCGCACATCAAAACAACGTTTTACGGCTTGTTGAGCAACCGTATTACCCTCTTCTGTTACTGCACGCGTATATTGCACGTCGAGTTCAGGTTCACCCGCGATTTTTTGTTTAGTGATACGTAGAATAGATTCCATCACATCAACAGGTTCAAAACCTGCAACGACTACGGGAGTATTGTATTTCTCAACCAACGGACGATAAATCTTCGCCCCTTCAATCACACTCACATGTGACGGGCCAATAAACGCATTCACTTTTACCGCTGGATCAGCCATTACCGCATCAACAGCAGGCGGCACTAAAACATGGTTAATGTGAAAGTAGAGATTATTGATTTGGCGTTGCTCTGCAAGCTCAACTAAAACGGCGGTCATAGGCGTTGAGGTTTCAAAACCAATGGCAAAGAAAACCACCTCTTTATCCGGGTTTTCTGTCGCAATGGTTAAGCAATCAAGCGGATCGTAAATAGGTCGAATATCACAACCCTTAGCACGATATTGCGCCAAACTACCTTTTGAACCCGGAACGCGGATCATATCGCCAAGGGTAACTAAAATAACATTGGGTTGGCATGCCAGTGCAGCGGCATGATCAATACGTTCTTTGGGCATAACGCAAACAGGACAACCAGGGCCATGAATAAAATCAATATTCTCAGGTAGTAACTGCTTTAAACCATACTTCATGATGGTATGTGTATGGCCGCCACACACTTCCATCACTTTTAAAGGCTCAGGTAATTGTGGCGCTATGGCTTTTATCTGCTCGGCTAAACTCAGTACAGTATCAGCATCACGAAAGCCTTGATATAACTGTTTTAAGTCAAAACTCATAATGCTAATGGCCCTGCTTCAGCCAACAGTAAACGGTACATTTCTAAACTTTCTTGGGCATCTTTATCATCAATTTTGCTCATCACAAAACCAATATGGATTAATACATAATCCCCTAACGCCAAGGGCTCAGTTAATAAATGACAGCTTACTGTTCGCTTAACTCCCATGGTATCAACCGTGACACTATTTTCTTCAGGATGTAACTCAACCACCTGTGAAGGAATAGATAAACACATGATAATTATCCTTCAATCAGATTGTTGTTAATCCATGATACAAGTGGTTGGAAGCTTTCAGGATCTTTGGTTGATAATGAAATAACTTCAACATTAGGATTAAGTTTTTGTAGTTGCGCTTTTGCTTCTTCAATACTGAAATCAAAATACGGCAATAAATCACACTTAGTAATAAGAACGACATCAGCGCGGCGGAACATCACTGGGTATTTTTCAATTTTATCATCGCCTTCTGGTACTGAGACCAATACGATATTTTTATGCGTGCCCACATCGTAACTCGCAGGGCAAACAAGATTACCGACGTTTTCAACGAAACAAATATCAAGATCATCTAATTCAATATGATGAAGCGCGGAATGCACCATGAACGCATCAAGATGGCAGGCCGAACCCGTTTGAATTTGGTAGGCATTAATCCCTTGCGCTTTTAATCGATCAGCATCGCGTGATGTTTCTAAGTCACCTTCAACAACGGCATATTTCAGCGGCGTATACTGATGTAGATGTTCTAATAAGGTCGTTTTACCGCTGCCAGGGCTACTCATTAAATTAAATGCAGTCACATTCTTAGCATTAAAATGCGCACGATTATGTGCCGCTTCTACATCATTTTTATCCAGTATTTTGTGAATTACCGATAAGGTTTTTTTATCATTAAGCTGAGGGTTTGCTTGTAATTGGTGATGATGGTGATGATCACCACCAGCGAGTGAACAACCGCAATCTTGACACATAGGAGCTCCAACCGACATCAGTTTACCGACTCAACGAGATAAAGAGGTAAACCTTAAAAGACTAAAAGGTATAAAGTGGTCATTTAATATGCAATAACCAAAAATTTAGCCTCAATTATCTATGCTACAAAAGAATATTGCAATTGTATGACGATTTATTTGCGTAGAACTATGATTTACGATATTAGTAATAAAAGTTAATACGCAGGCAATGCGAACAATTGTCAGACTATATTCAGGCTTACTGACTATCATCTGACAATACAAATTGAAACGCATCGTATATTAGCGATATCAACATAATTAAAGAGAAAGTCATATGCATACTAAAGCATCAAGCTTAAAATCAAAGCTACTAAAAGCAGCTGTTCCTCTAGCACTTGCATGCGTATTTACCGCAGCTCCTGCTATGGCTAAAGAGGCTACCGTTGTTCCAGCTGCTGCTCCTCAGATTACAGCTCAACAGCAAAATATCGCTAACCGTATTGGTGTGATTCAACAAGAGCTTGCGGGTATCCGTCATCAGACTCTTCAATCTCACCCTGAATTGGTGAAAGAGCTAAAAGCTTACGAAACAGCTTTTAATAACAAAGTAAAAGAAAAAGGTTACAACCCAGAGAAGCTAATCAAACGCGCTCAAGAAATTCAACTTGAAGCACGTAAAGACGATTTATCTAATGCGAAGCGTACTGAGCTTATCAAAGAGTTTACTAACATTCGTATGGAATTAGCGAAACAGCAGCAATCTATCCTGTCTGATCCTGCAATTAGCAAGCAAGACAAACAAGTACAAAAAGATGTACTTACAGCTATGAAAAAGCAAGATCCTAAAGCAGAGAAACTGCTTACTGAACTAGATAGCTTAGTGAAACAATTCAAAAAAAGTTAATTCCTTTTATTAACTTTTAAAAAAAAGGATAGCACTATCGCTATCCTTTTTTATAAACAAAATTTGCTATCAGCACTACTCGGCGTCAATCACCTCAAAAAAAGAGCAACCATGTTAGCTACTCTTTCTTCTTAACTTAATGTTTCACCAAATGGCTAAGCTTATAAACACATTGGCTTATTTTCGCTTAGCATTCTCATGCCTTTAATAATTTTAAATAGCCAATAAAGTACAGCAACGATAGCAATGGCAGCGCCAACAAATGGTAGAACATTTAACACACTATTCATTACATCGTGAAGCATTGAACCTTGCACCCAATAATCAGCACCGGCAACCATACCCGTTGTTGTTGCCGCTGTTACACCCAATACCACAAAAAATGTAAAGAATAAAAAGAAACTACGGATAATGGAGTAATAGTGGCTATATGTAAGCTCGTCAGTACCTTTGTTTAATTGGTACCCTGCATAAATTATTGCCACAATACCAGAGGTAAGCAGTGTAAACGGAGTAAGAAAGCTTGCTATATACGCAAACCAAACGCCTTTTTTATTATCCTGTGTCATAACGTTAATCCATATCTGCAATAAAGGTAATGATTTAGCTCTAATTATCACAGGTATTTCAGCGACTTCAAGTTTCGCTGCAAATTAGAATGATCAGGATCAAAACAGGCTGTTTACACTTCGCTAAAGTCTGCTATAACACCCTAAACAAACAAATGCCTGTACATTTCAGCACAGGCATTTATAAGAGAATAGTTTGAAATACTATAGCTTTTCTTCGGCTGACTCGATCTCACTCCCGTCTTTAACACGACGGTGACCTTCTTGTAGATGAACAAAATCTACTAAATCATCGCCACTGACTTGGAATGCCTGGCCAAACCCTTTAACAAATAAACCTTGAGTCGGTGCTAAGCGGAACAATGAAAAATCTTCTAACCCACTTAAGCCTTCTACAATTTCACCAAAACGCGTTTGCAGTGCAGCAATTCCTTGATGCCAACGATCTGATTTTCGTTCAATCACACTCACATCAGCTTCAAACGTTAGACGCTTGCGGGCGTAAAGCACTTTAGATGCAGATTCGTCTTCAATCATCATTAAAGAGACTTGCGGGTTTTCAAGTAGATTTCTGGCATGTTTAGCAATTTGGCTAATTAATACGTAATAACCATCATCAAGCAAAGCGAACGGTGCATAGCTCACATTGGGTTTACCGTTCGCATCTACCGTTGCTAATTGTAGCGTTTGGCATGCTTCGCGGAATTCTTTAATCTCAGGACCAAGGCGATTTTGCAAACGTTCCTGTTTTACTTCACTCATGATATTTCTTCCTCAATTTGACTAGCTTTTCTTTGGCCTAGTTCTTCGACTAGATTTATTTAATTTGTTTTAACAACTTAAATTTCTCAATTTGCTCTGGGAACAAGTTACGATGTTTATCTCTACCTAAATAGACTTTAAATACACACTCGCCTGTTACGGCAAAAAAACCGATGAAGTAACTTTCCTTCCCCATAAAAGGTTTACTGACGAGCGCAACGTCCGAAACATGATCTAAACGTAAGTGACCATGTAACTCGCCCTCTTTACCCATTAGATTATAATATCCACGCGCTTCTTTGCCTTTTGGGAACGCCGCTTTTACTTCAAAGATAGAGCCCATTGAATGCACAATCGTAGTAACAGGTCCCCATTCAGGTAACGACTCTACGATTGTTTTCGCTAAGTGGCCGGGCAATAAACACACCATTTCATCAGGGTAAGACATGACAACCTCACCTTCTGTTACGGCTAATTGCTCTGCGATTGAAACAGCATGAAGTTTTGGGTTATCAGTTAATAAATCAGCGACTTTCAATTTCAATTCTTCACGAGTGTATTGCTCAAACACCTTGGTTTTCCTTCTCTTTAGATATTTTTCTATACAACCAGCTTCCATAGAAAAAAAACTATTTATTGCGTCCATAAATTCTATGCATTTTTACTTTAGCCTTTGTTACTTAAACGTTCTCAATTGAGCAAGTCTAAGTCTTACATCATCGGCTAACTGTGCTCATGATATTAACGATCAAATAATATTGCAAATGATAATTGATATTATTCGTATTTCATGGATAATGATGTATATACTGGTTATAAACATTAGTGTTACATCTGAAAAACAACTCTAATCTATTGAATAAACGGAATTATATTAAGAAATACACCATGCAAAAAACCGCAATTAAACATTTAGTTCACATTCCTTCATCTGTTCAATAAGGCGTACATTGTGAATATAAAACGTTATCTCATTGCTGGCTGTGCCTCTATTCTCTTCCACAGTCTTATTGTGTCAGCAATGCCAGAGAAGAAGATCATTACAGTCCCTCTTGAAAAGTCGACGAGTGTGGCTGTCAACTTAGTATCACTACCTAATATAAAACCAGAAACCATCGTTGCACCTGCTACGGCTCAGCCTTCAGCAATCGTGACTCCTCAACCGGTTGTTAAAAACACACCTGCACCAAAAACAACAATGAAAAAGTTGGTCAAAAAATCACAACCTGAAAAGAAAAAGAAAACAGTTAAAGCTCCGGTTCAACCCACGAAGAAAGCCCCAAAAAAAATAGAAAAGAAGCCAGTAGTAACGAAAAATATTCAGAAAAAAGTTGAGAAAAAAACAGCGACTAAAAACGTAACAAATGCCCAACGAAAAACTGAGAAATTTGAACTTAAACCAACAAATTCTAGCCAGCCTGTGTCATCACAACTGGCATTAAATAAGACAACTAAAGCTAAAAAAACAACCGTTGGAGCACATTCACCTCAATTGGTCTCAAAACCCACGTTTGCCACGAAACCTTCCGCTGTGAAGTATCCACAATTAGCAAAACGTCGTGGTATTGAAGGCACAGTCTTAGTTGAAGTACTGATTGCAAAAGATGGTCATCAAGTTAAACAAAAACTGGTTAAATCATCTGGTGCCAATGTGCTTGATGATGCGGCACTTAAAGCGATTAAAAAGTGGCGCTTCTCACCCCATATTGTTGACGGCATTGCTATTGCACACCGTGTTCAAATTCCCGTTCGTTTCAAATTGGATTAAATCATGCCTTTTATTGATAACCTCAACCAGCAACTTGGCCTAATGGCGTGGCCTCTTATTATTTGTTCTGTGCTCACTGTTATGATTTTAACTGAGCGTCTTATTCAAGTTTTGTTATGTACCGGTGTAGGCAAAACAAAAGTTACAGCACTCCTTGCTCAACAAAACCGTCACGACGAACACGCACTAGATAATTTAACCGAGGAGCTAAAACAGCAACGCCCTTTGCTTTATAAAGGAATTGCGATGTTAATTGCGCATCGCCATTTCACTAAACCATTACGTGAAGATGCTGCCGCTATTTGGTTAATACAAAAACGCACTGAATTACGTTCAGGTTTACGCTTATTAAGTCTGATTGGTGTTATTAGTCCGTTACTTGGTTTACTCGGTACAGTGCTTGGCTTAATTGATATGTTTACCGGTATTTCCCATTCAACAGGCTCTGTGACTCCCAGCGATCTTGCTGACGGTCTTGGTCTTGCTATGCGAACAACAGCTGCTGGTTTGATCATCGCACTTCCTGCCATTACTGGTGCACAACTACTTGGGCTATGGGCTGATAATGTTACGGCTAAACTAGAACACAGTTTAAACCGTTGTAATCTTTGGCTTGAAGGAATGAATGTTGACGCTGAAAACGGGAAAACATCAGCCTGTGATACCTGCGAACAAAACCCTGCCGTTAATGGGACTGCATCATGATCAAAGCCAACAGTAGCGTTTTCCAAACTGAGGAAATGAATCCAGACCTGACTCCATTACTGGATATTATTTTTATTGTCATGGTGTTTTTACTGTTAACAGCCACAGTGAAAATTAAAGCCCTCGATGTCGATTTACCACAAACAGCAACCAAAACATTACAGACAACCCAAGCCGATCCTATTGCTATTAATTTAGTATCAGAAGCACCTTATTGGGCACTGCAAGGTAAAAAAATCAATCAATGGGATGACTTCAAAACAGCCTTGTTACAAGAAGTGAAAACTAACCCAACGAAACCTGTTGTGATTGGTGCAGATAAAGCAGCCTCTGTTGAACAAATGCTCAAATTACTCGCCTTCTTGCAAGAAAATAATATCAAAGCGACTCAGCTACTTATGGAAGAATCAAACAATGCATAAACTCTCTCTATTAAAAACCTCTTTATTGACGCTGGTGTTAGGACTTAGTAGCTACGCGCAAGCAAGTACGGACTCAGCAACTGAGAAAAATAAAATCATCAGTGCTGGTGCTTCAGTTACTCAAATCATTAACGCCTTAGATGCTAATGATCAAGTCGTCGCCGTTGATCTAACAAGTAAAGGATTAGTGGATAAATCAACCCCTAAAGTGGGTTATCACCGCCAGCTTTCAGCTGAGAACTTAATGTCTTTATCCCCGACTCACCTTGTTGGTTCTAATGAAATGGGGCCACAAAGTACACTTAACCTACTTGAGCAATCAGGTGTTGAAGTTGATATTGTTAACTCAGGGGAAACCGTCAAAGATTTGCTTACACGTATTGATCAGATTGCTAAACTCACTGATCATCAAGATCGTGCTGAAAAGCTAAAACAAAAGCTTAATGTTCAGCTAGATAAAATTAATACTGCAACAGCCAATATTAAGACTCCTAAAAAAGTCTTGTTCTTAATGATCCATGATGGTCGCCCAATTAACATTGCAGGAAGTAATACTACTGCAGATAGCATCATTACACTTGCTGGTGCTAAAAACCCTGCTGCAACATCAATCAGTAACTACAAGCCTATTTCTGGTGAAGCGCTGGTTACCATGCAACCAGATATTATTTTGTTGAGCACACGTACAGCTAGCAAGATCAAAAACATGCAAGATCTTATTGCCCAAATGCCATTAATTGCCGCAACACCGGCTGCAACAAATAATGCATTACTCACAATAAAAAGTACTGCGCTCATTGGTGGTTTAGGACTCGAGAGTGTTAATGAAGCTTTAAAGCTTAATCAGGCTATTTATCCTTAAATTACGCCTCTATCATCCCTATTTATTCGTGCGTAAGGTTGTTGTTACATGTATGCAAAACGCTTCTCAGCCCATCATATTTATATAATAAGTATCGCCTTACTTATTTTTACAGGGCTTTCTTCTATTGTTATAGGTCCTATGGCGATCAGTTATAAACAAAGTTTGTTAGCACTATTACCCGGTGATCATGAACTTGCTAAACATGTCAGCCTAGTGATCCATCAAATTCGTTTACCACGTACGCTTCTCTGTTTTGCTATCGGTGCAATTTTAGCTGTATGTGGCGCTGTACTACAGGGACTGTTTCGCAACCCGCTTGCAGATCCTGGGATCATCGGAATCACTGGCGGTGCAGGCTTAGGTGCTGCATTGGCCATTGTCTTATTTGCCCCTCTCACCGCATCATTCCCTCAGCTTTTAAACTTCGCTATTGTGCCTATTTTTGCCTTTATTGGCGGCGCAATCAGCACCGTTTTAGTTTATCGCTTAGGCACAGATAAAAACGGCACATCGGTGATGATCATGCTACTCGCTGGTGTCGCGATAACCGCAATTTCAGGCGCAGGGCTTGGGTTACTCAATTATGTTGCCGACGATCAAGCCTTACGTGATTTATCATTGTGGTCAATGGGTTCACTGGCTGGTGCAACATGGACAGGCATTATTCTCGCCTATTGCACATTCGGGTTACTCTTTACCTATTTTTATCGTCATACCAGTAATTTAAACGCGTTGTTATTAGGCGAAGCTGAAGCTCGACATATGGGGGTTAACACCCAAAAACTAAAACGTAATTTAATTATTACATGTGCTGCGGGAGTGGGTATGACTGTTGCCGTTTGTGGCCCGATTGGCTTTATTGGCTTGGTTATTCCTCATGTGGGGAGAATGCTAACTGGTCCAAATCATAGAACCTTATTGCCAATTTCGGCTTTACTTGGCGGATTAATCCTCTTGGTTGCCGATATGATTGCTCGAAGCGCATTCTCGCCTCAAGAACTGCCGGTTGGGATCATCACCGCCATGTTAGGCGCGCCTTTCTTTATCTATTTATTAGTTAATCAAAAGAGTCAGATGTCATGACGTTAAATCATTCAGCAAAGGTCGATTTTACAGCAAGTAGCGACAAAGTCTGTGTTATTCAGGCTCGCGACTTATCATTACAATTCGGTGATAAAGTCCTGCTAAATCATCTTGATATTGATATTCACGCAGGAGAAGTCACCGCATTACTTGGGCCAAACGGTGCAGGTAAAAGTACCCTGTTAAAAGTATTATGTGGTGAGATTACGCCAAAATCAGGCACGGTTTCTTTCTTTGATCAACCGCTTAATAATTGGGCTCGGGAAGAATTGGCATGTCACTTAGGTGTCCTTCCACAACATAGCGCATTATCGTTTGCCTTTACCGCGAAAGAAGTTGTCGAGCTAGGCGCAATTCCATTGCAGCTCACTTCGCCTGAACTGAAAGATGCAACAGCATCAAGCATGCAATATGTTGATATTAACAATTTAGCTAAACGTCTCTACCCCACCTTATCGGGGGGTGAAAAACAGCGTGTACACCTTGCCCGGGTTTTAACACAACTCAGTAAAGCCGGTGATAAATGTATCTTGATGTTAGATGAACCCACCTCAGCACTCGATCTCGCCCACCAGCACCACACCTTACAAATTGCCCAAAATATGGCTATACAAGGCGCCGCTGTAATTGTGGTATTGCACGATTTAAACCTTGCAGCCCAATACACTGATCGGATGATTTTCCTTAATGAAGGAGAAATAAAAGCCGACGGCACGCCAACACAAGTTCTTACTCCTGAAGTAATAGATACCTTATATGGTTGGCCTGTCAGTGTTCATACTCATCCAAGTGGTGATTTTCCTTATCTTTTATCAGCCAATCATTCTGTTTTTTAACGTTTTATCTATTAATGACTAGATATACACAATAAATTGAAGCTATTAGCATGACAAACATCGAGTTTTTACGGTTAATGATCAATTAATTCAATCAAGTTGAATAGAAAGATTGCACAACGCAAAACACACAGTAAAATGTGATCGCAAGCGATTACATGTGTAATTAGTGTAAAAATAGTTTCTATCTTCTAATGCCGCATTTTACTGCGGCTTTAGTTGTTTATGATCCATGATAATTGCAACACCCTATAATTCGGTATCAAATTGAATAATTAAGTAGCTAATAACTAAAGGATCTTCATCTCTGCGAGTGAACTCGTAAGCCATAGACTACGTAATTAATCAATTTGGTATCAAAAACCTTTGTCAGATCCTAATCTGACCATGATAAGAAGAATAAATATGGCAACCATTAAAGACGTTGCACGTATGGCAGGTGTATCAACTACTACAGTGTCGCACGTGATTAATAAAACACGCTTTGTTGCAGAAGCAACGCAACAAAAAGTTTTGGCTGCAGTAGATGAACTTAACTACGCCCCAAGTGCAGTAGCGCGAAGCTTAAAATGTAATACAACACGTACTATCGGCATGTTAGTCACTAAATCGACTAACCCATTTTTTGCCGAAGTTGTGCATGGTGTTGAAGAATATTGTTATGGTGCAGGCTACACACTGATCTTATGTAACACCGAAGGTAACTTAGAAAAACAACGTGATTACTTACGTATGCTTTCTGAAAAGCGTGTTGATGGCCTATTGGTTATGTGCAGCGATCTGGATCAAATGCTGCTCGATTTACTTGAGCGTAAAAATGATCTTCCTATGGTTATCATGGACTGGGGCCCAGAAAGCCCACATACTGATAATATTCTAGATAACGCTGAAAACGGCGGTTATATTGCGACTAAGCACCTTATTGAAAATGGTCATAAGAAAATTGGCTGTTTATCTGGGCAAGTTGATAAGTCTACTTGTCAAGAGCGCCTAAAGGGCTTCCGTAAAGCGATGAAAGAAGCAGATCTCACTGTTAATGCTAATTGGCTACTTGACGGTGACTTTGAGTGTGAGTCAGCCGTTGAAGCTGCTCATAAGTTTATCGCAATGGAAGATCGCCCTACTGCTATCTTCTGCTTTAACGACATTATGGCCATGGCTCTGATCAGTACCTTTGAACAGGCAGGTCTGCGTGTTCCTGATGATATCTCAATCATTGGCTACGATAACATTGACCTTGCGCCCTACTTTGCGCCACCGCTAACAACTATCCACCAGCCTAAACGTCGTTTAGGTAAAAAGGCCATCGAAATCTTGCTAGAGCGTGTGAAAGACAAGAATCATGAGCGTCAAACCTTTGAAATGACGCCTAAACTTGTTGAGAGAAAATCGGTTAAAGATCTCAACTAATAAAATTTATCTTTCTATGTTAAGGAAAAGCCGATAAGTTAACCTTGTTGGCTTTTTTTTTACTTATAAAAAACAATCATGAGTATTTATAATTATAAAGCTTATTAAAATAAGCTAAGAACAAATACCTGAACCAATATCACATTTTTGAGAGCTTAGATTTAATATTAAAAGTATTATTTAATATAACTTTATATAGTCACGAACTGGCAAATTAATTGAAAGATTAAGACGCAAAACCACCGGCCTAAAAATTATGTTAATAATTCAAGGTAGCGGGGTTACCGAAGGATTATTATTGAACCGACAATATTATGACACAAACTTAACAATATATTGACAGTATCAATGTGTAGATTAATTAATCTATTTCCTCGCTCTTAATGTTTAGGTGACACTCATATTTTTTCACCGAGTAGAAGCATGGATAAACCAATATTAAAAGATTCATTAAAATTATTTGACCATTTTGGTTCAATAAAATCACGGTCGATGTTTGGCGGTTTTGGCATTTTTTCTGGTGATACAATGTTTGCATTAGTTGTGAACGATAAACTTCACTTACGTGCAAATGCTGAAACTGAAAAGGAATTCAAACAAGCTGGCTTGGAACCCTATGTTTATAAAAAACGTGGCTTCCCTGTTGTAACCAAGCACTATGCAATACCCGACCAATGGTGGGATGAACCCACAAAGATTGTAGCTCAAGGTAGGTATTCACTGGATGCAGCAGAAAAAGACAAGCAAGAAAAGGAGAGTTGCGTACCTGACCGAATTAAAGATTTACCTAATCTACGATTATCAAATGAAAGAATGCTTAAAAAAGCAGGCATAAACACTATTGAACAACTTCTAGCAGTGGGCTCTCTTGGCGCATATAAAGCACTTCAAGAATCACAAACAAGTCCATTGAGTATTGAATTGCTTTGGGCATTGGAAGGTGCAATTAGCGGTCAACATTGGTCAGTTATTCCTGAGCAACGTCGAAATGAACTATTATCTGCCTTATCTTAAAAATATAAGTTGTCTTAAATATAAAATACTTAGGAATAAAAGAGCCCCCATTCTTTTATTTCTAAGTATACCTTTCAAAAATAATTTCCGTATTATCCTTATCTTCCTTTATAAAATTCAATATTTATTTGGTTTAATTGCATAATAACAAACTTTTGCCATTAAATTAATTCCCTCCGTTTTGCACTCCTTGATTTATATAAATGATAATTATCTTTATTTATATTCCATGCCTAATTATTTGCTAATACGACCAATAACCCATCTTCTCACTAATAAATAACGCGGCGCTTTAAACTGTCTTATCTCCTGCTGATTTTTTCACCAACCAATTGAAGAAAAAGAAATATTTATCATTAAATGAAATACAATGTCTGATCTTAAGGTCTACATGTTTACAACTGCTACTGAGTAAGATCGTATAAAACCCTACTTTTAGGGTATTTTTTAAGGAATCACATGCGCATTTCGATCAAAAAAATTGACTCTTTATGGGTAAAGCCTTTGCTATGGCTTCAAGCTCGCCACTATGGTCAAGTATTAAACCCTGCAAAGCTATGGGGACGTAAACCTGTCTTATTTTGGTTAGTCGCAGGTTTTTTTGGTTTTCTCGACCGTAAAAAGTCACCGATTCAAGATGTCATGCGATCTTTGGTCTGTGTGCGTGTTTCACAATTAAACGATTGTGCCTTTTGTGTTGATGCCAATGGTATGAAGCTCGCCGAACGTTGTGATTCAGAAGATAAAATTAAAGCACTCGCCAACTGGCAACACTCTACGCTGTTTACAGATCAAGAACGCGCTGTGTTGGCCTACACTGAAGCGATGACAATAACAGGCAAACGAGTGACAGATGAAATGCTTGTCGCGCTACAAGAATGGTATAGCAGTGATGATATTATTGAACTCACTGCTTTAGTTAGCTTTCAGAACTTGTCGGCGAAATTTAACACTGCGCTCGATGTGCCAGCACAAGGCTTTTGTTCTCTTCCTATTACGCCTAACGATATTGCTCAAGATAACGTGCAAGCATCAGATAAAAACATAACGAAAAAGGATCAGGCAAATGAATAAGAAAAAAACGCTATTGCTGCTGGTCATTGTCAGCCTTATTGCGTTATGGCTACATTTTGATCTAGGCCAATACCTTACCCTTGAGTTCATCAAGCAAGAGCAATTAGCCCTACAAGCAAAGATTGAAAGTCAACTTTTCACTGCTTACTTGTTTTTCTTTGTACTCTATATTGCCGTGACAGCCCTTTCCTTACCCGGCGCTGCAATTTTAACGTTGCTTGGAGCGGCATTATTTGGTTTTTGGCCTAGCCTTATTATTATTTCTTTTGCCAGCACAATAGGTGCAACATTGGCTTTTCTATCAAGCCGCTATATTTTGCAAGACTGGGTACAACAGCGGTTTGGACAACGCCTCGCGACCATTAATCAAGGGATTGAAAACGAAGGCGCATTTTATCTATTAACGCTGCGTTTAATCCCTGTAGTGCCGTTTTTTCTGATCAACTTACTAATGGGTTTAACCCCGATTAAAACTCGTACCTTCTTCTTTGTCAGTCAGCTTGGCATGCTGGCTGGAACTGCTATTTATGTGAATGCCGGTACTCAACTGAGTAACATTAATAGTTTGAGCGAAATCATCTCATTTCCTGTATTGATATCTCTTGTATTACTCGGGATCTTCCCACTGCTCGCAAAAACAATTATTAATTACATCAAAAGCCAAAAGGTTTATAGCGATTGGCAAAAACCTACAGTGTTTGATCAAAACCTAGTGGTAATTGGTGCTGGTGCTGGCGGTTTAGTCAGCTCCTATATCGCGGCAGCCGTAAAAGCGGAAGTCACATTAATTGAGCGTCATAAAATGGGCGGCGATTGCTTAAACACAGGTTGTGTGCCATCTAAAGCCTTAATCCGTGTCGCTCATAGCGCTTATGAGCTGCAACAAGCAAAACAATTTGGTATTGAAGCTAAAATTGAAAAAATCGACTTTAAAGCCGTTATGACTCGTGTTCACAACGTTATCAAAGATATCGAACCGCATGATTCGGTTGAACGTTACAGCAAGCTTGGTGTGAATTGTGTCCAAGGTGACGCGACGATTTTGTCGCCTTGGGAAGTAGAAGTTAACGACAAAGTGATCACCACACGTAACATTATTATCGCAACAGGGGCTTCCCCACTATTGCCCAATATTTCAGGCTTAAACACAGTTAATCCATTAACGTCCGATAACTTATGGCAACTAGATACTTTACCTAAAAAGTTATTGATTTTGGGTGGTGGTCCTATTGGTTGTGAATTGGCTCAAGCGTTTAATCGTCTTGGCGCATCTGTCACCTTAGTTGAAATGGCAGATCAGTTACTTAACCGTGAAGATAAAGATGCGGCCGATTTCATCTATCACACACTAACACATGAAGGTATTAGAGTACTTCTAAAACACAAAGCCGTTAGTTTTGTAGAGAAAGGATCTGCGCAATATCGCCACGTTAAGCTTGATGATCTTTCGGCAGAACAAACGATCGACGTTGAATTTGATCAGGTTATTGTGGCGTTAGGTCGCGTTGCTAATACCAAAGGTTTTGGTTTAGAGCGCCTAAAATTAGCAACAAATCCACAAGGGACTATCAAAGTTAACCACTACCTACAAACGCAATATCCTAATATATACGCTGTGGGTGATGTGGCAGGTCCTTTCCAATTAACTCATGCTGCAGCGCATCAAGCATGGTATGCCTCAGTAAATAGTTTGTTTGGTACATTCAAAAAGTTTAAAGCTGATTACTCGGTATTACCTGCCGTTACCTATACTGCGCCGGAGTTAGCTCGAGTTGGTCTCAATGAAAAAGAGGCTATTTCACAAAATATCGATTATCGAACATATACTTACCCTATATCCGATTTAGATCGAGCGATTGCCGACAATGCTGCCGAAGGTTTCGTTAAAGTTCTAACCCCGTCCAATAGCGATAAGATTTTAGGGGTCACAATTGTCGGCCATCATGGCGGTGAACTACTGGCAGAATTTACCTTAGCAATGCGCTACAAACTGGGACTGAATAAGATTTTATCGACGATTCACCCTTACCCCACCATGAGTGAAGCCACTAAATATACGGCTGGTGTATGGAAACAGGCCAATGCCCCACAAAAGTTATTGGCAATGGTTAAACGTTATCATCAATGGATGCGTAAATAGGTCATTCGATACAAGGAATTAAAAAGGACGAAACTCTGATGATGAAAAAAAATGTACTAAAAGCCTTGTCGAAAGGCATCGCGTTATCGTTAACAATTTCTAGCTTCGCTTACGCTGAAGAAACGAAAGCACCTGCAAATGAAAGTCAAAGCTGGCAACAAATTGAACAAAAAGCCAAAGGTCAAACGGTCTACTTCAATGCGTGGGGTGGCAGTCAAGAAATCAACGACTATTTAAAATGGGCCGATAAACAATTACAAAAAAGTTACGGTGTAACTCTAAAGCAAGTCAAAGTCACCGATATCGCTGAAACGACCCAGCGTCTACTGGCAGAAAAAACAGCGGGAAAAAATACCAACGGTGGGGTTGATTTAGTTTGGATTAATGGCGAAAACTTCCGTTCAATGAAGCAACATCACCTTTTGTATGGTCCTTTTACTCAACAGCTGCCCAATTGGAAATATGTTGATACTAAGCTACCGATTGATCAAGATTTTAGTGTACCGACAGAAGGCTATGAAGCACCTTGGGGGGTTGGACAATTGGTATTCATTTACGATACCAGTGTGCTTAAACAACCACCTCAAAGCTTTAAAGAGCTATTAGCATTAGCGCAAAAGAATCCTGGTAAGATCAGCTACCCTCGCCCACCAGAGTTTCATGGTAGCAGCTTTTTAAAAGCAGCATTGCTAGAGCTCACTGACGATAAAAAAGCACTCTATCAGCCGTTATCATTACCCGCAGAAAAAACGCTATTTGATAACGTGACAGCACCGCTTTGGCACTATTTAGATCAGCTCCATAAAGTGGCATGGCGTGGTGGTAAACAGTTCCCAGCGGGCACTGCAGAAACCGTACAACTGCTTGACGATCAGCAATTATTATTAGCTATCACTTTTAATCCTAACGCTGCCTCAGCTGCAATTGAGAACGGTAATTTAACTGAAAATGCGAAAACCTATGCCTTTAAGCAAGGGGCATTAACCAATATTCACTTTTTAGCGATACCATGGAATGCATCAGCAAAAGAAGGGGCACTGGTTGCGATAAACTTTTTAATGAGCCCAGAAGCACAAGCGCGTAAATCAGACACCAAGATTTGGGGCGATCCAACAGTGCTAAAAGCCCAAGCCTTTAGCCAATTAGCTGAACCTTATAAGAGCCAGTCTTTTGAGCTTTATCCATCTATTGCCGAACCCAACCCTACATGGCTAATGGCTATTGAGCATGAATGGCAAAAGCGTTACGGACACTAAACTTTGTTATGTTGCTCTAACTGTTATTAAAACAGCCAGCCCATCACTGTGCTCTGCTCTTTCATCAGCAAGTTCAATGGCACGCTGGCTGTTTTTATTAAGCTTCTTCTAATTCGATTTGCACGTTAGGCTCAAACTCTTTACTGATCATCCAACATGCTATCCATGCCGTAATAGGTGCAACAATAATCAACGATAAACTACCAATTAATGTTCGTGCAATTTCGGCTGCCACGACTTTCATGTTGATAATTTGCATCACATCGTTACCACGACTCGCAAACAACATAATCATTGTTAAAAAACTGCCTGAATAGGCTAACAATAAAGTGGTTGTCATCGTCCCGATCACCGCATTGCCAACTCGAAAACCTGATCTCAACAAATCCATTTGATTCATGTCTGGCGCATTGATTTTTAGCTCTTCCATCGTTGCTGCCATTTCCATCGCAACATCCATTGCCGCCCCACTCGCCCCAATTAAAATCGCTGCATACAGAATATCTAGCATGTTTAAATACATGCCTGTTTCAAACAATAAGGGCTGAGCTAAAGGTTGTGTCATTCCATCTAAATGAAGTAACTTGCCGACCAACACACACAGAATCATGGTGACAATTAATCCAATAATCGTGCCTGCCAATGCCGCCTTTCCTTTTGCTGTCCAACCGGCAACGGACAAAATGATCAAACTACACAGCATTAATAAACACACGGCGGTGACTAACAAAGGAGAATAACCCGCCATAAGCCCAGGGATCAGAAGCTCTACGATGATCACAATAGATCCAATGAACGACATTAACGCTTTGGCACCGACTTTTCGTGCATACAGTAACAAGCCTAAACTAAAGGCGATTGCTAAGCCGATTAATGCAGGAAGACGATAACGAGATATCACCCTTGTACGTGTGTGATCATTCTTCGCTATCGCCACTAAGACGCGATCGCCAACCTGATAATATTCATCATATTCCATCGCACCATTCATCAAATTGTAGGCAACGACTTTTTTATTATTACTCAGCGTTAAATCTAACGCCTGCTCTCCCAGACGATTACTACCAATAATGGTGACCTTGCTGTTATTAACCGCAGTTACTTCACCGACTTTATAGTCAGATCCTGTTACACCTTGACTAAACATTTCACAACACGTCACTAGAAGAACGATAAAGGCTAAAATCACACCGCGCATGTTTGTTTCCAACTGCTTTAAAAACCACGAAAAAAGGCTGTCCAAGACAGCCTTTACCTAAAAATTAATCCCTAACTACCAATTTTTACGTTCATTAATGTCGCTAATGTTTTCGCCACTTGGGTGTTATCTTCAAAATTGCCAAATTTCTCAGCACCGACACCAACTGCAGAAAGCGGTAACTGTGTCGCGGTATGCGCATAGCTTGTCCAGTAAACACCTGCTCGTTGTGAAGTGATGTGCGCTACAGCAATGGCTACTGGATCATACCCACCATAAGTCGCATCATTATGCGTGCTGTAACCATCAAAATCGGTGATATTTTTAGCACGAAGTTCGTCATCGATATCCATCGCATGATTTAGCGTTTGCTGCTCTTCCTTCGTCAGCAACTTCAAACCAAAATGTTCATCTATATGCTTCATGAAGGCTTTACGATCGCCGTTATAAACACCTTGAAGCTTATCTTCGATAGACTCATCAACATCTTTTAGCTTATCTAACTGTACAAAATAGTTCTCACCTAAGCCTAAGCCCATACCACCAGTTTCATGATCGCCCGCTACAATAATTAGTGTTTCATCTTTATGGTGCTCATAAAAATCAATAGCCGCTTTTACTGCTTGATCAAATGCGATGGTATCTTGAATCACCGTTGATACATCATTAGCATGTGCCGCGTGATCAATTCGACCACCTTCTACCAACATGAAGAAACCGTCAGGATCGTACTTCAATGTTTCGATGGCTTTTGACGTCATTTGTGCTAGAGATGGCGTACTAAGATCTTTCTTACGATCAATTTCATAAGGAAGGTGCGATGAGGCAAAAGAGGCGAAAACCTTTTGCGAGTTCGTTGGATGGAAGGCTAAAAAATCCGCCGAAGAATCAGCACCAATAAAAGTGTGGTAGCCTTTTTGTTTGAACCCATCAACAAGGTTCTTACCGTCTTTACGTTTACTGCCTTCACCATTAATAAAGTGACGAGAGCCACCACCAGCAAAGAAATCGACATTCGATGCTAGGTAATCATTGGCAATTTCGTTTTCGTTATCGCGACTAATGTTTTTAGCAACAAAAGTGGCTGGTGTCGCATGGGTCAAACGTGTAGTGGTAACAATACCTGTTGCCATCCCCTTATCTTTCGCAGCATCCAATGTTGAGCGTAACTTATGCCCTTTTGGATCCATTGCAATAACGCCATTATCCGTTTTTACTCCGGTCGCTAATGCTGTACCTGCTGCTGCAGAATCGGTTACTAAAGTATTGGCTGAATGGGTGGTAATAATGCCTGCTACAGGCATTGCATTAATGGCTAAACGTTGTGTCTGATCCCCATTTTGTTGCTGCAAGTAGTATTCACTGATCTGACGTTGGGCTGTCCCCATACCGTCACCAATCATAAAGAATACATATTTCGGCGCATCTGCTGCATGAGCACTTAAAGAAAGAAGTAAAGATGATGCAATTAAAGTGGGTTTTAAAATAGACATTGTTAACTCGCTGTTTTTATTGAATGCGAGCAAGCTACATTGCATTTATTAAACAATTCTTACAAAACACACTATATGCCTTATGAGCATCCTCAATGGAATCAATATCACCTTATTAACGCATCCATTCATGATGAAGCTGCTCACTGTCGCCTAAATAATCGAGTAACCAACTGACAGCTGGGCTCAACGTTTCTGTATTCCATGCTAAACAACAAGGACTCATTGAAGGCTTCACCGCGAGCTCTTTTTCCACCAGCTCTCCTGATTCAATTTTACTGATCGCCATATGGCTAGGAACAACAGAAATACCCAGCCCTGCTTGTAAACATTGAAATGCACTGTGCCAACTTGGCACCATGATCCGACGTTGGTTATCCATTAGCCAAGTTGTTCGTTTAGGTAACGTTCGAGAGGTATCTTCTAAACAAATCGCAGGATATTGCGCTAATTCAGAAGGCTCTAACGGATGCGATGCCATTGCTAAAGGATGATCTGGCGATACCACAAACTTCCACGTTAAAACGCCCATATCACGATAATCAAAGCTGCCACCAATTGGCACTGCAGCAGTTGCGCCAATGGCAATATCAGCCCGCCCATCAGCTAAGGCATCCCATACCCCATTAAACACTTCCATTGTTAGGTGCAACTCTACATCTGGAAAATGTAAATAGAAATCTCGAACAAGGGTATTTACTCGACTTTGGCGTACCACGGTATCGAGCGCAACAGAGACATTTTCTGACCAACCATTCGCTACCCGTTGGGTTTGATATTTAATGGTATCCATCTGTTTAATAAGTTTGCGCGCTTCTTCGACGAAATACTCACCAGCAGGTGTCAATTTCACCTGCCTGTGCAATCGAACAAATAATTCGACAGCTAATCGCTCTTCTATTAATCGAACAGTATAACTAATCGCACTAGGGACCTTATGTAATTCTTCAGCCGCAGCAGAGAAGCTGCCACGACGGGCAACTACGTCAATAACTTGGAGATCGTTGTATGAAAACATATCAAATCAAATTTTTTGAAAGCAATGTTGAAATATTAGCGTTTCACAGCGATTTAAACCAGTATTACACTACACATATGTCATATAGATATAGTTATAATAAAAATGAATAAACAACACGCTAAACCATCAAAAATCACCCTATTTTGGTTCGCTTGCTTAAGCATGCTGGGCTTTTTAGCCACAGATATGTATTTACCTGCGTTTGAAACGATTCGTGCCGACTTTGCTACAACCCAATCTCTAATCGGCCTTTCGCTAAGTATCTTCTTACTTGGTATGGCATTAGGCCAACTGGTTTACGGCCCACTGTCTGATCGTATTGGACGTATTAAAGTACTACTTGGCGGTATTGCGCTATTTAGCCTTGGCTCTTTAGCCTCTGCTTTTGCGTCAAACATTGAAGTGTTCTTATTAGCACGTTTCGCTCAAGCATTGGGTGCATGTAGCGCAACGGTTATTTGGCAGGCAGTGGTTGTTGACCGTTACGAGGGTAAAACTTCTGAGCGTGTATTCGCAACCATTATGCCGCTTGTCGCGTTATCTCCAGCATTAGCACCATTATTAGGCGCACTGCTTGAACATCACGTAGGCTGGCGCAGCATCTTTATTGCATTAGTCGGTTTTGGTGCTGTTTTAGCAATGCTAACGCTTAAAGAAAAAGAAAGTGCTGCATTAGATAAAGAGCAAGAAAGCGTAACGGTTCAACTACGTAAAGACTATAGCCAAATCCTACGCTCTAAAAAGTTCTGGGGTAACATGGTTATTTTCGCAGCATGTTCTGCGGCATTCTTTGCTTACTTAACAGGTTCGCCATTTGTTATGTCTGCAATGGGTTACTCAGGTGCAGATATTGGCCTAAGCTACGCACCACAAACTGTGGCATTTATTGTCGGTGGTTACGGTTGTCGTACTTTATTAAACCGTTACTCAGGTAAGCAACTTCTACCGTGGATTTTAGCGCTATTCTTTGCAAGCGTAGCAGTAATGTTCGTTATCTCTACGACAACAACAGTAACAACAATCTGGCCTATCTTAATCCCATTCTGCTTCCTAGCTGTTGCGAATGGTGCGATTTACCCGATTGTTATTAGCTCTGCACTGTCTGACTTTAAAAACTGTAGCGCAACCGCTGCTGGCCTGCTTAACTTTATGCAGACTATGGTGTGTTTTGCAGCAAGTGGTTTAGTTTCAGCGTTTGCTGCACACGGTCTGTTAACAGTAACAACTGGCATGTTCATTACTGGCTTTATTGCAATCGTTGGTTTTGTCCTAGTCGTTCAAGCTCGTAAAGATGAGCAAGATGTTGAACTACAAACTGCGTAATATGCTTTAACCCATCTACATACTGGGTTAACACAAGGGGGAGCTGATAATTCAGCTCCTCCTTTTTTGTTTCCAGTCTATTCAACGTGCTCGTCCACCTCAGCTAGACATGAAGCCACTCGCAAAATACAGAGCTTGAAATGAAATATCAGAATAAAAGCGTCGACAAAGGAAGATTTTAACTAGCCAATAATTGCTTGGTATTAGATTTAACATTAGTAATTGGTATTAGATTTAACATTAGTAAAGTGATGTGACATTCATTCAAGCGTCAATCTATTGAGCAACTAAGGTATTTCCAATGCTAGATACGTACCTCTCTTACATCAAAATATTAACGAAAGACTTTGCGAAATATTTTCTCGCTACGGTGTTAGTACTCAGCATAAAAGGTGAATTGTTCAACATCGGCTTGCGAGTTTGGTCAGACAACGAGATGTCATTTTATGAAGATGGTTTGTGGCAAATCACTTTGATCTTATCATTCTTGATTACTTGTTGTGTGATGATAAATAAATATGCACCTGAGTAGTTGCTCTATAATGCGATTTCTTAATCAAATACAGCATTAGATAAAGAGCAAAAAAGCGTAACGCTCACTACGTAAAGAATGGAGCCAAATCCTACGCTATAAAAATTCTGGGTAACATGGTAATTTTTCAGCGTGTTCTGAAGCATTCCTTGGTAGCTTATTTAACAGGCATGTTCATTACAATGGTTAAACCCTAAAGCTTGGATTGCATGTGTTGCTGGTGTGTCAATGTTTTCAGAAGCCAATAACAATCACATCTTTTTAAGTTTTGTATTTATTTACTTTATCGTTTGTTATCTATCATTATTTTCTTGGTCTCTCTTAGGCAGCAAGGTCACTCTCTTCCTTAATAACGAACTGAGACTAAAAGTATTCAATCTTTTTATGGGCTGTTTATTAATTCTCACCGCTTGTTATTTACTCTATACACAATTTAGTTAATGAATAAATCCACTTAATAGGGAGCTAATCATTAGCCCCTATTTTCATACCTCACATCTCGCTTTCAAATCACCTTAATTAATACCAAAAAATTAAACTTTATATTAATCAATTACGTATTAGCTTTAATGTGTAAATGGAGAGTAATTGATGACAAGCAGACAAGAGTCACTATCACGTATCATCGAGATGGCTTGGGAAGATAGAACCCCGTTTGAAGCGATTGCAATACAATATGGTCTGGATGAACAAGGTGTGATCAAGCTAATGCGCCAACACCTTAAGCCAAGTAGCTTTAAACTATGGCGACAGCGCGTATCAGGAAGAAAAACCAAACACTTAAAATTGTGCTCACCATATGTCAGTCGTGGTTACTGTCCGACACAATACAAACAGCGTTAAACACGTTTTATAGGGTTATTAATGCGCCCTATTCTTACAGCACTTACCATTAATTTAATATACAGTTAAACGTGAATCTCTTCCTTTCAGCTCTTTAAACTTACCAACTTGACTAACCTTCATACTAAAAAGGTTTATTTCCTAACGTTCTAATTTTACCTCGATACTTTCCTTTTACTGTGTAGAAAAATTTTTTCTTCACCAGCAACCTACTTTAACGTAGTAAATAATATCTATGTCGCATTATTAATTGTGATAATAAATATCAACTATTTTTATATCCTTACTAAGAAATACTTTTACTACAGCTAAAATTAGAGAATTAGCAAGGTAAGTTTAATTATTTCAATATTCATCTATATAATTCAATATTTAAGTAAAAACTCTATTATTTAAATTCAAAAGTAAAATAGTGCTAACATATAGGCTTAATATAACTTTCTCCAATTTTGAACATTAATTATTCATAAAAAACATATCATCCAAGCCATTGACTAGAATGAAAAATTACATTTTATTCATCTTTTTATTTTCCTTAGTAAAAAAAATTATTGACTGAAATAAGTATTCTTTTTATAAGTGCAATTGATAAGCGATATCATTTTCGCTTGTTAATTATTTTATCTATTAGTAATTGGTTGGAGAAATAAATAATGGCAAATACTATTGCCTTATTAGGTAACCCTAACTGTGGTAAAACGACTCTGTTTAATGCCTTAACTGGCGCAAGACAACGCACAGGCAACTGGGCTGGAGTTACTGTAGATAAAAAAGAAGGAAACTACTCTTACCATAATAAGAATATAAATATTGTAGATTTGCCTGGTATTTATTCTATGTCTTCATCCGATGAACAAGGTTCACTCGATGAGCGCATCGCTTGTGAATATATTCTTTCTGATGAGGCTGATCTTGTCGTTAATATTGTCGACGCGGCCAATATTGAGCGAAATTTATATTTAACATTACAACTGCTTGAAATGAAAATTCCATGCATTGTTGTACTTAACATGTTAGATATTGCTAAACAAAAAAATATAAATATCGATGCGGAAAAGTTAGAATCTGAACTTGGTTGCCCTGTTGTTTCATTAGTTGCAAATAAATCTAAAGGACTCGATGATTTAAAAGGCTCGATTGAAAAACATTTACAAACAAAATCACTGCCTCGTCTATTTACTCAATTTCCTATTGAATTAGACCAAACCATTTCTCAGCTTTCTGACGTATTCGATGATCAAATAATTGTTAATAATAGAAAGAAATGGCTTGCTATACGCTTACTTGAATCAGATTCATCAGCCCAAAAATATATAAACGGTACAGATATCGCCTCTTTTGTCTCTCAATTACAAGCCGATTTTTCAAACACACATAATGAAAATATTGACTTATTAATTGCTGATGCGCGCTACCAAACTGTCGCCGAGATCATTCATCATTGCATCTCAAGTTACCATGCAGGACAGCATAATCTGACTCAATGGATCGATAAGATTGTACTTAACCGTTATCTGGGGATCCCGATTTTCCTCATCGTGATGTATTTAATGTTTTGGCTATCAATAAATATTGGTGGAGGGCTTCAACCTATTTTTGATGAAGGCTCTGCAGCAATATTCATTAATGGCACCGCATGGTTATGTTCATCACTCGGTTTTCCTAGTTGGCTAACTGCAATTTTATCACAAGGGCTGGGTGGCGGTATAAATACCGTTATGCCCTTTATTCCTCAAATTGGTTTGATGTTCCTTTATCTATCAATATTAGAAGATAGTGGTTATATGGCGCGAGCAGCGTTTGTTATTGATCGCTTTATGTCTACGATTGGATTACCAGGAAAATCCTTTGTTCCGCTTATTGTAGGGTTTGGTTGCAACATACCTTCCATTATGGCGTCACGTACCCTCGATACACCAAGAGATCGTATCTTAACGTCTATGATGACACCCTTTATGTCTTGTGGCGCAAGGTTAGCAATTTTCGGCGTTTTCTCAGCAGCTTTCTTCCATGGTATGGGAAGCTTTGTCGTCTTTTCTCTCTACTTGCTTGGTATTTTTGTCGCCGTTATTACTGGTTTTGTGCTGAAGAAAACCTTATTAACGGGTGAAGCATCACCTTACATAATGGAATTACCAACCTACCACCTCCCAAGCGCTAAAACGACGCTTATCCATAGCTGGAGTCGCTTACGTGGATTTTTAGTCAAAGCGTGTAAGATCATCATTCCGATTTGTGTGCTAGTAATGGCGTTGAATAGTGTCAATTTTAAAGGACAAGTTATTGAAAGTAATAACCAACAGAATTCAGCCCTATCAGAGATTGGTCGTTGGGTAACACCTGTATTGTCTCCCCTTGGCGTTAATGAGAAAAATTGGCCAGCCAGTGTGGGATTATTAACAGGATTTTTAGCAAAAGAAGTGGTTGTCGGCACTTTAAATACCCTATACACCGCAGAGTTAAGTAACAATCAAGCTGCAGATGATGGGCAATCTTTCCACCTACTGCCTGAGTTAAAAGTGGCATGGCAAGATACTATTGATGGTGTTGCCAATAGTTTTTCTTTATCAACACTTAAAAATCCGATAAAAGCCAGTGAGGCTGACGGCTCAATGGGAACAACCGCAATGGGGCAAATGCACCAAGAATTTGGTTCAATGGCGGGTGCCTATGCATACTTAATCTTTGTTTTACTTTACGTGCCTTGCGTCTCTACTATTGGTGTTATCGCCAAAGAAATTGGTCGAAATTGGGCTTGGTTATCGACAGCATGGGGAGTGGTTGTCGCCTACGCGCTTTCAATCGCCTTCTATCAAACCGCGACTTTCAAAGCACATCCATTAGAAAGTCTGCTGTGGTTATTTTTTGCTTTGAGTATCGTCACTGTATTTATTATAGGGATTAAGCGCTTATGCAATAAAGTCGATTGGCAAATGTCGATACCAGACACACCTGCGACACATAACTGCGGAGGATGCCATTAATGATATCGCTAATTACAGTAAGAAATACGGTACGTGATGCAAAAATCATTTCCTTTAGCCAGCTTACAAAGCATTTGAAGTGTGAGCCAAAATGGTTAAGTGCATTATTAGATGAATTAATTTTACGTGGAAAAGTTGAGAAATGTGATTCATCGCCTTCTTTAGCTTGCGGGAAACATTGCCAAAATTGCCAAACGCAGACAACAGATCCTGTCTACAAATGGTGTGAAAATAAAATCGCTATTTCGCTATGCTAATAGCTAAAGCATAATGAAAAAAGACCAACATATGCGTGGTCTTTTTTTATGTCTTATCAACACCTTGCGTCTTAGGTAGAGCCTACATTCTCGAAACATCTTTGATTCACTTTAGCGCTTTTTTTTGCTAGATCAAACCATTGCAATGCTTTTTGCCTTTGTGATTCGCCATACAATTGAACGAATTTTTCGTCATGTAATCTTTAGAAGAGCTAAGAGCAGTAATATACCCTTCAACATACGATAAGGTTAAAGGTTGTTTGCAAAACAATAATGCAGTGATGTCATTCTTGAACTTTGCGGAATGATCGCCGTATTCATATAGGCCTACCTAATGATAATTGAAAATAGGATCAATCTTTGTATTGAATTTCTTTCATTTCCATCAGCGATTTTACGTCAGCACTGTACTCTGCAGTCGGTCTTATCAGTAACCGAGGAATACCTATTGGCTCACCGGACTCTAAGCAATAACCGTAGCTACCTAAACGAATTCGCTCTAACGCCAATTTGATTTTGGGCAAAAGTTTTTGTTCTCGTTCAACAATTCTTAAAGTAATGCCTGATTGCTCTTCTAACGTTGCGCGATCACTGACATCACTTAAATCACTCGCATCTGCCGTGTGCCCCATTTCCTCTCTCGCAGATTGAATGTGATGAGATGTCGACTCATAGAGAGCAATCAATCTTTGTTTAAAAAACGCCAATTGATAATCATTCATGTAATTATCTTCAGGCTCTTGCAATATTTGTTCTTCAGTTAGCATTCTAATTTCAGTGTTGTTCATGTTATTTCACTCATGTTATTAACAATCAAACAATCTAAAAGCTTGCCTTCCAATTCATCATCTAATGTATCTGCGATAATTTCGACACGGCTTTCAGCGCACTCATCAAGCTCAACCTGTGTGATTCCATCTGCCGTTTTGTTATAACCAAAGATCCCATCAGAAGTAATAAACACGGCCTTCATTCGCTCAACATTCAATGTTTGAAAGAGCTGATGTAATGATTGACGATCAAAGACTTTTTCAGATGCAAAACGCCAGCCAATACTTTTGAAACCTTCACCTTGGTTAGTAGCTTTTATCATGCCACTTTCAGGTATCAGCTCTTCTGATAGTGCTTCTTCAGATACACTTCTCTGCCTATCACGATGAAGATAAGACGTCGGTAATACTTCTATACGGGTCTCACCATCAAACTCATTAAATGGGATCACACCATGTTTAGCAAAAATCACTTTGGTTTTTAGGCTCGCAACTTGCGCGACAAAAGCTTTCAACTTTTCTTTATCTGCTGCTTGATAAAGATCGGTCTTGTTTCCTACCACCGTATCGGCAATTGCAATCTGTTGCCTAAAGGTATCATGTGAGGTATAGCGAGGATCGGATAACTTCCTTGCATCCACTAATGTGATATTTTTCTGTAACGATAAGACATCGCGATAGTATTCAGTAGAGAGCACTTGCATCACTTCTTTAGGATGACCAAGCCCTGTGGGTTCGATGATCAAACGATCCGGTTTTGCTTCTGAAAGTAGTTGATTAAGCGCAATTTGCATTGGTAATCCAGCGGTACAGCACATACAGCCACCAGGTACTTCGCGGATAAATATTTGTTGCTCGTTACCGCCTTGACCTTGCAGTAAACTACCATCGACACCAATTTCACCAAATTCATTCACCAGCACAGCCCAACGCTCGTTATCAGGTTTACTTTTCATTAAGTGAAGAATGGCTGAAGTTTTCCCGACGCCAAGAAACCCAGTAATAATGTTGGTTGGTACGCCTAAAATTGGCGATGATATCTTAAAGCTCATTAGCAATCCTCCTGTATCCCTGAACCAGTTCGTGGTTAGCAGATACAACCGATTCAGAAAAAGCGGAATATTCAGGTGGGACTTTCGAAATACTATTTAAGTCAAAACCTGTACCAATATTCGTCATTGGCGGGACATGAAAATTTTCAGGCAGATCTAATCCATCGACAACGCAGTTATGACGGATCACACACCCTTCACCAATAACGGCATTAAATACCACAGAGTTGAAACCAATAAACACATCATCACTCACCTCACACGGCCCATGAATAATTGAGCGGTGAGCAATAGAAGAACGCTCACCAATAGTGACTGCAGCCCCCGCTTTTGAGTGAATAACCACACCATCTTGAATATTGGTATCGCGTTTGATCACAATTGCATCCATTTCGCCCTGCTCATTTACTTCATCAGCACGTATTACGGCATAAGGCCCAATGAAAACGTTATCTTCTACAATCACTTTGCCACAAATAATCGCAGTAGGATCAATAAACGCAGTTTCAGATATTGTTGGCATATGCCCTGTAGGGTTTCTTCTTAGCATCTCTTTTTCTCTTCACTATTCGCGCAATCACTCGCAACTTTTAATTCCCCCCTTACAGCAAAGTCGTACAGGGAATAGTTCAGTCACTACTCACGCAGTAAATCAAACATTAATGAAACGTTATAACATAACAATAATGGGTTATCTAGATGCTACTCGTACGTAAATATCAATGGTGTTTATTCTAACTGAGCTTATTGTAAAACAATTGATCAACACCGCCACGATGTCGCTTTCAACACATCGTTTTACTCTCTTTAATACATCTCAGTAAATCCCGTTCTTTCTCTTACTATATTCTCATTTTCGCCCCCCATAATCACACAACCACAATCTGAATAATTATCCAAGTGGGGGTCTTCTTAAAAAACACACCATTTAGTCAATTGTTAACATGCTATTACATCAATTTTCGCCAGCTACATTTAAACGTTAACCCTTGGTTTTAATTAGAATATAAAACCAACAAAAGACTAAGAATTAAACAATAAATTAACAAATTAAATTATTTTCAATTTTTTATTGCATAGAATTCCAACTTAAGTAATATAAACCACAAGTGAGAACAAATGCAGAATAAGCGCATGGGCATTCAAGTAAAAAACATTAATAAATTCTATGGTAAGCATCAGGTTTTACACGATGTAACCTTCGAATGTAATAAAGGTGAAACGCTGGTTTTACTTGGCCCAAGCGGTGCAGGTAAAAGCTCTTTACTACGGGTATTAAACCTATTGGAAGATGCTTCTGCTGGCGAGCTGAGTATTGCAGAAAATTATTTTGATTTTAAAAAAACAATCGTTGAAAAAGATGGTTTAAAACTGCGTCGTAAAGTTGGCATGGTATTCCAACAATACAATTTGTGGCCCCACAAAACTGTGTTGGAAAATTTAATAGAAGCACCAGTAAAAGTGCTCGGTATCGATAAAGCTCAAGCGAAAAAAGAAGCGTTAGAGCATTTATCAAAATTACAGTTAGCAGATAAAGCCGATGCATGGCCTTTGCAACTGTCTGGCGGCCAACAACAGCGTGTTGCAATTGCACGTGCGTTGATGATGAAGCCTGAAGTGTTGTTATTTGATGAGCCTACTGCGGCGCTTGATCCTGAGATCACAAGCCAAATTGTACAAATCATCAAAACATTAAGCGGCACAGGCATTACCCAAGTTGTGGTTACCCACGAAGTGGATTTTGCAAAAAAAATCGCCAGTCATGTGCTTTACATGGAAAACGGCAAAATTATTGAACACGGCAGTAACGAGGCGTTTAGTCACCCTAAAACCTCACAATTTGCTGACTACTTAAAACATTAACGAATTATATCCCCCTCTATATTCGTTCGTAATAGACGCATGGAGTATCGCGATGAACAAAATTTTATTAGCTAGCATTATCGGTCTGGTTTCTTCTCAAGCTATGGCGCAAGACATTAAGTTTGCGATGGAAGCAACCTATGCCCCTTTTGAGTACATGGATGAGAATAATCAAATCCAAGGCTTTGACGTTGATATTGCTAAGGCCCTATGTAAAGAGATGGATGCTACCTGTACTTTTCATAACCAATCTTTCGATAGCTTAATTCCAGCTCTTAAATTCAAACGATACGATGCAGCTATTTCAGCAATGGACATTACTGAAGCGCGTCAACAGCAAGTCAGCTTTACTCAACCTTATTACGATAACGCTGCTGGCTTTATTTCAATCAAAGGTAAAGTTGCTGATGTTGCCGCCCTTAATGGTAAGCGTGTTGGGGTACAAAATGGTTCGACTCACCAGAGCTATTTAACCGATCAAATGTCAGGTGTAACTGCGGTTCCTTACACCAGTTACCAAGATGCCTTTATTGATATGAAAAATGGCCGTATTGATTCGGTATTTGGTGATACTGCTGTTATCGCTGAATGGTTGAAAAAAGACGATAACCTTGCGTATGTAGGTAAGCCTGTGACAAACCCTAAATACTTCGGTAACGGTTTTGGTATCGCAGTAAACAAAGGCAACCAAGAATTGGTTACACAGTTGAATACGGCACTCGCTAAAATTAAGCAAGATGGCCAGTATCAAGTTATTTTTGATAAGTACTTTGGTAAGTAAATTATGATGTTATCGGGATATTCTCTTTCCCTGTTAGAAGCTAGCTGGATGACAGTCCAGCTCGCTTTTACCAGTTTAGCGGTTGGATTGGTGCTGGCTATGTTGTTTGCTGGCGGTGAGATGTCTCGATTTCGCTTCGTGGCATGGCCAACGACAGCCTTAGTGACAGTATTACGAGGCTTACCTGAACTACTGATTGTTTTATTCATCTTTTTTGGTTCAGGTCAGATTTTATTTTACATCACGGGTGATTATATCGAGATCAGCCCTTTTCTTTCAGGTGTTATTGCGCTTTCACTGATTTTTGCCTCTTATGCGGCGCAAACTATCCGTGGTGCCATTAAAGCTGTGCCTAAAGGACAAAGAGAAGCAGCCAGTGCGCTTGGGATCAGCAAAGCAAGAACATTTGTCGCTATTATTATTCCCCAAGCGATCCGTCATGCATTACCAGGGTTAACTAACCAATGGTTGGTGTTATTAAAAGATACCGCCTTAGTATCGCTCATCGGTGTGACGGATCTTCTAAAACAAGCACAGTTAAGCTCTGCAGCAACGCATGAAAGTTTTACTTGGTATGCAACAGCTGCGGCAGTGTATTTAGTGATCACTCTAATTACACAACAAATTATTAAACGGATTGATGCGAAATATAGCGCTCAAGAAGGTTCAAGCAACGACAAAAAAACGGTTGTTGAAGGAGCTATGGCATGAATGAACAACACTTCTGGCAATTAATGGATGGCCTTGCCACCAGCTTACAATTGACCGTTGCATCGTTAGTAGTTGGCTGTACTCTCGCTCTCTTAATGACGATGACATTGATTTTAAGAACCCCTGTTTTGCATTGGTTAAGCCGTGGCATCATTACCCTATTTACGGGTACACCTTTGTTAGTTCAAATCTTTTTGATTTACTACGGACCGGGGCAATTTGAAGGTATTCGTGAAAGCTTTGTATGGCAATGGCTCAGCCAACCGTGGTTCTGTGCGATGTTGGCACTAGCATTAAATACTGCCGCTTACAGTACTCAACTGTTTAAAGGGGCGTTTGATGCAATTCCTAAAGGTCAATGGCAAGCATGTCGTGCGTTAGGCATGGAGACCAAAACGACATTACATACCTTGTTACCTTTTGCCATTCGTCGTTCTGTACCGGCTTACTCTAATGAAGTAATTTTAGTGTTTAAAGGTACATCGCTTGCCAGCACTATTACTATTATGGATATCATGGGTTACGCTCAACGTATTAATGCCCAAACCTACGATACGTTAACTGTGTTTGCCATTGCTGGTGCTATGTATCTTACCGTTAATGCCCTGCTTTCTATTGCGTTTAGACTAATAGAGAAAAAAGCCTTGGCGTTTGAAGTGGCGAATTAAATTTCATCTTTCACCGATTAAAAAGCCGATAATACACTTATCGGCTTTTTTTATTTTTAAAGGTTAAGCTGAAGCAAATATTTTATTTCTCAATGTTTGTTGCTCTTCTTTTCTATTTGGCACAGTGTCTTTTACTTTTAAGAAAATACAAGGTATACCCATCGCAGCCATAAACCAGAACATATTTATTTCAGAATGATGCATTAACCATCCGCAAAATACAGATACAAGCGCTAATACAAAACCTGCAGGAATGGCATGGTATAATGACTGTAAAGAAACATAATTATGTTTTCGATTTTCTTCCACATAACGAACCGAAGATAAAATCGTACCAGAGAACGTAATACCATGTAGAATCTGACAGAATATAAGCACATATATATCATTTGTCGCTGCGGTTAATCCCCAACGCACCACAACAGCAATTGCAGCAAGTCTAAATAATGTTGATACTTTCCAATTAGCGAACGCTTTACGACTAATTAAGTAAAAAACGATCACAGAAATTGTCGATAGGCTCCATAAATAACCAATCGTATCAGAGTTTAGCCCCTGTTCTTTCCAGTAGACGGTACTGAAGAAATAATAACCACCATGGCTTCCCTCTAACAAAGAAGCGACCAATAAAAATAATAGTGTCTCTTTACAACATAAGACTTTGAAAATATTCTTTCTTTTTTGCTCATCATGGTGGCATACCATAGGTACTGCTGGCTTCATTAGCGTACCTAGTAATGTTGCACCCAAGCCAATAGCTCCCATGATTGGTACAGAACTGACACCAAAGTTCTGAACAACCCATCCCATACAAGCTGACGCAACCGTTAATGCAACCGCTCCCCATAAGCGAGTGTAGCCATAATCGAGTCGATCATCTCGAGCATAGTGATTTGATATCGCATCCGAAATCGCTACCGCAGGACCAATTGCTAAATTAAATAACACGAGTAATAATGCAAGTACCCAAAATGTTGGCGTAATCGTACCTATCCAGATAAACGCAATAAAGCCGAGCAAGCTTAAAAACATTGACCAACGAAGGAACGGTATGAGATGCCCAACTTTGTGAAATAAAGGTGTTAATGTAAAGTTGATCACACAGCGAGCGGCAAGTCCAAAACCGATCAGCATCCCGATATCGGCATCTGAAATCCCTAATTTTTCTAACCATAATCCTCTAAAGGGTAAATACACCCCATACGAGAACCAGAACATAAATTGATACGTGGACATCCATACTGATGGTCGACAATTAAGCATTCGTACGATTACTCCTTTCAATGTTTGAGTAACAGTAACGAAAATAGTTATCATTAACAATTTGAAGAAATACCAAAAAATAATTAAAAACAGCCACATTACATGACTGCTTTTAGAATAAACTGAAAAATATTTTGATTTATTCCTTTAATTTCTGATGTTTTCTCAAAACAGATGTTGCGAAAATGTAAAATAATCTATCTTTATAAATGTGCGCCTATATTACGACTTCTATAAATAAGATAAAAAGGGAGATGAGCATGTCTTTAATCCTATCCATTAAGCGGTTTTTGTTTGTGGTTTTAGTTGTAACTCCCCTCGTTTCATCAGCCGATGAAATGACACCGGAACAACAATTTGAGATCGGGAAACAAAAAGCCCTTGTTTGTATGACATGCCATGGTGCCGATGGTATTTCAGCAACGGATACCTATCCCAACTTACAAGGCCAAAAGCAGCAATATTTGGTCGCTGCACTTAAAGCATACAAACAGAATCAACGTGTTGATGGTTTAGCGATATTAATGCAGGGTTATGCTAAAGATTTAAGTGATCAAGATATGAAGGATCTCGCGTATTACTTTAGTAGCGTAAAAACAGATACCAGCCATCAATCACAATAAACGGCATTACTTGCTAAGGTTATGACGATGGATACTCAGTATAATTATAAAATCGTTAAGTACTTTATGATCGCGAGTGTTAGTTGGGCGTTCATAGCTATGTTAATTGGTGTTATTTTAGCTGCGCAACTTTATTGGCCTGCCCTTAACCTCGATTCTGAATACTTTCAATTTGGTCGTCTCCGTCCATTGCATACTAATGGCGTCATTTTTGGCTTTGTCGTCAATCTTTTAATGGGAACGTCCTTTTATATTGTTCAACGCACCTGCAAAACCCCACTGTACAACAACACTGCAGCTTGGTCTGTCTTTTGGGGTTGGCAATTTATCCTTCTTCTTGCCCTTATTACCCTACCATTAGGTTTTACTACCTCAAAAGAGTACGCCGAACTTGAATGGCCAATTGATGTCTTAATTGCTGTTATCTGGGTGATGTACGCCATTGTGTTTTTTATGACAGTCGCCAAACGTACCGTTCATCATATCTTTGTTGCTAACTGGTTTTACGGCGCGTTTATTATTGTTATTGCGATGATTTTTATTGCTAACAATCTCGAATTGCCTGTCACGATGTGGAAATCTTACTCTATTTACTCAGGGGCTGAAGATGCTATCGTGCAATGGTGGTGGGGACATAATGCGGTTGGTTTCTTATTAACCGCTGGCATCATTGGTATGAACTACTATTTCATTCCCAAAATTGCCGAGCGCCCTATTTACTCTTATCGCTTATCTGTTATTCATTTTTGGGGCTTAGTCGGCTTTTATACTTGGGCTGGTACGCACCATCTTATTTATTCTTCTGTGCCAGATTGGTTACAAAATCTCGGCATTGTGATGTCGTTAATTTTATGGCTTCCCTCATGGGGTGGCGCGTTTAATAGCATCATGACCTTGCTCAATAATAAGCAGAAACTTAAGCACGATTACATTATGTGGTTTTTCTTCTCTGCCATTGTTTACTACGCGCTAGCGACTTTTGAAGGGCCATTATTAGCCATTCGTTGGTTTAATATGATTGCACATAATACCGATTGGATCATCGGTCATGTGCATTCAGGAGCCCTAGGTTGGGTTGGCATGTCTGCCATTGCCGTATTTTATTACTTTATTCCTCGTTTATATGGTCACGAGCAATTGTGGTCAAATCGTTTAGTTAAATGGCATTTCTGGTTTGCGCATATTGGGATAGTACTTTATGCCGTTGCACTGTGGATAGCTGGGATCGGACAGGGCTACATGTGGCTAAAAGAAGAGCCTAATGGCTCGCTTAGCTATAGTTTTGTCGAAGCGATGAACTTCAGTGCACCGTGGATGTTAGTTCGCTTTATCGGTGGTACGTTGTTTGTGTTAGGTATAATTCTAATGATTTATAACCTATACAGAACGCTAAAACAGCCAAAGCCTAGATCAGTTAAGCATCAAAATGCGGCAACAGAAAAGGTAGATACTCATGATTAATAAAGATTTTACCTCATCTGTAGTGATCCTTATTGTTGCAACAACTTTGGTTGCTGCCTTTTCATTCTTAGTATGGGTACTTCCTGCTTTTTTTTACCAAGATAAGTTAATTGCACAATCAAGCGCGAAGCCATTAACCGCGTTAGAAGTTGCTGGTCGCGATATATATATCAGTGAAGGTTGCCATACTTGCCATACCATGATGGTTCGTCCATTAAATGCAGAAATTAAACGTTATGGACGATATAGCCGAGAAAGTGACGATATTTATGAGCATCCCAATTTATGGGGTTCAAAACGTACCGGACCTGATCTCACCAATTTAGGTCGAAAATATTCAGATCAATGGCACATCATCCACTTAAGAAATCCCCGCGATGTTGTACCAACGTCGATTATGCCCTCTTATCCTTGGCTGTTTGAGCAAGTACTCGATGGTGAAGACATTGATGCAAAGCTGATTGCGTTACGTACGCTTGGTGTTCCTTACACTGATAAGGAAATTAAACAGGCGCGCTTAGAAGTAAAAGGTAAAACTAAGGCACAGGCATTAATCGCCTATCTACAAAGTCTGGGACAAGATCAAGGAGTACGACCATGAGTACTTTTTGGAGTGGTTGGGTCATTACCCTAACCCTGATTTTTCTCGCAATAATGATCGTTGTTGTTGCCTACTACTGGAAGAAAAACAGTGCCGCCAATGCTAATCGGACCGTCGATAGCTTTGATGGTATTGATGAAAACGATGCCGCCGTACCAAACCTTCTACTCCTTTCTTATCTTCTTGCTTTCATTATTGCTGCCATTTTCTTGGTACTCTACCCAGGCATGGGAAACTGGCAAGGGCTTATGAAGTGGCAATCAAGTAGTGAAGCAGCTTCAACCTCTCCCACCTCGTTAGCCAAACAAATTAGCCAAATATCTAATGGCGATACATCATTTCAAGCTTTAAGTACCTCGCCTGAAATTGTGGTCGCGGGTCGTGCTTTATTTCAAACCCATTGTGCGGCTTGCCATTTAAATCAAGCACAAGGTCAGCTTCATTTCCCTAATTTAAGTGATACCGTTTGGCTTTATGGTGGTAGTGATGAGGCGATCCATCATTCGATTGTTAAAGGTCGTAACGGAGTCATGGCTGGTTGGAACGATATTCTGACTGAAGAAGAAATTGAGAATGTTTCATATTATGTCGCTTCACTTGAAAAAAATCGCATTATCTCAGAGCCAGCGGTCAAGCTTGAACTCGGTAAAACCGTATTTGATGCTAACTGTACGGCTTGTCATGGCAGTAATGCAAAAGGTAATACTGCGATTGGTGCGCCAAACCTAACCGATAATATCTGGCTTCACGATGGCAGCGTTGAAGGTATTATTGCAACGGTAAAATATGGCTTGAACAATCTCATGCCTGCTTTTGAAGAGCAACTCAGCGATAGCGAAATTCAAGCATTAGGGGCTTATATTCGCCACCAAGGAAATAGACAAAACGAGAAACTCGCAGCACTTGATCCGGATATGGTTAGTAAAGGGCAATACCTTGCTTATGCAGGAGATTGTATTGCTTGTCACACTGGTGAAGGTGGCGAACCATTTGGTGGCGGTTTAGGATTTTTAACGCCATTTGGCACGCTTTATTCTACCAATATTTCAGCACATCCAACCTATGGTATTGGGGATTACACCTACGATGAATTTTATGATGCGCTACATAAAGGTAAAGGCAAACATGGCTACCTATATCCAGCTATGCCCTACTCGTCTTATCAATATGTGACAGATGAAGACACCCAAGCACTTTGGGCTTACATGCAATCGCTTAATTTTGTGAATACTCGTAATGAAGAAAACAAGATGATGTTCCCAAGTAATATCCGGTTAGGACTACTTGGGTGGAATATCGCCTTTCTTAATACCGACCCTTTGCAATACCCAGCCGATGCCACTGAACAATGGAAACGGGGTAAATATTTAACCATGGGGTTAGGTCACTGTTCCGAATGTCATACACCACGTAACATTGCACAAGCCTTGATAGAAAAAGAGTTATTCCAAGGCAATTTAATTGATGGCTGGAAGGCTCCGGATATTACGGCAACAGAGTTATACCAAGACCGTTGGGATGTAAAAACATTAACCGAGTTTTTAAAAACGGGTCATTCAGATAAAGGAACCGCATTTGGTGGTATGGCGGAAGTGGTACAAAACAGTACCCGCTTCTTAACAAAGCAAGACGTTGCAGCCATTGCGGAATACTTGATCACTGGTGATAAATATAACGAGTTAGATAGCTCGGTTCCTCAGCTTAACCCACCAGGCTTTGGTGATTTGGTACCTGCCACTGTTGATATTCAAACCGTAGAGCTAAAACCGTTAAGTAGCAACGATCCTGAAAACGAAGCCAAACTATATGGTGTGTATGTGCAAACCTGTGGTGCATGCCATGGTAAAGACGGTAAAGGTAGGAAAGGGATCGCCCCTACGCTGCTTAACAACGGGATAATTATGCACAGTGATCCTTACGATACGATTGCCGTTACCATTCGTGGTTTATCGCCAAACTTCATGGAACAAGACAGTAACTTTATGCCTATGAGTAGCTTTAACTCGGTGCTCAGTGATGCCAACCTTGCGAAATTAATTAGCTTTGTCCGAGATAAGTTAGGTGATAGAACTGTACCTGTTACACCACAAGAAGTAGCAGAGGTAAGAAAAGATTTAATTAAAGGTGGCTATGCTGGGAATATACACGCCATGACAACACCAGAACAAAATCAGCCTAATAGCATAACAGAATGAGCGATTATCTAAATGGAATATATCGCTACTAATTGGTTAACATGCCATCAACAGTAACAATATTTACAATTAATATGCATTTTCTGTCTGCTTTTTATTGCCTAAGCAAAATTAATAGGTATCATCAAATTTCAATCCTTTGAGTAGAGGCGCGCTGCCTAAAAGTATCCGGATGGAGGGTGACACCTTTGAAGTCTGGGGAAAGGAGTCGGCGCCGAAGTGTTTGTTGTGTCGTCAACAATCGCTGGGTCTGCATTAAATAAGTGCAGAACTGCCATAGTTATTTTGTCTATGGAGCGCTACCCTAAGGGATACGAAGAAGTATTTTTTCTCCTGAAATCTGTTTCTCTATCCTTTCGGTAGATCTCCACCTAATATAGGTGTTTAAGAGATCCATGAATCTAGTTCAATATTCTGACTCCCTGCTATCTGTTGTACCACCCTTACTGGCGGTTGTTTTAGCAATCACTACACGACGTGTATTGTTATCACTTGGCCTTGGTATTGTTGCAGGCGCAATCCTTCTTAATGATTACAGCCCTTTAGCGGCGCTTCAATATATCGTAAATAAAGTTGTAGGCCTTGTTTGGGCAGACGGTGCTGTAAATAGCGGTAACGTTAATATGATCATCTTTATGCTTTTGCTCGGTGGTTTGATCAGCTTAATGACAGCAACAGGTGCCACTAAAGCATTTGCTGAATGGGGTGTTCGTCGCTGTAAAGATCGCCGTAGCGCAAATATGCTAACGGGTTTAATGGTTTTTGCTTTCTTTATTGATGACTTTTTCCATAGCTTATCTGTGGGGCCTATTTGTCGCCCAGTAACAGATCGCTTCAATATCTCACGTGCAAAGCTTGCTTATTTACTTGATTCAACGGCTGCACCTGTTTGTGTTATCACGCCAATTTCTTCTTGGGGTGCTTACATTATTGCTATTCTTAGCGGTATTTTAGTAACAAACCATATTACCGATATCAGTGCTATTTCATTGTTTGTTCAGATGATCCCAATGAACTTGTATGCCGTGTTTACGCTATTAATGGTTATCGTTGTTATTTTCTTCCAGCTTAATATTGGTCCAATGCGTCAACATGAAGCATGGGCAGAAGAAGGTAAGCTTTGGGATGAATCTAAAGGCCACCCTAAAGGCTTAGAAATTACCACTGAGTCTGAAGGCCAAGGTACTATGATTGATATGGTATTGCCTATTCTGACACTGACAGTCTCAAGCGTTATCTTTATGATCATCAGTGGTGCTGAAGTATTAAGCACAAAAGGCGAGGCTTTTAGCTTAATTGCTTCTTTAGAGCATACCGATCTAGGTGCTTCATTAGTTAACGCATCTTTATGTAGTCTAGCTGTTTCTATTCTTCTAGCTTTACGTTTAAAGCTGCCACGTAAGACTTGGTTAACTGCGGCACCTCAAGGTGTACAAGCGATGATCCCTGCAATCATCATTCTACTTTTTGCATGGACGATCGGTACTGTTGTGAGTGATATGTCTACAGGCCAATACCTAGCCTCTTTAACAAAAGGGGGGTTCCCAACGGAATTACTACCAGCATTAGTCTTCATCCTTTCATGTGCAATGTCATTTGCGACAGGTACAAGCTGGGGCACGTTCGGTATTATGTTGCCACTTGCTGGTGATATGGCGGTAGCAAGTGATGCTCACCTATTAATGCCGATGTTATCTGCAGTACTTGCAGGTTCGGTATTTGGTGATCACAGCTCACCTATTTCAAGCACAAGTATCTTGTCTGCAACAGGTGCAGGTAGTCACCATATGGATCACGTTATGACTCAGCTTCCTTATGCTATTACTGTCGCTTTTGGCGCACTATTAGGTTATTTGGCAATGGGTATCTTATCTTCAACAATTGCGGGTATTGCAGTAAGCTCTGTTTGGTTCCTTGCATGTTGTACGATTCACCTACGTCGTCATAAGAAACAACTGCAAGCGGTAACAGCATAAATAAATACATTAATATTAGATCATAAAATCTAATAATCCCCGTTCGTTTTAATACGCATTTGCTTTATGCTAAGTATTAGACAACGGGGATTTTTTTGTATAAAAGCTAGGAAATAGAATGGAATACTTACATACCATGGTACGAGTGAGCAACTTAGATGCTTCACTGGATTTTTACTGTAACAAGCTTGGTTTGGTAGAAATTCGACGAAAAGAAAGCGAACGTGGACGTTTTACTCTCGTATTTTTAGCTGCACCTAATCAGGCAGAAACGGCAAAAGAAACACAATCGCCTTTATTAGAACTAACTTATAACTGGGATCCAGAATCGTACACTGGTGGCCGTAATTTTGGTCACCTCGCTTTTGCCGTCGATAATATTTACGATTTATGTGCTCATTTACAAAATAATGGTGTTGTCATTAATCGCCCACCCCGTGATGGACATATGGCATTTGTTCGTTCACCTGATGGCATTTCGATTGAACTGCTACAAAAAGGTGACGCACTAGAACCCGCTGAACCTTGGGCTTCGATGCAAAACCAAGGTGAATGGTAAGAAATAGCTTTTGTTTGTCGGTATTATTTTATTCGATAATACCGACAGTTATAGAGCCTTTAAAGCACAATAATGCCAAGTTGACTTAGTAATTGCTCTTGTTGCCAGTCGCAAATTTTTACACCGTTCAAATTCACACGTCGAATATCAACCCCCTCTAAATCCACATGACAAAGATCTGCGTCTTCTACAACGCATTGACCCCACTGTTCAGAGGAAAACTCACCGCGACTTAAGTCAGATCCTTTAAACGATGTTGCCAACAAATTAGCCCCATTCCATCGGTTTTCAAACAGTTCGCACTGCTCTAATTTTATGTCTTCGAAATTGCTATAACGTAAATTGCAGCCAGTGATAAATGCCGAGCAAAAGAAAGTGTTATGGGTAATATAATTTGCAAAAGAAGCATATTGAAAATCAACGCCTTGGAGATTAGATTGTCGCATTTCTATGCCAAAACACTGCGCATTACGAAAACTAGCCATTGACAAATTACACTGCTTAAAACTCGCATCTTTGAGCTTTGAATAGGAAAAATCACAGCCTTTGTCATCCCCCACATCAATAAAATTACAGTTGATAAAACTCGCTTCAACTAAATTTGCACGTGAGAAATCACAACGATAAAACTGACAACTTTCAAAAATAGCTTCGGACAATTCTTGTTTAGAAAAGCTTTCATCTTGATAGCACTGACCTACAACATGCATACATTATCTCTTCTATTACTCTGCGACTGATCAAAAAAAAGCGCAATTACTGATTGCTCAATAATAGCGCTTTCTCAATCTATTAGAACTTATTATTTAATTACTTATGAACATCACAATTCGAAGCTACTGATGATACTTGTTTTACATCTTTAACATCATAAGTATTCTGTAGGCTATGGAAAACAGTCGCATTGTAGTAATCACCATTTTCAATACTAAATGTAATTGAGTAGTTCATACCTGCAACCACTTGCTGTGTTACATGATAGATTTTACCGAGCTGATGCTCACCAGGGATTGCTTTAACGGCGTCTTTTGCTGCTTGTTCCACTTCAGGTGTTATGTCACCTTGTGCCCAACCACCAACGATTGCGTGAGAAAAATTACAACTTTCTTGCATATTCGCCTCATTCGAAGTTACGTCTTTTGCAGAATTACATGCAACTAATGTAACTGAGCTTAAAGCAATGAGTAAAACTTTCTTATTCATCATCAAATCCTAATTCACATTTTCTGCATATATATCAACAGAAAACATGATTAAGTGCAAATATACTTTATTCGAACGGTGATTTATTGCTATAAGTAATGATATAAAGCAATTATATTTGCATTTTTATATGACATACTTGCGATAAGATTGCTGATTAATATCTTCAATCTCGACTGTGACGCAAATATCATTCTGAAACATTGCTGCCACTTGGTGCAAGATGACTTCCGATAGATTATCTTTTTGCTTTGGATCTCTACCTGGAAGTACCCTTACGGTAATATGAACGAAAGGCTTTTCGGTTGTCCCTGTACGATATAACTCATAAGGTATGGCACGGGTTTTTATATCTTCTTCATCAAAAAGCCCTGAACTAAACGTCGCGTAATGCGTTGTTGCCATTAATTCATTTAAATTAATCTCTGTTTCAAGATCTTTGGCATATTCAATAATGCAATGCGGCACAGCTTATCTCCTGTATATGAATAGCTTATTTAATGACACTAGCATATATAAATAAGAGAACTCTTAGTTTGATCAGCTTTTTGATAATAAATACATTTAATATCTGAGTTCTTTTGCTTTCTGTGATTCCTGTACAAAAATAGCTCTTTTCTGTTACGTTAAATCACTGAGCATAACAATTAAAATGTTAGTACTTTTTCCGCCTTTAGTGTCCAACTTGCTAAATCATCTAACGAGCCTATTTCACAATCTTCAATGAGCAATGACTCAGACAGCCCTCGCGCACAACAACAGGTTTTACACAATTTGACCTTGCTTCCTTGTGCAATAAGGATTTCAAGCATTTGTTGAATATCATAGCCTTCTACCGGATTTTGCTGTTTCATCGCGCACATCACAGCATCAGACATTAAAAACAATTTGAGACTTACAGGTTGTTCTTCCTGTTCATTAAGTTTAATGGCTAAGCGTAATGCATTAAAAGGACGCTCAGAGCCATAAGGAGCGTCATTGATAACGATTAAAATAGTTTGCATTTAATACCCATCTAAAAAATAAAATCAATTGCCTTTATTGTCACACAAAATGAGATTAAATATATAAAAACCCCAAACACTACTGATCAATAATAGCAATAGTCAATTAATATCACAGTTCACATTTTTAATGTCTTTACGTCACTGTACGTCTACAAAACATTCAGTTAGTACACATTATTATCTCAAATTCACGTTATATGCATATTCTACTATTCTCAACTCGAATAATTTGGCACATTACCGCCTCAGTTGATTTAACACGTTTATTCATAGCAGCTGAAGTGTACTTAACCTCTAGAATGAGAACATAAAATGAGTCATCGTCTTCAACTAACCGATGCACCATCGGTCCTATTTTTATTTGGTCTTTCTGGTGCCGGTAAATCTTTTGTCGGTGATGTCATTGGTGCTCATGACGATTGGTTTGTTTACCATGCAGATGACGATTTAACTGATGAAATGCGTGAAGTTATTGCTGCGAACAAGCCTTTTACGGATGAAATGAGAGATGATTTTTTTATTCGTATCAGTCAAAAAGTTAATCACTTCCGGACTCTTTATCCCCGTGTAGTGGTTACACAAGGTGCTTATAAAAAACAACACCGTGATTTCCTACGTCAAAGTATCACAGACATAGATATGATTTATGTCACTGCAACGGACTCGTTGATTCACCAACGTTTAGAGTATCGTATCAATGGTATTTCTAACGAAAGTGCAGACGCTATAAAGCATATTTTTGAAACACCTGATGATACTGTAAAAACAATTTTTAATTGTGAAGGCAAGACTTCTATCATTGCGCAATTAAACCGTTTTTATAACAATATACAATAAAAACATGATAGATAAGATCATTAAATTTTATGTTTATAAATTTAACCTTGATGCTACCTTGTTACTTTTATAACTTCCTTGAAATATTTACCCCGTCACGTTTCTCATTATTTCCCCTTAACTATATGAACACTTTAGCATAGACTTATACATTGTATGTCTATGGATTCATATTAAGGTGTCTGTGTGAATGGGTTAAAACAGTATCTTCTTGCCATTTTAGTACCATTGGTTGCTATGGTGACTATTTTAAGTCTCTATTTTTACCAGAAAGACAGTGTTCAGCTTGCAGAACATATCAAAGAAAATGAACTGCGCCAGTTAGATTCTCTTATACAAATTAGTTACTTACATCTAAACACTATCACTGAAGATTTAAACCGTCTCACTTATCAATTACAGCAAGAACCTCTTCATGAACCATTACGGGTCTTGGAAAAGGCAAATGTACTAAAACAATTTAAGAGCATCCTTATTACCTCAGAGCTCTATGACTCCATTCGATTAATTGACTATAAAAACAGCCAAGTTCTTCTCCTGGACAAGGTGAAAGATGGCTTTCATATTGATTACAGTAAAGTCATTGAAGAACCACAAGAATTAAAAAATATAGATCATACATTTTCTCTTAATAATAAAATAAGCTACATTTATAAACATCAAAATAAAGTATCATTTTATCAACATTTAAAATTAGAACACAGCAATTGGGTTGTGCAGCTAAGTTACCACCAAATCCCTGTTAGTAATATTGCAAGCAATAAAGAGCGTACAAATTTTATTATTAACAATGATGCAAAATGGATCACACAGCCATACTTAAACAAATCACTGACCCCATCAAGAGATGATAATACAAGTTCTGATGACGTACTTTTCTCTGTTACCTATCCTTATTTATGGAACGCTGTAAAACGATTAAACAAAGGACAAACGATCATTGGTGACTATCTCTACACCTATACCCCACTGATATTTAAAGATAAAAAATTAAATAAAAATATAGATAAAAACACATCTGAGTGGGTGTTAATTTCCTCACTAAATTTTGATAAAGAACTGAACAATCTGTATTTTTCTAATTTTACACGAATACGTTTAACCGCCATTTATATTACGTTTTTTATTTTAATTATTAGCTCAGCAATGTTGATACGACGATTAATTAAGAATCGTAAAAATGAACAGATATTACGTAAGCAACGAGATCAAAATCTAAAAAGATATACGGCGGTTATTAAAAATAGCGAAGATGGTATTGTAGCACTCAATAAAAATAGAGAAATTACAGCGATTAATGACGCTGCTTTTAAAATACTTAATATTCATTCTCGCGCTTTACAAAAACCATTAATAGGTCTCTTCTATTCAAAACAAATTCAAGATGAACTCACAACCTTACTTAATACTATTGATCAATTACCTAACACAGAGCATTTAAAGACTCATATAAAACTTAAATATAAACGTTCAAAACACCTTGAAGTTATTGCAACTAAGCAAGTTGATAATGTTGAAGATAACATTTTACTTCATATTGCTGATATAACTTATTGGGTTAATCGTGAGAAGAAATTACAAGCCTTATCTCGCGCAGCAGAACAAAGCGCAGAATCCGTTATCATTACCGATAAAAATGGCTTTATTCAGTATGTAAATACGGCTTATGTAAAAATGAGTAACAAGCCTTTAAATCAGCTTATTGGTAGCCACAGCTCAATTTGTATTAATGACTATATCGATAATAAGCATGAACAAGATGAACTCATTAGCAAATTAGTCTCAGGACAATCCATTCGCCATGTTATTACCAAAAAAACGGATAACGATATAATTTATATGGATTATACCATTTCACCTATTCGCGGTGATGATGGCAATATTTGTAACTACATAGCAACAAGCAAAGACATAACAGACAGAGTCAGTTATGAAAATAGATTACACCGTCTTGCACACTATGATGCATTAACCCAGTTACCGAATAGAACAATGTTTACTCAAGATATTGCACACAGCATGCAAGAAGCAATTCGACATAAGGCTCAAATTGCTATCATCGTGATCGATTTAGAATTAACAAAACAGCTTCATGAATCCATGAGTAATGAAGACATTGAAAAAATCCTTTTAATTGTCTCAAAACGGATAAAATCTAATTTACGTGAGACAGATGTTTTAGCCCGTATTGATACTAATGAATTTGGCATTTTAATCAGATCATTTCACGATTTACAAACAATCACGCAAGTGGCTGAACGATTACTACAAAATACTAATGCGCCGTTATCTATCGATAGCCAAGTACTTTCTATCTCAACTAACATTGGTATTGCATTAAGCTCAGACACCGAATCAGACCCAAAGCTGATACAAAAATACGCTCACATGGCCTTATATCGCGCTAAAGGATTATCCGGTAGCAACTACTGCTATTTCACTGAATCGATGGAAGCGGAAAACATTCAGCGTTTAATACTTGAGTCTGACCTTCGGAAATCCGTTGGTAGTGAACAATATGAATACTTCTATCAACCTAAGGTGAATGCCAATACACACACACTGTGCGGTGTTGAAGCCCTACTACGTTGGAAAAACAGCAAAGGAGAATACCGTTCACCTATTGATGTTATCCCTGTTTTAGAATCATCCGAGCTTATTATCGATGCTGGGCGTTACCTGATAAATCAAGCATGCCTTCAATTAAAATCTTGGCAAGACAAAGAGTATTACTTTGATATTGCAATCAATATTTCTGCAAGACAGTTATTAGAAGCCGACTTAGTAGAAACAATAACACAAGCGATTAACAATACGGGTTGTAACCCTCATTTTCTCGAACTTGAATTAACAGAAAGCGTGCTCATGTGTGATGTTAATTTTGCTTTAAAACAGCTTAAATCTTTACGTAAACTAGGCATTAAAATCGCTATTGATGATTTCGGAACTGGTTACTCTTCCCTCGCTTATCTTTCGCGCTTTCCTATAAACATTCTAAAAGTCGATAGAGAATTCATCAAAGATCTGCCTTTTAACAAAGACAGTATTACGATTTGTCGTTCTATCATAGAACTTGCTCATAATTTAAATTTAACAATTGTCGCTGAAGGTGTTGAAACAGAAGTTCAACTTAAGTTCTTAGAATCTCTCGGCGTGGAAGAATTACAAGGCTTTTATTTTGATAAACCATTACCATTATCCGATTTTGAGAGGAAATATTTAAACACAAATGAAATAAGGTCAACTTTAAGTTGAAAACAAGGTTCTCATCATTCTTAATGTGTCTTATTATTATGGTAATGAAATTGTTATGTAGGATGCTTTGATGAGCTTTGATGACCACTTAAATAACTTTATCAAGCAGCGCGATCAATTTGGTGGCACAGCCCAACAACGGCAGCAGAAACGTAATAGCTATGTCGTTGTCGATGCAACGGATCAAAGTAAAGCCCGTGAGTCGATGGCTCGTGAACAAGAATTAGCTGCAAAACGTGCTGAATTTGAAACCAAACAACACCATGAACGCGTGAGTGGGCGTTGTGTTTTACCAGATGAAGCACAAACATTGGAAAACAATAAATTACAAGCAAGACCGGCAGATCCTAGTCGTATCGCATATATACAGCAGCTTAAAAAAGATCTAAAACTCAAAAAATACAGTAACTGATTTTATCTTCATTCATCAAAAGGAAGCTATCGCAATAGCTTCCTTTTTTATTGTAAATAACCAAATAAAATTACAATAAGTTTTAATCACAATAAATAGAACACAAAAAACAAGCACAAATTACAGCATTGAATACTCTTAAAGTGTAAATCGCTCAATTTTTTTAATTTTTTATCCAAATAAATCAAAAAACATCTGTGCAAAAAACAACCAATCTTATATTGTGAGAAATTTCCGTTTTTTTTCAATTGCATTCATAATAACTAAAATTTCATTTTAACCTTCGTATTACAGTGCACATTTCGTTATAAATATGACTCAACTTACTGATTTAGGCAAAAACAATAAGATAAGCATATGTTTTATAATAAAAATTAAATTTAAAAGATGGCATTTATGTAATTTTTATTTGCAGTTTTAACCTTCGAAAAATAACAACCGTCAACGCATAAAAATAAAACAATTCAATAACATCAAGAGCACCAGAAAGTAACTTCATTTACTTTTTAAAGTAGGTATATTCGATATTTTATACAATATCACCACTTAAAGCTTAATTGACTACTACATTATAATTTGAATAGCAATATGGTAAGAATACCTTTTAAACGTTAAAATTAGCGTCAAAGAAGTACAATAGAAGATTATCGATGAACACAACTATTCAAATTAATGAGCTCGAATCATTGCTCATAGCAATAATCGTGCTTTTTCTAGGTTACTTTATTAATAGTAAAGTTGCGATTTTAAGAAAGTATAACATTCCAGAGCCGATTGTTGGTGGCTTGGTTGTTGCTGTTATTATAACAATTTTTCATTTCCAAGGGTTTGATATTAGCTTCAAGCTAAGTATGAAAAATGCATTAATGGAAATGTTCTTCGCAACAGTTGGCCTTGCTGCTAGCTATAAACTCTTAGCGAAAGGTGGATCACGTGTCTTCTTATTCCTAGCCTTAGCAACGGTATTTATTGTTATTCAAAATGCTGTTGGCGTTGGCTTAAGTAAGCTACTTGGTCTAGATCCATTACTGGGTCTTGTTGTTGGCTCGATTACATTATCAGGCGGTCATGGTACAGGCGCCGCTTGGGCACAAACCTTCTCGACTGACTATGGCTTAAATACGCTTGAATTATCGATGGCATGTGCAACATTTGGGTTAGTCATGGGGGGTATTATTGGCGGACCTGTCGCACAGCGTCTTATTAATAAATACAACCTAAAATCAGATTTTGGTGAAAGTGGTAATCACCATATTGATCACCCTGATCTTGTAACATACAGCGACAAAGAAGAAGATCGTATTACCTCAAAGAATACAATTGAAGTGTTATTTATTCTTCTTGTCTGCGTTGCTGGTGCATCACATGCTAAAGAGTTTGTTGATAGCTTTGGTATTAGCGCACTTCGGATTCCTGAATTTGTTTACGCACTTTTCATTGGTGTCTTCATTACTAACTTTTGTGAAGGCACTAAGTGCTACAAAATCAATAAGGAAACCGTTGATGCTTTAGGTACTATCTCGTTATCCCTATTCCTTGCAATGGCCTTGATGAGCCTGCATTTATGGGAATTAATGGATCTCGCATTACCTATGTTGGTGATTCTTATCGTACAGACCATCGTGCTCGCGCTATTTGCTTACTTCGTAACTTTCCGCGTAATGGGTAAAAATTACGATGCCGCAATTATTGCTGGCGGCCACTGTGGCTTTGGTATGGGTGCAACACCAACAGCTGTAATGAACATGGGGGCACTTGTATCTCGAAATGGGCCATCACCACAGGCATTTATGGTTGTACCTATTGTTGGTGCTTTCTTTATTGATATTACTAACCTACTTGTACTACAGGGCTATATAAGTTTCCTTGGTCACTAATAGTAATCACACTTCATAGTTCATAAAGGGGAAAGAGATGCACTCTTTCCCCTTTTGTTATTCCTTTTGAAATACTCAATAACGCCACAAATAAATAACACCCCCATTACATTCACCTCTCAATTAAAACGCTATTCAAATTCAGTTACACTCTAACTTTCATACTTTCAGCTCATTTGTAACAAACAATTTCTAGCCAATTTTAAATTTAAATAATCTTGATAAGATTCGCGCACTTTAAAAAACCCATTTAGATATAACATTATCTTTGTTGGCAAAGTGATCTGCTGACATCGCCTTAATTGAGAAAAGTATGAAAAAATTTGATAGAGCAATGCAGATCTTACTTGCTGGATTCTGCATTAATTTGTGTATGGGTATTCTTTACGCATGGAGTGTTTTCAAAAAAGCACTTGTTGTTGATTTAGGCTGGTCAAATGCCGACGCTTCGCTACCTTATACGGTTGCCATTATTACCTTCTCATTATCATTATTGGTGGCAGGTATTCTGCAAGACCGTATGGGTCCACGTCGAGTACTCATCCTAGGTACAGTGATGGTTGGTCTAGGTATGATCATTTCAAGCTTTGCTACCACGCCTACGTTACTGATCGTAACATTCGGTATCTTAACAGGTAGTGGTATCGGTTTTGGCTACGCGTGTCTTAGCCCATCTGCAATGAAATGGTTCCACCCTTCGAAGAAAGGTCTAGTTAATGGCTTAATTGCAGCAGGCTTTGGTTTAGCAGCTGTATACTTAGCCCCGCTAACATCTTTCCTGATTAAAGAAGTTGGAATAAATACAAGTTTCTTAGTATTAGGTATTGCTGTACTTATTATTGCAGTGCCTCTTGCTTGTACCATTAACAATCCACCAGCAGGCTATACACCAGAAGTCCCTTCTGGCTACGATGTAAATAATAAATCAGGTAATGCTGCAGATCTAAACTGGCGTGCAATGCTAAAAACACCACAGTTTTACTCTCTTTGGGTAATGTATGCATTTGCTTCTGCATCAGGTTTGATGATCATTGGTAACATCACCTCTATTGCAGCAACACAAGCAAATATCGCAGATGCTGCATATTTAGTTGTAATTTTAGCAATATTCAACTCTGGTGGCCGTGTAGTTGCAGGTATCCTATCTGACAAGATCGGTGGCATTAAAACCCTCATGATTGCCTTTATTATGCAAGCAATCAACATGGTAATGTTCGCAACGTTTAAGTCTGATTTTACGTTAATTATTGGTGCAGCCGTTGCAGGTATTGGTTACGGAACACTGCTTGCAGTATTCCCATCAATCATTGCTGATTTCTATGGTTTGAAAAACTATGGTGCAAACTATGGTGTACTTTATACCGCTTGGGGTGTGAGTGGTTTCATTGGCCCTGTCGTAGCGGCGTTCGCTGTTGATACTACAGGTACTTACACACTGGCATATACCGTGTGTTCTATCATGCTTGGTGTCGCGGTTGTGCTTTCTTTTGTGACTAAAAAAGTAGATTCAGTCGCACTGGCAGCAAAAGCGACAAACGCATAACGAACTAAAATATAAGTAAGAAAGACTCAATTTTTATTGAGTCTTTCTTTATAAGACGATATTCCCCAACTCGCAAAAAATTCAAAACACTAATTCGAATAACACAAAAAATTCAGACTTAAATACTTAATGCATCAACTAAATATGATATTTAAGTTTAAGCTACGACAAAATACCAAACAATTTAACTACAAAGCAGCACTCCCACCAAACCGCATAAAAAATCATAATTATGCAAATTGAACATCTTTGAAGATATCAAGATGCAACTTAACCTCTGCGCACACCAACTTAAAACACCCGTTTAAATAAGGCCACGGCGCAATAATCACGCCAATATACTCATTATTTTCAATCCCTAACCTCACACTATTCAAAGCACCCAGCATGAATAATTAGTCACATATGGTAATGATTATTATTTTATTCTAATTTTCATCTTGTTAGCTTTTCGTGATCTATATCTTTTCGTTCACTAGACCTTTTATTTTCTCTTCCTATAATTAACAACTGTTAACATGTTGTTAAAATTATTAACGATCTATTTTTAATTTCACATCAAGACCAACAAAGGAAGGTACAAATGGCTAATAAATTATCAGTGGTATTTGCGGCGTTAGCCTCTTCAACTGCCCTTTTTGCTGCAAACGCCAATGCTGAAACTACGTTAGACAAAGTGATGAAACAAGGTTATGTCCAATGTGGCGTAAGTGCTGGTCTACCTGGCTTTTCAAACCCTAATGCAAAAGGTCAATGGGAAGGCCTTGATGTAGAATTCTGTCAAGCTATTGCGGCAGCAACTATTGGCGATAAATCGAAAGTTAAATACATCCCACTGACAGCAAAAGAGCGTTTCACTGCACTACAGTCTGGTGAAATTGATGTTTTATCGCGAAATACTACATGGACACTCCACCGTGATACCTCTTTAGGCCTCAACTTTACCGGTATTAACTATTACGACGGTCAAGGCTTTATGGTTAAAAAAGACATGGGCATAAAAAGCGCTAAAGAATTAGATGGTGCGGCAGTTTGTGTCCAATCAGGAACGACTACGGAGCTAAACCTTGCTGATTACTTCCGTGTTAATGGTATGACTTATAAGCCAGTTGTATTTGATACAGCACCTCAAACATCTAAAGGCTTTGATTCTGGTCGTTGTGACGTATTAACAACGGATCAATCTGGTCTATATGCTCTGCGTTTAAACTTAAAAGATCCTAATTCAGCTGTTGTACTACCAGAAATTATTTCTAAAGAGCCTTTAGGCCCTGTAGTCCGTCAAGGTGATGACCAATGGTTCAACGTCGTTCGCTGGACGCTCTTCACTATGATCAATGCTGAAGAATTCAATGTAACTTCTGCTAACATTGATAAATTAGCGAAAGAATCAAAAGATCCAAATATCCGTCGTCTTATTGGCTTAGATGGACCAAAAGGTAAAGGCTTAGGACTTAAAGATGATTGGGGCTACCAGATTATCAAACAAGTAGGTAACTACGGTGAGAGCTTTGAGCGTACTGTCGGTGAAGGCTCACCACTTAAAATTAAACGTGGTTTAAACGCGCTTTGGACGAACGGTGGTATCCAATACGCACCACCAATTCGTTAATCACACACATAGATATTTATTGAAAGAAACATAGTACAACGTAGCACTATATAGGGATTCGGCAACGGGTCCCTACTTTTACATCTCAATAGGAACTGAGGTTGTTGTATGGCTCCTACACCACATACATCGGATGTATCGAATCCAAAGTCCAAACAGAACATTTTTTATAACCCAACTTTCAGAGCGGTTATTTTTCAACTTATTGCTGTTATTGGGCTAGTGTTCTTTTTTTACTCCATCGTAAATAATGCCCTTACCAATTTAGAATCACGAGGTATCTCGACAGGATTTGACTTTCTTAGCCAAGAAGCAGGATTTGGTATTGGCTTAACACTGATTGATTACGATGAAACTTACACTTATGGGCGAACCTTTGTTATTGGATTACTAAATACTGCGTTAGTTGCAGGATTAGGTATTATCCTTGCCACAATTATTGGCTTTATCATGGGCATTGCTCGACTCTCTTCAAATTGGTTAATCAGCCGTTTAGCTGCTGTTTATATTGAAGTCTTTCGTAATATTCCTTTATTACTGCAAATCTTTTTTTGGTACTTTGCAGTACTCCAGGCACTTCCCTCTCCTCGACAAAGTATCAGCTTAGGCGAAGCTATATTTTTAAATATTCGCGGACTATCTATTCCTAGCCCTATCTATGGCTCGGGCTCTGAAATTGTTGGATGGTGTTTAGCCATTGCTGTTGTTATTTCTTTGTTCTTTTATCAATATGCTAAGAAAAAACAACAACAAACAGGTCAACAACTTCCCGTACTATTAACCGTAACAGGATTAGTTTTAGGCTTGCCGTTAATCGCCTTTTTTGTCACAGGTATGCCCATTGATTTGGAATATCCAGAACTTAAAGGTTTTAACTTTAAAGGTGGAATAACCATCCTTCCTGAACTTGCAGCCCTTTTACTGGCACTAAGCATCTATACCGCTTCATTTATTGCTGAAATTGTTCGTTCAGGTATCAATGCTGTTAGTCATGGTCAAACCGAAGCTGCTGAAGCATTAGGGTTATCGAGAAATAAAACCTTACGCCTTGTCGTTGTACCGCAAGCACTGCGTATTATTATTCCGCCGCTCACCAGCCAATATTTAAATTTAACCAAAAACTCATCGCTTGCGATGGCCATTGGCTATCCCGATCTTATTTCTGTCTTTGCAGGAACAACCTTAAACCAAACAGGTCAAGCTATTGAAATCATAGCAATGACTATGGCTGTCTATCTCACATTAAGCCTATTCACCTCTTTGGTGATGAATATCTATAACAAGAAAGTCGCGTTGGTAGAGAGGTAATCACTATGAATAAACATCAATTTCAACCCGATCTACCGCCACCAGCTAATACCGTCGGGATTATAGGCTGGTTACGTACCAACTTATTTTCCTCTTTGACCAATAGTATCGCGACATTTCTCTTAGGCTATTTTGCTATTTTAGGCATTTGGTACATCGTTGAATGGGCATTTATTAATGCTGACTGGACAGGTGATAGCCGTGATGCATGTACCAGTAGTGGTGCATGCTGGACATTTATTAACGTCCGTTTTGATCAGTTTATGTTTGGCTTTTATCCAACAGAAGAGCTGTGGCGACCTAAACTTTTTTACGCAACATTAGCCCTGTTCATTGGACTATTAGCTTACGAAAAAACACCTTATCGTGGATGGATATGGCTATTTTTCGTCAACATTTATCCATTCATTGCCGGCTTCCTGCTTTATGGTGGCGTATTTGGTTTACCGATTGTTGAAACGCACTTATGGGGCGGCCTATTAATTACCTTAGTAATTGCGATTGTTGGTATTGTGGTTTCTTTACCCATCGGCGTCGTACTCGCCTTAGGGCGACGTTCAGAAATGCCTATAATTCGTAGTATTTGTACGGTTTATATTGAGTTATGGCGTGGTGTTCCACTGATCACCGTACTCTTTATGGCATCGGTGATGCTCCCTCTTTTCCTTTCCGCCGAAATGGAAACCAATAAATTATTCCGCGCACTTATTGGTGTGGTGATGTTTAGTGCCGCTTATATGGCAGAGGTTATTCGTGGAGGCTTACAAGCAATCCCTAAAGGGCAATATGAAGCAGCGGATGCATTAGGTTTAACGTATTGGAAGAAGATGTACCTTATCGTTTTACCTCAAGCGTTAAAGATTACCATTCCCTCTATCGTAAATACGTTTATCGGCTTGTTTAAAGATACCAGCTTAGTCCTCATTATCGGTATGTTTGATGTATTAGGTATAGGGCAAGCAGCCACCAGCGATCCTGAATGGTTAGGCTTTGCAACTGAAAGCTATGTCTTCGTTGCTTTAGTCTTCTGGATTTTCTGTTTTGGGATGTCACGTTACAGTATTTATTTAGAAAACAAATTACACACTGGGCACAAACGTTAGCAAGGACAGCATTATGACGAGTAGTACTTCAAAACCTAACACGGATAACACCAGCTCTGATCTTATGATCCAGCTAACTGATGTGAATAAGTGGTATGGTCAATTCCATGTTCTGAAAAATATTAACTTACAAGTAAAGAAAGGCGAGAAGATCGTGATTTGTGGTCCTTCAGGATCAGGTAAATCAACCATGATCAGATGTATTAACAGCTTAGAAGAACACCAAAAAGGACAAATTATTGTTGGCGGTACAGAGCTAACTGATGATTTGAAAAATATCGAATTAGTACGTAAAGAAGTCGGCATGTGTTTCCAGCACTTCAACCTCTTCCCTCACCTAACGGTATTAGAAAATTGTACCCTTGCTCCTATTTGGGTGAAGAAAATGCCAAAGAAAGAAGCAGAAGCCCTAGCGATGAAGTACCTTGAGCGCGTTCAAATTACCGATCAAGCAAATAAATTCCCAGGACAACTTTCTGGTGGCCAGCAACAACGTGTTGCTATCGCCCGCTCACTTTGTATGAATCCGCAAGTTATGCTTTTTGATGAGCCGACATCAGCACTCGATCCTGAAATGGTTAGAGAAGTGCTTGATGTTATGGTTGAATTGGCAAATGAAGGCATGACGATGCTTTGTGTGACTCACGAAATGGGGTTTGCACGACAAGTTGCTGATCGGGTTATATTCATGGATCAAGGTGAAATCATTGAAGAAAATAATCCACATGATTTCTTTGATAATCCAAAATCTGATCGTACTCAACTGTTCTTAAGCCAAATATTACATTAATTCGTATAATTTAAATGTTTCAAAGAAAACAAGTGATTAGTAGCGCTAACCATAGTTACTTTGAAACATTTACTTACACATTTGTCTGATTTTCATCGCCGCGGTTAAGTAATATACGAGCTAAGTGATGATAACGTGCTTCAGTACAAATATTTTAATGTTGAGTGCTTAGTTAAACTTGCTTTTATGGTAATTTAGCCTCATATATAAATTAATAGTCTCAATATAACTACCCTAAGGGGATTTTTATGAACGATCGTATAGTTAATCGTGACGGCGGTTACGAAGGCTTACTATCTACCAACAAGGTTCTACGTAACACCTACTTCCTACTTTCGTTAACTTTGTTATTTTCTGCAGGTATTGCAGGTGTAGCGATGGCAATGAATGTACCGCCTGTACACTGGATTGTATTACTTGTAGGTTTCTATGGTTTAATTTTCTTAACCGAACGTAACCGAGATAGCAGCTTAGGCTTAGTTTTCGTCTTCGCACTGACTGGATTTATGGGTTATACCTTAGGTCCAATTCTAAACATGTATGTTGGCGCGGGTATGGGCGATGTTGTAATGACTGCCCTAGGTGGTACAGCAGTAACTTTCCTTGGCTGTTCAGCTTACGCACTAACAACTAAACGTGACCTATCGTTCTTAAACGGTATGTTAATGGCAGGCTTTATCGCAATTCTTGTTGCAGTGGTTGCTAATATCTTCTTGAAGATGCCAATGCTGTCACTTGCTATTAGCGGTATGTTTGTTCTGTTCTCATCAGCTGCAATTCTATTGACTACACAGTCAATTGTTCGTGGTGGTGAAACAAACTACATTTCAGCGACAGTAACGTTGTACGTTTCTATCTACAACCTGTTCCTAAGCTTGTTGCAAATTCTTGGTGTTATCAACAGCGATAATAACTAATAGCAACCGCTATTCTTAATACTAAATGCCCGCTATCTTGCGGGCATTTTTATATCAGAAATAGTCAAATACATGAACATAGTGAACAGTTTTACTTGCAGCGCCGTACCACACTCACTATGCTTTGAGCCGTAATGAATACCGAGGCTCACCATGCTTGAATTTAATAAAAAAGAAATCGAAACAGATGCACAAGGCTATCTGAAAAATGTTAGTGACTGGTGTGAAGAACTTGTCCCTTTACTTGCAGAAGAAGAAGGGATTGATCTTTCTGCTGCGCACTGGGAAGTGATCCATTTTGTACGCGAATTTTATTTAGAATTTAATACATCACCGGCTGTCCGTATGTTGGTTAAAGCAATGGCGAAAAAATACGGCGAAGAAAAAGGAAATTCTCGTTATCTTTATCGCCTATTCCCTAAAGGACCAGCAAAACAAGCAACAAAATTAGCCGGATTACCGAAACCAGTAAAATGCATTTAATTCACTACTGTTACTAACCCTCCGTGGTCACAGGATACGCATTGACTTGCTATTTTGTGACCCTCTGTTATTGACAACAATGTCTACTTAATCGTAAATCCATCAACATGCCGCCATTCCAACTCTTCCGTTGTTATTGACTTAACATCAGCTAGCTTTACCCCGCTCCCTAACCAAAGTAATAACGCATCTATATTTTCTTTTTCACCACAAGCTAAAATTTCCACACTACCATCAGGTAGGTTTTTCGCATAGCCTTTTAAACTGTATTTCAACCCTTCATGAGCAGTGTGAAAACGAAAACCCACCCCTTGCACACGACCTGTAATATTCGCTCTTATACATAACTGTGACATTCATCACCTCAAGTTCTAAGTAATTTTGTCGATGTATATGTAGTTACACCATCAATGTTATCTCGCAACCACTTATCTATGCTCATTAGGATGTAAGTATGAAAGAAGTCGCTTTTCGATGGATCGATAAATACCTTATACATTTAAAAATTACAGAAAAATTTTACTTACTTTTTCTTCTTCCGTTTGCCGCTATTATCTTTGTTAGTGCTATTTTAGTTGATGCCGCCTCTCAACAACGCTTAGAAATAACACAGCAACAACTAAAGCTGACCGCTAACATCCTCCAACAACAAAATATTTCTTCTACTGATGCTGCCATTTTACTGCAAAATAGCGCAATAAAAGTGACAAATTCATCATCAGAATCTGTATTAGTGAATGGTCAAAATTATAGTTTACAAGCTGTCACACAGACTGGATTATTTGATTATTTATCAACAACTCAGTTTATAGTCACTGGCATTTTATTTGTTATTATTCTTGCTTCTGTGTACTACATCATGACCTTCATTGGCGGTGCGATGTTTAATATGCAAAAAGCGCTACAAAGTTTAGCCGATGGGGATCTCACCCACCGATTAAATTTCTTTCCTGTTCGAGATGAATTTAGCCTGATTGCTATCACAATTGATAAAGTCGCAGAACGTGAACAACAGTTAGTACTCGCAACGCAACAAGCTGTCGCGCTTATGCAACAAATAAGTGTGGATTTACATCGTCGCAGTGATAACAGTGGTGATTTATCACAATCTCAACAAAGCCATTTAGATTCACTCGCAAGTGCGACTGAAGAAATGGCAAGCTCAATTCGTGAAGTTGCTACTCACGCCCACGAAACATCACTGCAAACTCAAGAAGCACAATCGGTGAGTGAAAATGGTCGTGTAAAAGTAAGCGAAACAAAAAATGCCATTTCGATTCTTTCTAATGAAATTAATTCCGCCGCTCAAGCAGTATCTGCGTTAGATAGCAATGCGGCAAAAATTGATGACGTTGTCACAACCATTAATGGTATTTCAGAACAAACTAACCTACTTGCACTAAACGCAGCAATTGAAGCGGCACGTGCGGGTGAACAAGGGCGTGGGTTTGCCGTTGTTGCAGATGAAGTACGTACCCTTGCTGGGCGTACCCAAAGTGCTACTGTTGAAATTCAGCAAATGATTGAATCACTGCAACAAAATAGCCAACAGCTCATTGCTGTTATGAAAAATACCGTTGATAACGCCATTAACAGTGAACAATTAATGGATTCTGTTGATAGCGAAATTGGCCAAATTAACGAACGAAACCAAGGGATATCTGATCGTAGTTCCGAGATTGCAGCAGCTGCAGAACAACAAGGTGCTGTTGCTGAAAATATCGCAAGCAGCGTTGAACAGGTTCGCACCCAATCCAGTCAGATAGCACAGATGATCAGTGAATCTAGTAATGAGATTGAACAACTGAGCCAGCAAGCACAAACCCTTGAACACTTAATGAGTGGTTTAAAAGCCTCATAACCAGTTCCATTGCTTAAGTCCTCTTTTATGCCGCTATCTTGTTTGTATCCGATAAGATAGCGGCTTTTTCATTTGATTTTATATGCCTAGAGAAAGATAATACGCCCCCACTCGAATTCCATACTGGGCATGTTCATGACAGCTTCTATTTATTTGGTAAAAGGCCGCGAAAAATCACTACGTCGTCGCCACCCTTGGGTTTTCTCTCGCGGTATTGATCGCATTGAAGGTAAACCAGGCTTAGGCGAAACCGTCGATATTTACGACAACAAAGGCGAATGGTTAGCAAAAGGCGCTTATTCACCACAATCACAAATTCGCGTTCGCGTATGGAGTTTTGAGAAAAACGAAAATATCGACGTTAACTTCTTTATTAAACGTCTAAACCAAGCACAAGGTTTGCGCGATATTTTAGCTAAGCGTGATGGCTTAACAGGTTATCGTTTAATTGCAGCAGAATCTGATGGCCTACCGGGCATTACGATTGACCGTTACCAAAACTTTTTAGTTTGTCAGTTACTCAGTGCTGGTGCTGAAGCACAACGTGATGTGCTGATTGAAGCGCTTCAACACTGCTACCCAGAATGCAGCATCTACGAACGTTCTGATGTTTCTGTGCGTAAAAAAGAAGGCTTGAAACAACGTACAGGCGTTCTTCATGGTGAAGAGCCACCTAAATTTGTAATGATTGAAGAAAACGGCGTTAAAATTAACGTTGATATCGTCGGTGGCCATAAAACAGGTTTCTATCTTGACCAACGTGACAGCCGTGAAGCTTCGGTTAAATACGTTAACGGCAAACGTGTCCTTAACTGTTTCTGCTACACCGGTGGTTTCGGTCTTTATGCACTGAAAGGCGGCGCTAAAGAAGTAGTTAACGTTGATGTCTCTCAACACGCGCTTGATACTGCATTACAAAATGCACAAGACAACGGCTTTCCTGTTGAAAATGCACAATTCTTAAATGCTGATGTATTTAAATTACTACGTGAGTACCGTGATCGTGGCGAGTTATTTGATGTTGTGATTATGGATCCACCAAAGTTTGCTGAATCTAAATCTCAGCTTGTTGGTGCATGCCGTGGTTACAAAGATATCAATATGCTAGCAATGCAAATTCTTAAACCTGGTGGTACGTTACTGACTTACTCTTGCTCAGGTTTAATGGATAACGGTTTATTCCAAAAAATCATTGCAGATGCGGCACTTGATGCTAAACGTGAAGTTCAATTTATTGAGCGTTTTAGCCAAGCAGCGGATCACCCATTAGATAGCGCCTACCCTGAGGGTTTCTACCTAAAAGGATTTGCGTGTTACGTTAAGTAATCATCAAATTAGCTTTAATTAGTGCCTAATGTAACGAAAGCCCAATGAGCATAACTCATTGGGCTTTTTATTTTCTAACTGTTTATAAGCTTAATTACAAATAGACATTATTTGTCATTGGTATTAATAAAAGAATACAATAAGAAAATACCAATAGCGCATTTAGCTATCAACAAATACAAGGAATTAACATGAAATTACGTACAGCACTTTTAACCTTAGCCGTTTGTGGTGTGAGCTTCTCTTCTTTTGCTAACGTTTCGCTTACACTACCCGACTCAGCTGATCTTGTGCTTGTTAATGGTACAAAAGCGCAAGGTAACGGTCCACTGTCATTAAAAGATGGTGATAATCAAATCGCTTTTCGCTATGAAACTAATTACCGTGAAAACGGCGATACTCACCTATTCAAATCTGAAGTTGTGATCGTCACATTTGATGGTACAGACGCACACTACACATTGAATCTACCTAAAATTCATAGCCAATATGAAGCTAGAGCATTTAACAAGCAGCCAAATGTTGTAATTACAGACAAACAAAATAATGATATCGCCATTAAGCAGGATGTATTAATCAAAAATGGCGTGCAAATTGGACGAAATTTTCAGCAAGAAATCGCTAAGTATAATTTAAGTAACGCACCAGCAGCTCTAACCACTGCAATTTCTGTTTCTGTACCTCAAGTACAACAAATAGCTGTTGAAAAAAGTGGAAAAGTCGATCAAGCCTACGTAACCAAGATGCTAAATTACTGGTACAAAAAAGCAGACAAGGCTACGCAAGAACAATTCAAATCTGCTATTAACAAATAAGTAATTTATAAAACTTTTTCTAATCAATAGGATAGCTTACAACTTGTGGCTATCCTACATATTGCATTATAAAAACACTGCGCAAAAAAAGCATTTAACCAGCACTCCTCCGACCACAAAAAAGCCCTAAATACTGTTGAAGACTTGCTTTTAATTCAATAACAGCAAGTTTATTTACATTTTTTTTACACCTTTCCGAGAGCATGTCTGAAGATCAGTACATCGCATCGTGCAAATTTAGCTATCAGCATTATAGTTTTTTTACGGCACTCAAAAAGATTCACAAAAGAATAACGGACAAACTGAGTGTTGCTTATTTTACTGAAACTAAAAGGATACCTAATGGATAATGGTAAACATGGAACGATGAGGAAAGGGATTTTCACTCTTAGTACTCTAACTATGTCATGCTTATTTGCATTCAACGCACAAGCTGCTGTTGATTGTACTGACCTTACAGAATGGAAAAGTGACAGCGTTTATACTGGCGGCGATCAAGTTAAACAAGCGGGTGTTGCTTATAAAGCAAATTACTGGACACAGAATAATTCTCCGAAAGACAACAACGGTCCGTATTCACAATGGGTTCAACTCGATCTTTGTTCTGGTGGCGAGCCACCTATCGACCCACCAGTTGATCCAGTAGAAAATGCAGCACCTACAGCAAGCCTTACAGCACCAACAGCAACAACGGCTATCACAACCGGTGAAACTGTTCTCATCAAAGCAAATGCAACCGACACTGACGGTACTATTGCGAAAGTTGACTTCCTAGTCGACGGACAAGTTGTTGGTTCAACAACAACAGCACCATACGAGTTTGCATGGACCGCAACAGAAGGCGTACATAGCCTTTCAGCAATGGCTTTTGATGATAAAAATGCAGCAAGCAGCCAAGCAAGTGTTAGCGTCGATGTTGCACCTGAAGGACCTGTTAACGAAGCGCCTACCGTTTCTGTTGCTGTTTCAGCGACAAGTGTGGAATTAGGTGAAGTTATTACCATTACTGCTGATGCTGCAGATACTGATGGCACGGTAGAAAAAGTTGATTTCTACGTAAATGGCGCACTGGTTGGCACCGCAGCTACAGCCCCTTATGCTCTTGAATACACAACGGTTCAAGCTGGCAATGCAAAAATCTTTGCTCGTGCAACTGATGACCAAAACAAAACTTCTGATTCTGCCGTAAGTTCTGTTGCAGTTAATGGCGCTGTTGTATCAAATGGTTGTCGTCCTGACGGTTTATACCAAACTGAAGGCGTAAATGTGCCTTACTGTTCTATCTATGATGAAGATGGCCGTGAAATGATGGGGGTTGATCACCCTCGTCGTGTTATTGGTTACTTCACTAGCTGGCGTGCAGGCGATGATCCTCAAAGTAGCTACTTAGTTAACGATATTCCATGGGAACAACTAACTCACATTAACTACGCATTCGTTAGTATTGGTGAAGACGGTAAAGTTAATATCGGTGACACATCAGATCCAAGTAATGCCGCTGTAGGTATGGAATGGGATGGCGTTGAAATCGACCCAGCACTTGGCTTTAAAGGTCACTTCGGTGCACTTGCAACAGCAAAAGCGAAACACGATGTTAAAACATTAATCTCTATCGGTGGCTGGGCTGAAACAGGCGGCCACTTCGGCACAGATGGTGGTCGTGCAGCTGATGGTGGATTCTACACGATGACAACAAATGCTGATGGTTCTATTAACCATGCAGGCATTGAGAAATTCGCCACATCTGCTGTTGAAATGTTACGTAAGTACAAGTTCGATGGCCTTGATATTGATTACGAATACCCAACGTCTATGGCGGGTGCAGGTAATCCATACGATAAAGAGTTCATGGAACCGCGTCGTCCATACCTATGGGCTTCTTACCAAGAACTGATGAAAGTACTTCGTGAAAAACTGGATGTTGCTTCAGCAGAAGATGGCATTCACTACATGCTAACGATTGCAGCACCATCATCTGGTTACCTACTACGTGGTATGGAAACATTTGATGTAACGAAATACTTAGATTATGTAAACATCATGTCTTACGACTTACACGGTGCTTGGAACGACCACGTTGGTCATAATGCTGCGCTATTTGATACAGGTAAAGATTCAGAGTTAGCACAGTGGAACGTATACGGCACTGCAGCATACGGTGGTATTGGTTACCTTAATACTGACTGGGCTTACCACTACTTCCGTGGTTCAATGCCTGCTGGTCGTATCAATATCGGTGTTCCATACTACACCCGTGGTTGGCAAGATGTTAAAGGTGGGGATAACGGTCTATGGGGTCGTGCAGCACTACCTAACCAGTCTGAGTGTCAGGCTGGTACTGGTGAAGGCGAGAAGAACAACTGTGGTTACGGTGCTATCGGTATCGACAACATGTGGCACGATCTTGATCCAAATGGTAAAGAAATGGGTGCCGGTTCTAACCCAATGTGGCACGCGAAAAACCTTGAGCAAGGTATCTTCGGTTCGTACACAGCCGCTTATGGCTTAGATCCTGTTAATGATCCACAAGATAAACTTGTTGGTTCGTATACCCGTAATTACGATGATGTCGCTGTTGCACCATGGCTATGGAATGCAGAGAAGAGCGTATTTATCTCTACAGAGGATAAAGCATCGGTTGGCGTGAAAGCTGACTACGTAATTGATAAAGAAATCGGTGGTATCATGTTCTGGGAGCTTGCAGGCGACTACAACTGTTACTTATTCGATGCAAACGGTAAGCGTACTAACACTATTGACGCAACTGAAAAGGCATGTGCTTCTGGTAACGGTGAGTACCACATGGGTAATGCTATGACGAAAGCTATCTACGATAAGTTTAAGTCAGCAACTCCATATGGTAATACAATCGCAACAGGTGCAATCCCAACTCAAGCAATTGATATTGCAGTTAACGTTAGCGGCTTCAAAGTTGGTGACCAAAACTACCCTATCAACCCAACCGTAACCTTTACCAATAACACAGGTACTGATTTACCGGGTGGAACTGAATTCCAGTTTGATATTCCAGTATCTGCACCCGATAACGCGAAAGATCAATCTGGTGGTGGTCTGAAAGTCATCTCTTCTGGTCATACTCGTGGTGATAACATTGGTGGCTTAGACGGAACAATGCACCGTGTTGCCTTTACTCTGCCTAAGTGGAAAACATTACCAGCGGGTGAAAGCTACGAGCTAGACTTTATTTACTACCTACCAATCTCAGGCCCTGCTAACTACTCAGTGAATGTAGATGGTAATGAGTATGCGTTTAAGTTTGAGCAACCAAACCTACCTATCGGTGATTTAAATGCCGGTGGTGGTAATAATGGTGGCGGCGATACGGGTGGTAATAATGGCAACTGTGATTCAGATGGCCTAAATACTTACCCTAACTGGCCTCAGACTGATTGGCAAGGTACGCCAACTCATGCTGGTAGCGGCGATGAAATCATCCATGATGGTGCTGTATACAAAGCTAACTGGTGGACATCATCAGTACCAGGAAGTGACGGTAGTTGGACGAAAGTTTGTAACATCTAAATCAACGTCTAAGTAAAGTCCTACAAGCAGGTAGTTCGCTACCTGCTTTTTTAGTCACTGAAATCTAGAAAATAGGCTTTTATATAAATAAGATCGTTTACGTGGTTATTTTTCAACGCAATTTCATTTTTTCCAATAAAAAGAATTATTTTTACTTTAGTGAGTACCATTATATTTTTATATCTTAAAACAATTACTTAGTAGCCTATCATCGACTAAACGTGTGATTTACACATCCCAGATAAACTGATATCTATAAATATAATTAAATGCTGTTCTTTTTTATAACTCACTGTTATTTATTGTTTATCTTTAATTCTTTATGAAATAAACATCGCTCAATGCATTCCCTTAAGGCATAGCACTACATTCACACTACCTATTAATTCGTTATTTTTATGCTAAAGTTTAGCCCGCAAAACATCCACGTAAGCATTGTTCGATGGTAGTACTGACTTAATGAAAAAAGCAATATGTCTAATAATTTTGATCATGTGTTCTTTGTCATTCCAAACATCAGCACATGCTCTTCATACTGAAAGAAAGAATACTGATATCGTAGTAGATTATGTTTACCAAAAAGCACATCTTAAAAACAAAATTAACTACGACGTATTTAAACAAGCCTTTATTGCGTATAACAAAACCAAAGGCAAAAAAAAGTCATTACTGACAATCATTGATTATAGTAAACCATCAACACAAAAAAGATTTTATGTGATTGATTTAAAACAAAACAAATTACTTTACAAAACATACGTATCGCATGGCATGAATAGCGGTTTGCTTAAAGCCGATAAGTTTTCGAATCAAGTAAATTCGCACAAAACGTCACTGGGTACATTTTTAACCGAATCGACTTATATAGGTGGTAATGGTTATTCTCTTAAACTAAATGGCTTAACCCGTGGTAAAAATGACAACGCACTAAAACGCTATATTGTTATTCATGGTGCAAAATATGTTTCTGAAAAGTTTATTAAACGTAATGGCTATTTAGGTCGTAGTTGGGGCTGTCCAGCCCTACCTGAAGCAATTGCAAAGAAAATTATTGATACTATCAAAGGCGGTAGTGTTATTTTTGCTTACGCTTAATTTATTCATTGAAACGGGCTGTTAGTATTTAGCTAAAATAAGTTAAATGATAACAGCTTTTTTGTACCTCTATTTTCAATCAAGCCTTTTACTCCCTATAACTCATCCGTTAAGTTGTGATTTACTGTGTAATGTTAGAATGGTTTTAATTTTGCGAGGTTTAGTATGAATAAAGCACTTGTTGTTATTGATTTTATTAATGATATCGTTGATTTAAACGGGAAAATACCTAGTTGTGCTCAACAAGTTATTGATAATAATACAATTGAAAATGCAAACCGCTCAATTCTATGGGCACAAAGCCAACATATTCCTTGTATTTATGTCAAAGTAGGTTTTCATAATCACTATCTCGATCTCCCCCTACACTCGCCAATGTTTGGTAAAGCGCAATCTATCAATGCATTAAACTTGAACGATTGGGGAACACAATTTCATCAAAATTTACGGATAAGTAAAGACGATATTGTGATCACTAAACCAAGAGTCAATCCTTTCCATAACACACAGTTAGATAGCGTATTAAGTGCAAATAAGATCACTGATATTTATTTTTGTGGGGTAAGCACAACATGGGCGATTCAATCTGCGGCTAGAGATGCTCATGATAGAGATTATCAGGTGCATATTATTGCAGATGCTTGTACAGCGGCAACAGAAGAAGAACACAATATTTCACTTGCAACCTTGGCTCGCATAGCAACAATACACCAATCAACGGATATTAAATAAAAGCGATGTGAGTTTCATACTGGTATGAATGGTTGAAATAAATAAACCGCATATTCTTTTTTATAGCAACAAGATATTATGCGGTTTTATTATGATTTAAATATCATCTTCCCAAGGCATATCAGGAAGCGCTGCTAAGTTTTCGCTATAACGCTTGAGATCAAATTTACCATCATTTTTCATAACATCAAAAACTTCAATGGATAATGCGCACGCTATCATTTGAATTGCTTCATCTCGTGGTGTACCTGTCATTACAAGACGCATTAGCGTTTCTTTAACAACTAACGGCTCACCGTCAGCAAGTTGATTTTCAACCGTCTCAACAAGCATATCGCCTGTCATGATATCTTCATTTTCCATTTATAACAGCCTATCTAAAATTTGACATATTCTAACTTAACTCGTTAGGTAATAGCTAACCTAGACCAATAAGCTAAACAATATGTTTAATCATTAACCTTAAGCAATGATAACAACGCAGGTGTTGCCTCTTTCATTGATGTAAACGAATGCTGAGCCTGAGCAGTTAATTCTATATTATGACTATTTACAAAAACCGCATAGGTATTAGCACTCAGTGCTGACATTAATCCAGTACGGCTATCTTCTACTGCAACCGCCTTTTCAGGCAGCACACGCATTGTTTTACAGGCCTGTAAATATACATCTGGCGCAGGTTTATTATTTGCCACTTCATATCCACTGAATACATGCTCAAAGAGTGCTAACCAGCCATGTTGCGCTAAAACACCTTGCACGTAATCTTTTGGAGCTCCGGTGACGACAGCCATCGGCACTTTACCCGATAAGGTTTTGAGCAATTCATCCACACCAGGCATCGGTGGTATGCCTTTTTCAACGATCATCTTCTCTGTTAATGCTTCCATCTCTTCAATCATTACCGTTTCCGTTAGCGGTATATTGTATTGATAGATAAAGTGCTCTGCGATCTGAGGCCAAGTTACGCCAGCGTACTGAGACATGAACGTCTCAGAATTTAGTTCAACGCCATAGCTAGCTAAATACTGACTCCAATTCACAGCATGAAAGCGCTCAGAGTCAACGAGTGTGCCATCAAAATCAAAAAATATCGTTTGCATGTACTACCTGAAAAATACGAATAATTCTTACTTTATAGCACGACTATGATTATCCATGTAGCTTGTTAGTTAAACATCTGTAAGGATCGTACAAGCTGCATTCTGTTCAAGTAATCTCATTACCTGTTTGATTTCAACGGCAGGGCTAAAATAGAAACCTTGAATATAGTGGCAGCCCATTTTAGATAAAATACGCACTTGAGCTTCAGATTCAACACCTTCAGCAACAACATCTAGGTTTAGCTTTCGGCTCATATCCATCACGAGAGAAACTAAAATTTGGCTTTCAACACTATGTTCTATATCAATAATGAAACTTCTATCAATTTTAATGACATTTGGTTTATTGGCGATAATAGCTGACATTGAGGAATAACCTGTGCCAAAATCATCAATCGCAATAGATATCCCTTTTTGAGAAAATTCAGATAATAATTCCAAAATATTATTACCTTCATCTAATGCTGCAGATTCGGTTATTTCAATCATGATTTTATCAAACGGTAAGTTATATCGTTCAATAACATCGTAGATATATTTTTGATCACAGCTTGAGAACTCACGAACAGAACGATTTATAGATATACAAATATCAGTAAAACCCTGCTGACGAATATCTGCAAGATCACAACACGCTTTATCAAAAACTATTTTCCCAAGATCACCAATCAGGCCATATTTCTCTGCCATCTCAACGAAAATAACAGGTGATATATACCCTTCTTCTTCATCAAACCAACGCGTAAGAGCTTCAAACTTACATACTTTACCTGTTTCAATGTCAATAATTGGCTGATAATAAACTTGTATTTTATATTCTGATATAGCTTTAATCAGACGATCTTTCAACCTTAATTGACGTATATATTCCGCTTGTAATTTTCCATCATAAATAGAAATACCATTACACCCATTACGCTTTTGTTCATACATTGCATAATCAGCATTCTTTAATAAATCTAGATGTGTAAAACCACTTTCTGGATACGACGAAATACCAATACTAATTGTAATATCCAATTTAATAGTGTCGATATAAATAGGTTGAAGCAATACGCCTATTAAATCTTCAGCATATTTTTTAGCTTCAGAAGATGAATAGCCTTTGAGTAAAATAGCAAATTCATCACCACCATATCTACAGACTAAACTGTCATCACTACAATGTTTTAATAACGTTTCAGCAATATATTTTAGAAGTTTGTCACCTACAGCGTGACCGTATAAATCATTGATTGCTTTAAAGTCATCAAGATCAATAAATAGAATGGAAAACGCCTGATAACAACGATCGTCTGCTTTGTTGTCTTTAACAAATACGAGTTCTTTTTCTACCATTTCACTAAAACAACGGCGATTCATAAGTGTGGTTAGCGCATCATTATTCGCATAAAAACGTAATTTTTTTTCTGTTTGTTGGCGTACGCTAACGTCATGAAAAACACCAAGATAGTTAACGACTTCATGATTATCATCTTCAATTTTATTTATTGTCATTTCTTCAGGATAAACATGACCATTTTCCCGGCGATTATAGAGCAGTCCTTTCCATTGGCCTGTCGTTTCCACACTATGCCACATGTTTTCATAGAACCGTTTATCATGCATGCCAGACGCTAATATGTTTGGATTTTTTCCGATCACATCCTCTTTTTTATATCCTGTCACTTGCTCAAATGACTTATTTACCGTAACAATATTATTGCAGTGATCAGTAATAACAATACACTCTGAAGTATTATCAAAGACAGTTTTTGCTAAATTCAATTGCTGAACAGTTGATATTGATTCTGTGATATCAGTTAACACACCAGCTATTTTTTCATTTTTACCAAAAGCATCAACTTCAACAACACGACCTTCACACTTAAACCAACGATCAGTTAAATTGCTATCATTATTAACTGAAGAAGGATTTGTTCTAAATTCAAAACTAAATAACTGACACTTATTTTTTTTAATTTTTTTGAAAGCATTAATTGCAGCTCTTCGCTCATCTTTATGAATGATTGATATCCAATCATGAAGCGAATTAACTTTACCACTTTCAACTTGCAAAAGATCCCATATTTTAGGTGATGTTATTGTCTGATTATTTGAAAAATCATACTCCCATACACCTTCTATAATTGCATTATAAGTAACATGTAATTTATTTGATGTTATAGAGAGCTCTGATGATAAATGATAAAACTCAGTTATATCTTGAACAATGCCACGTACTAGGTTTGTATTTCCATTATCATCTTTAAATATATTCGATTCATTTCTAACATATTTAATTTTCCCACTCGGCAATAATAAACGATATATAATATTATAGCTTGAATGTGATGATATTATTATATTATTCATAAAATGAATAACACGATCTCTATCTTCAGGATGGATGTATTCCTGAACTAATTTCAAATTTGGGGTTAGCTGCTTATCGACTTCATAAATATGGTATACTTCTTGACTCCAAGTAAATGTGTTTGTCTGTACATCCCATTGCCAATTACCCAACTTAGCAACACGTTGAGATGACTCCATCTCACTTAACAACAGTTTTTGCTCAGCTAGTAATGCTAAGTAATGAAGCTCTGAACCTAATTGTTGACCAATACCCTCACACCAATTAAATTGTAAAGGTGTTAAAGTAGTGGGTTGTTCAAACAAGCAAACGAGGATACCTATCACATCATCATATTTTGAAAAAATAGGAATACCTAAATATGCTTCAAAACCATACTCAACCAGTAATTTATCTTTAGGATAAACAAGATACGCTTGCGAGCTCAGCAAGTATATTGCACCGCTTTCTAACACTTTACGACAAGGTATATCATCTAGCATATAGCTAATATTACTGACTTTTTTGTTACCATTGACGTAATAAGCTAATGACGTTGCTTTTGTACCAGTTTTATTAAAATAGGCTATATAAAAATGATCTGGCTTTAATTCATCATATACCGATTGCATGGTTTTACAGATAAAATCTTTACCATATTGGTTTCGTTTTAAAGCTTTTAGTTCAGTAACCATTAAATGCTCTAACCTAGCTGTTCTGAATTTGATTTATTTATAAAGTTTATGATTTGAATATACAGTATCATTTAATTGAAAAAAAGTTTCTAGACATAGATGCCTAGATTTGTCATGCCTATTTTGATTTAAATCAGATTACGTATTAGCTTTTAAGCAATAATTCTATGTTTTATTGCATTTTGAAAATAAATATATGAAACATATTCTATAAAACTTTAGCCTTTAAGGCTTTTATCATATAAGAAATACTATCTTACTGATTAAAATATCTTACTATTTTCAATAATTGATATAATCAATATTAATAGCATCGTGTTTAATTTAATATTTAATTCAAATATATTACATATTAAAAAGATAAAAAGGAGCCAAAAGCTCCTTTTTTATCATTAATTAACGAGAGATATCTAATTGATTACCTGTAACCCCATTAGTTCGGAACCAACCAGCGATACTAAAACGACGTTGTGTTGCTGGCAACACTTCATGAGGGAAGAATTCAGATAAGAATACAACTAAACGCCCCGCTTTTGGGTCTAATGTTGCTAATTCATTATCATCTAAATCATACATTTTTAAACGACCACCGTGTTCGGGTAGCCAATCATCATTAAGGTAAAATACCGTTGTTAATTTACGATTTTCTTGACCACGAAAACAATCTAAATGCTTTTGATAGAAATCACCGTGCTCATATTTGGCAAAATGTGCTTCATATTCAAATAAGCCAAGAAAAAAGTGACGATTCACCTCTAGGCGAATTTCATTCATTCGTTTTAAAAAATTGGCAACAGGCTCTCCCATCTCAGCCGAGAGCCATTGAATTTTATCGCTTCGAATAGATTTTTGGGTGGTATATTCATCTTTTCGGCCAATTCCCGCTTGGCTCCAATCATCGGGAATGCAAGCTTTAAGTGCTTTAACCTCATCCTGAGCTAAAAAGTCATCCCAGACAAACCAACCTTGCGTGAATAAAGCATCAATAAGTTTGTCGTAATTCATATTCGTTCCAATCGAGATAAAAAAAGATTTATATCGCCTGTTGGTGTTGAGAGCAAATCAGAAAATTTATACTCAAATGCAATTTTTCTACTGCTGTGATGTTTTGTTACACCATTAATAAAAACCACATTATGATTAAAATAAATGATATTGTGTTTGCTGGTTTTTACTTAATTCATCAATCGACTTTACCCCATGGAAATGCTCAATCCATGCAATATTACTTCTCGGAAACTCTATTTTAATAGCTTTTTTAATGTTTTTTTTCAACGCACTAGACTCAGATACAATATTCTGCTCAATGTAGCCAAACTGCTTAAACACATAATCTGTTGATGACTGTTTCAATACTTTAAAACCACGATCTTTTTTAAAAGTCAGTACTTCAAATGCATCACCAACCTGCATCGACTTTAAAAAACGTTCACAACCTGATTCAACCTGAGAAATATGTAACTTTGACATTAGCAACCTCTTAATCAAGTAAATCTGTTTTCGCTATCAATTTACAAAAATGTGCTTTTATGAGTACTTCACTAATAAAAATCACTGTCAGTACTTCATCTTTCACTGTAAACGCAACCCTAAATGCAACATCAGGTTTCACAATAATCTTATATTCTAAGACTCTCAATTTAGAAGAAAAAGCATGAGGTACCGATTTAATTTTACCATTATGTAACGTTAATAAGAGCGGTAATCGTTCACGAAGGTCACACATGATTGCTTCTTCGTAACAGGCATGTTGATGGAAAAACTTACGTAAATGTCGATTGTTATCTATACAAATATTCATGCTTTTTTCTTTTCATATAAGAATTTTAAAAAGCATACGCTGCAGACTAATAGTTAGAAATATAAATATTTTTAAGGGAGGGTTAAGTGATAGTTAATCTCTAGAAGCTAAATGATAGCCCTTAAGATAGGGCGTACCATTAAGTTTTTATTTTTGCTATACGTTATTTAGCCGTTACACGCAGATTATTTTTATTATCTCTATTTTGGCGAATATGTTCATCACTTTGAACAATATTCTCCTGCTTTGCTAGGCGATCATATAGCACAACATTGACGGAGGCAGCTAAATTCATGCACCCGACAGTAGGAACATAAACAACATGATCGGCTTTGTCTGCAACATCTTGTGCGATTGAACCATCTTCAGGGCCAAAGATGTAAATCGCTTTTTCTGGATGCGTAAAATGAGGAAGTAATGTTGCGCCTTCTGCAAAATCGACACACACAATCTTCATATCTACGGGTAGATCATCAATCATTGATGCTACCCCAGTCAAAGGAATTGTCTGTTGCATTTGTTTCGTGTCAGTTTGAAACTTTGCCGCTTTATCATATCGGGTTCCTGTATATAAAACCGCATCCGCCTGATAACACCCTGCAGCTCTTAGTACTGCTCCAACATTTGTAGGGCTTTTAGGGTTAGTTAACCCAATAATGACTGACGCCTCTTTCATTGCTAGATGTACCTTTTCATTGTAATAAAAACGAAGATTAGAGCTTTATTTTACCAAAGCTCTAATAATGACGATATTGATCGTTGTGCTCAACAATCAACGGAATTAATGAGGAGTTAGTCTATTTCTTCGTGTTCTGCGATGCGAGCACGACGAAGTGCAGCTTCTTCCATCACAGCATTTATTTCCGCCATCACGCTATCAATATCTGCGTCGGCATCAGTTTCAACATAAATACCGGTTAGTTCAGTCTCTGGCTTTAATGTTCCAGCTTCAAATAATGCCCACATTTCTTTTGCGTATTGTGTATTAAGCAACTCAGGTACATATTGACCATAATAGTTAGCCATATTTTTAACATCACGCTCAAGCATCCATTTGGCATTATTATTGGCTGAGGCATCTACTGCTTGCGGTAAATCAATAATAACAGGGCCATTAGCATCCACTAACACATTAAACTCTGATAGATCGCCATGAATAAGGCCGATGCATAGCATACGTTTAACATAGTTAATCATTAGCTCATGGTGGTGTAATGCCTGATCTTTAGTTAGCGTGATATCGTTGAGTCGAGGTGCAACATTACCATCTGCATCGGTGATCAACTCCATCAATAATACGCCATCAAAACAGCCATAAGGCACAGGCGCTCGTATATCAGCTTTGGCTAACAACGACAACGCATCAACCTCAGCTTGCTGCCACACTTTTTCTTGTTCATCACGGCCAAACTTAGAGCCTTTTTCCATCGCTCGAGCACGACGACTATTGCGCACCTTTCGCCCCTCTCGATATGAGACGGCTTTTTTAAAACTACGTTGATCTATTTCTTTGTAAACTTTAGCGCAACAGATTTTTCCACCACTGCGAACAACATATACGGAAGCTTCTTTGCCACTCATTAATTGTGATAAAACATCATCAATAAGGCCATCCTCTACAAGAGGTTGTAATCGTGGGGGTATCTTCATTGCACCTACATAAATTAATTACAAAACAAACTTTCAATTTATCGCATTATCACTTGCTTTGAATTTTTAACAAGCATCGAAATCAATTTATTCTTATTCTCTTCAAATCGCTCTTATATTTACTAAGAAATCGTTCGATTTGGTGAGTGAAAGTGAGCTTCTAGTACTACTAAATAATTGAACCAACATCAAATCGACAAATGTAATATACCGTGTATCTATAGTGAAGTATTTCGGCTATCACAATACCTCTACTAAATTTACCGAAGTTATGCTTACTTGCCTTCCTCACGCTAATCTTTAACAAAAAAATAACAACTATTAATGATCAGCAACGCTTTTAGCCAAGGAATGCATATGAACAAAAGAATTAAATATCTTCCCTTCTTATTACCTCTATTTAGCTTTAATGCTCAGGCAAACTCAATCGAGTGGGTTAATGGTAAAACCAAGGTCGTTAATGGCGATACCGTTATATACAATGAACAATGTTATATCGCACAAAATAATCCAGGCTCATGGGAAACACCTTCACCATCGTCTAATTGGTTTTGGCAACCGACCGAATGCGGTGGTTCCCCCCCTCCAACATGCAAGGATAATCAAGAGTTAATCGATGACATTTGTGTCGATATTGTTGAACCTGTGGTCTGTCCAAATGGTCAAATATTGGTTGATAATATCTGTGTCGATGAAACAACACCTCCGGTATCTGATATCACGTTATGGATTGCGGGAGAAACAAAAGTTAATAACGGTGATATTGTTAGCTACCAGTCTCAATGCTTTGAAGCTAAAAATGGTCCTGGATTATGGGAAACACCTAAGTCATCATCATGGTTTTGGAATGAAACAAGTTGCCCAGATACGCCCCTAGAACCGATTGAGTGCCCTGACGGCTCTACCGCACCAACGATTGCAGAATGTCCTACTGAACCACCAACAGAAGTTACTTGCCCTGACGGCACTATCGCCGAAAACTACGATAGCTGCCCTGCAACACAAGCTATTTTTGTTAGCCCTAATGGCAACGATAATAATAACGGCTCATTCACTAAGCCTTACAAAACCCTAAAGAAAGCTTTATCTCAAGCTAAAGCAGGCAGCATTATTGAACTGGCAGAAGGCCGTTATAAAACAGCAGAAGTCATTGATAAGGCTAACGGGATCAGCGAAGCACCCATAGTGATCAGAGGAAATAACAGCGTCTTTGATGGCACCATAGATATTACGACACCATGGCAACGACACGACGGTAATATTTACAAAACGCAAATCAATCAAGATATTTGGCAACTGTTTATTGACGATAAAATGGTGATGTCAGCGCGTTGGCCTAATGCTCAATTAAGTGATAGCTCACTGTGGGATATGAAGTCGACATGGCGTCATCAAGCCCCTGAAAGTCGTTTCGGTGAAATGATTGATGAACGCCCGTATGAAAAGATCACTGTTAAAAACAGTGGTAATGAATATCAACCTCTTCCTAGTGATGTAAACACACAATCACTAGCTGATTCAGGTATTGATGCAACAGGTGCCATTGCCATCATGAACATTGGTTCTTGGTTGAACTGGGCACAAGTGATTGATAGTCACACGGTTGGTAGTGATCGCTTTACCTATAGTACCGATTTTTCTCAATCAGGCACTGCGATGAAAAAAGCCGCTACTAATATGCTCTCTAAAGGCAATTTTTGGGCGAATAAAAACGGCAAATATGAAGAAGGCCACTATTACCTTGAAGGTAAACTCGCGCTATTAGATAGTCCCAATGAGTGGTTCTTTGATAAGCAAACGAAAACCGTTTATTTATGGGCACCCGATAATGCTGATCCTAACCAGCTTCATGTGCGTGGTAAGCAACAGACCTATGGCTTAACCATCCGAAATTCTAGCCACCTTATTTTCGATAATGTCGACTTTTTTGCGACAGCATTTACAGTGATAAGCTCACAGTCTATTACCTTTAATGATCTTGATGCGAAATATTACGCGTATTCAAAGCGCATGTTAGGTGACTTAACTCGCCCTCAAACCATTAAGTTTATTAATAACAATAAAGCCATCACAGAAACACACAACAAGATCACCAATAGTTACCTTGCTTACACTGATGGACCTGCGTTTGAGATGATCAAAGAAAACAGTAACGTGGTAGATAATAACCTTATCCATGATATTGACTATTCAAATCTAGGTACAGGTGGTGAAGGCTCCATTAACATGGCTTCACAAAGCCAGAATATCACTTTTAGCAATAACACTTTTCATACCGCAGGTAACTCTGAAGGTGTACGCGTTGGCGCTCGCTCTAAAGTCATTGGTAACCATGTATACAACACCAGTCTATTACAACATGATGGCGCAGCAATCAATGTGGGGATTGATGAACAAGCAGGCACAGAGATCGCTTATAACTGGGTACACGATACACCAAAAGCAGGTATTCGTTTTGATGGTGTCGAAGGTGCGGCTAAAACAGGTAAAGATGGCTTAGTTCATCACAACGTTGTGTGGAATAGCGCCTTCAATATTATTAAAGGTGATACGCAAGGTACCTACAATAACTTGATGTTTAATAACATCATCACAGATCTAATCATCTTTAATAAAGCGTCAGCCGGTGGATTGAATGACAGCTCTGAAACGCTAAACAACTTAGTAGGGACACTTCAAGGGCGTAAATCGGGTACTAGCGAGCAATTAACTGTCCCGGGTATGGTAGCGAATAATATAACAGGTAATACATCTGAGATCTTAAGCCACTTAAGGGGCGCTTATTGGGGTGACTTTAGACCGAAAGATAACGCAATGACCATTGATATGGGAACAACTAACAGTAGTTTAATGGCGATTGATTATCTTGGCTCTTTCCCTGATATTGGCGCTTATGAATATGGAGCTCCTAACACTTGGATTCCAGGTCATAGGCATTCAATCGCCTCTAACCCTGTCCCTTTTGATAAGGCTGCCAATGTTGATCTGAATATTGAATTAATGTTCTCACAGGATCTCAACCGATTTAGTTATGATGTCTACTTAGGTAAGAATATCGACGCCTTATTACCCATTGATAAAGTAGATAATAAGTATAGCTTGAATGATCTTTTGCCAAATACCCAATATTACTGGCGTGTCGATGTTATCGATGATAGCAAAGTAACGACTGGAAATATTTGGTCATTTCATACTAAGTAACCAAAAGAAAGCCTCAGTCTCTTTGATTGAGGCCTTCTTAATATCACCGCTGTTATTACAGCGGTTTATATTATCTAATAAGCCACTTATCACATTGATATATATATCATATTTATAACATCAACAAGCTTAAAAAAATAAAATATCACCGCAAATAAGTAAAAATATTTGATGATGAATAGCATATTAAAAGTATACTCTTATCTAGATCTTTCGCTAATATACTAAATAATTATATTTTCATTTGTTATATAAATAGGATTATCTCATTGAACTTTATTTTGGATAATATTGTAGCAATAACATTATCTTTATTACTCTTTAACTTTGTTATTAGTTGGTTATTTCGTTCTAAAGCGTTTGCCATTATTCGAGGCGTTATTTTAACTTTTTATAGTTTAGTTTTTCTTAGCTTATTTAGTACGTTAGTGAGTGTTATACCTCCCTTCATTATATTACTATTATGCAGTTTAGTATTTATAGACACCTTTCTTCTTCTACGACCAAAGATGCAACCTTTTTGGGTTAGAATATTAATTAATTGGCCTGGGCAATGGTTTTTAGGATCAACGATAATCGCCTTCCCTTGGGCAATATGGTTACTTTTTTTCAAAAGTGCCGACTTCTTATATGTTCCCTATATACTCGGTCTGATAGGTGTCTTACAAAATTTTCGCATAAACGAAGAGAATATATTTATTGACCTTAATAATAAGGCTCAGCCATCAGATTTGAGTCGATTAGATTTAGCAAATCCGACTTTAAATAGTGATGAAAATCTACATATTATACAATTAACAGATCCTCATTTAGGTCCATATATGTCTGTTGCTAGGCTCGAGCGCATTTGCAAAAGTGCAGTAGCGAAAAAGCCGGATCTCATTTTGTTAACGGGTGATTTTTTAACCATGGAATCAAAAGGATCAACACAAGTACTGTCACAATCACTGAGCCCACTTAAAGAATATAGTGGAAAAGTATTTGCATGTATGGGTAACCATGATTACGAAGCGCCTGAAATAGTAAAAGAAGCATTAGCTAACAATAATATTCATTTATTAATTGACGAGGCTCAGATAGTACAAACTCGTCTAGGCCATGTTCAAATTATTGGTTTTGATTTTCATTTTAAAGATAGAGCGTCAAAACTTCTTAGAGCAATTGGTAACTTACCTAATAAAAGCAAAGTCATTGCAAGTATTGCAATGTTACATGATCCAACACATATCCGAGATATTCCGACAAAGAGCCACTCTATAGATTTATTTTTAAGTGGTCATACCCATGGTGGGCTTATAGGGTTAGTGAGCCTCGGTTTTAAAACGACGGTGATCAGTTTATTGTCCAAATCCCCTGATCATGGGCTATGGGGAATGGAAAACACAAAATTATATATACATCGTGGCACTGGTCATTATGGTTTTCCTTTTCGGTTAGGTGTTCCGACTGAACATAGTGTTATCAACGTTATCTTAAATAAATCAAAATAACATTAACTGAGTAGTACAGTGAACAACTCACTGTACTACCTTCTTTTAGTGACCAATGCTCTCAAATAAGCTTTAAGTACAAGTATGCATAATAACGGCGGTTTAAAACAAAATAGGAAAGCAACCAGAAAAAGACAGGGCTAAGTTTTTGATTAGACTAGAAACAACAAAGCCCAAGCGTGAGCTGAGGCTTTATCGTTTGTACTGGTGCCCGAGGACGGACTTGAACCGTCACTCCCGAAGGAAACGGATTTTGAATCCGTCGTGTATACCAATTTCACCACTCGGGCTTAATTATTAGAGAATGGAGGCGCGTCCCGGAGTCGAACCGAGGTCCACGGATTTGCAATCCGCTGCATAGCCACTCTGCCAACGCGCCATTTTTACTTCTCAATTAGATGGTGCCCCGGGCCGGACTTGAACCGGCACAGCGCGAACGCCGAGGGATTTTAAATCCCTTGTGTCTACCAATTCCACCACCAGGGCACGCAATTTCTTGCGATGGTTAGACACCATCT